>CACPJB010000007.1 GCA_902634135.1 uncultured Marinoscillum sp. | reverse complement strand
TTTTATTTGAAAAGTTAAAAAAAGATATAATTATCTTATTATCAGAAAGATATTCTTCAATTTTCCCATCAACAAAATCATTAAAATCATTAAAATCATTGATTAAAGGATTAATGGAACTTATTATATTAGATTCACTTAATTCCAATAATAATTTGCTCCATTGAAGGTTTGGGTTTTCTAATTCAATAACAATTGCTGATTTAGATGGAACAATATCCCAAAGAGTAGAGGATATTTTTTTTTGATTGTAGAATAAATAGAAAAAAAAAGAAGATAAGAGAAAAATAATGAATAACGATAATCTTTTTTTCATCTTAAATCTTAATTTTGATTTGCAATTACTTTTTACAAGTTAAATTTACTTAAATTAAATGAAGCAATATCATAATCTATTACGAACAATTCTAGAAAAAGGAGAGAAAAAATCAGATAGAACGGGAACTGGAACCATAAGCATCTTTGGCCATCAAATGAGATTTGATTTAAATGAAGGTTTTCCATGCATTACTACAAAAAAATTACATTTAAGATCAATAATTCATGAACTACTGTGGTTTTTAAAAGGTGATAATAATGTGAAATATTTAAATGAAAATGGAGTTAGAATTTGGGATGAGTGGGCTGATAAAGATGGAAATTTAGGTCCAGTATACGGAGTACAGTGGAGAAGATGGGAAGGAAAAGATGGTAAAACTTATGATCAAATTAAAAAACTTATTGAAAATTTGAAAGAAAATCCTCATTCAAGAAGACATATTATTAGTGCTTGGAATGTGCCATATATTGATAATATGGCTTTACCCCCTTGCCATACAATATTTCAGTTTTATGTTTTAAACGGAAAGTTATCTTGTCAATTATATCAAAGAAGTGCTGATGTTTTTTTAGGTGTTCCATTTAACATAGCATCCTATGCTTTGTTAACTATGATGATAGCTCAAGTATGTAATCTTAAACTAGGAGATTTTATACATACATTTGGAGATGCCCACATTTATCTCAATCATATAGATCAAGTTAAACTACAGTTAGATAGAGATTTTTTTCCACTGCCAAAGGTGAAAATAAATAGGGATGTCAAAGATATATTTTCATTTACATATGAAGATTTTAAATTAGTTGATTATAAAGCTCATCCACATATAAAAGGAGAGGTTTCGGTATAAAAGTTTTTTACTTTGCCTCGAAATTTTATCTTTGCATCGCGTTGATGCAAGGAATTTTTATTAATATCATCTAATTTAATATGTTAAGAGTTCTATTTTTATTTTTATTTTCAAACAGTTTATTTTCTCAATCAAATAAATATTTAGAGTTAGACTTAGAGCAATGTATCGAAATTGCTCTCGAGAATAATCTTCAATTGAAAAGAAGTATGATTAATGAACAATTACAAAAGGTTGGTTATAATCAATCATTACTTCAACAAACACCAACTCTTAATGTTTTTTCTAACTATGGAAATAATTATGGTAGATCTATTGATCCTACTACTAACACATTTATATCCAATAATTCTAATTTTTCGGGTATTAGTGCATCATCAAACATGAATTTATTTTCAGGATTTTCTGTTAGAAATAACATAAAAAGATCTAAAATTCTTCTTGAAAAAAGTGCTTTTGATTTAGAAAATACTAGAAATAATGTTATGCTTAGTGTAGTTAGAGCTTATCTGAATGTACTCCTTAATACTGACAGACTTGATAATGCAAGGTTCCAATTGCAATCAACTCAAGAGCAGTTAAGTAGAACTACAAAATTGGTTAATGCAGGTTCAATTCCAATAACTAATAAATTAAACCTTGAAGCGCAGGTTGCTGGTGACGAATTGGCATTAATACAACAAGAAAACAATTATAGATTAACTATACTCCAATTAAAGCAATTATTATTATTAGATACACCAAAAGAAATTAAAATTATTAAACCAGTTGTTGAGTTATCTCCATCCACAGTAATAGAATCAAACCCAAATGAAATTTTTAATATGGCTGTTAATCTTTTGCCTGAAATAAAAAGTGCTGAAAAAAATGCTCAATCAAGTTTATATGATTTAAGAATATCAAAAAGTGGAAGATATCCTTCTATTAGTATATCCTCAAGTTTTTCTTCAAATTACTCTAGTTTTGCTAATAGAGAAAGAGAATTTTATGATGGATTTTCAATGCAACCTACTACAATTGGTTATTTAACTAACAATCCACTTCAGACCGTTTCCTCATTATCTTTGGTTCCCAATGTTATTGGTTCTGATAAAGATTTTACTATTCTTGAGCAATGGAAAGATTACTTAAGTAAATCTTTAACTGTATCTATATCAATACCAATATTTAATAGATATCAGACATCTGCTAATATTAAAAGAGCTAAATTAAACAAAGAAATAGCTGATATTGGTGTAATTGAAGCAAGGAATCAGGTTCGCCAAACAATAGAAACATCATTTAATGATGCTCTTGCTGCATCAAAATCATATTCTGCATCTCAGAAACAAGTTCAAGCTTTAGAAGAATCATTTAGAATAATAAAAAGTCAATATAATTTAGGTTCTGTTAATTATACTGAATATCAGATATCAAATAATAATTTAGTTAGAGCGACAAATGATTTATTATCTTCTAAATATGATTATATATTTAAATTAAAAGTTTTAGACTTTTATCAAGGAAAAAAATTAACTTTTTAACTATGAAAAATAAAAGAACATTAATAATTATAGGATCTTTAGTAATTGGTGGTATTATCCTGCTTAGTATTGGAAATAGACTTGGTTGGTTTGGTGGAGTAAAACCAATTGAAGTAGAAGTTAAAGAAGCTTCAAAAGGGAAAATTACTGAACTAGTTACTGCTTCAGGAGAAATACAACCAGAAGTAGAAGTTAGAGTTAGCCCTGAAGTTCCTGGAGAGATTATTGATCTTACCATTATGGAGGGAGATTATGTTGACGAAGGAAAATTATTAGTAGTTATAAGACCTGATAATTTTATTAATGCTTTAGAAAGAGCTAAAGCTAATTATAATCAAGTTAGAGCTAACCTCTCTAGCTCAAAATCTAATTTATCAAGATCAGAAGCTCAATTTTTAAGATCAAAATTAGAATTCAATAGACAAAAATCTCTGTTTGAACAAAATGTTATATCTGATTCAGAATATGAAATTGCAGAAACGAATTTTAAAGTATCTACACAAGATCTAGAATCTAGTAAACAAAGTGTAAAAGCTAGTGAATATGTCGTAAGGAGTGCTAAAGCTACTGTTGATGAGGCAGAGGAAAATTTAAGGAAAACAAGTATTGTAGCACCGATGACTGGAACTGTATCATTATTAAGTGTTGAACTTGGTGAGAGGGTAGTAGGCACATCTCAAATGGCAGGTACTGAATTACTAAGAATAGCTGATTTATCAATAATGGAAGTTAGGGTAGATGTTAATGAAAATGATATTGTAAGAGTTGCAATTGGAGACACAACTAATATTGATGTTGATGCATATAATACCTATGATAAAGTTTTTAAAGGAATAGTAACTGAGATAGCAAGTACTGCTAATCCTAAACCATCACCTGATGCTGTTACAGAATTTAAAGTAAAAATAAGAGTAATAAATGAGTCATTTAAGGATTTGACTATAGAAGAAGGTATAGAGAACCCATTTAAACCAGGTATGACTGCAAGTGTTGAAATTATAACACAAGAAAAAAATGATATATTATTAGTTCCCATATCATCTGTTACAACTAAAAATGAAAAAGATAGTCTAGGAAATGAAATAATCAAACAGGTTGTTTTTATTGTTGAAGATAGTAAAACTAAAATGGTAGAAGTTGAAACAGGAATAAGTGATTTTGAGAATATAGAAATATTATCTGGTTTAAATCAAAATGACCAAGTTGTAAGTGCTCCTTATATTGCAATATCGCAAAAACTTAAAGAGGGATCTGATGTAAAAATTACAAAAATTAATGATAAAGAGGTTGGGAAATCAAGTGATGATAATTCAAAAGAATCAGTGGTTACAATTGAAATAAGCTCTTAAAACATTTTCTTCTTTTTATAGTTATTATATCTATACTTATTATTTTTGCCGAAATAATTTAAATTTTTTATGGACTTATTTGAAAAAATCTTAAAAGACAAAGGACCTCTTGGTGCTTATTCTCACATTGATGACAATTATTATATGTTTCCTATGCTCGAAGGTGAAATTGGCCCTAGAATGAAATTTAAGGGGAAAAATGTACTCAATTGGAGTTTAAATAATTATTTAGGTCTTGCTAACCATCCAGAGGTAAGAGATACAGATGCTCAAGCTACAAAAGATTGGGGTTTGTCTTATCCAATGGGCGCTAGAATGATGTCTGGAAATTCAGTTCATCATGAAAGGTTAGAAAAAGAGCTTTCAAATTTTGTTCAAAAGGAAGATTCAATTTTGCTTAACTATGGATATCAAGGTGTTTTATCTATTGTAGATGCTCTTCTTGACCGAAAAGATGTAGTTGTTTATGATTCTGAGTGCCATGCATGTATAATTGATGGTTTGAGAATGCATATAGGTAAAAGGTTTGTATTTCCTCATAATGATATTAAAAATTTACAAAGTCAATTAGACAGAGCCACAAAAATAGTAAAAGAGACTGGAGGTGGAATTTTAGTTATAACTGAGGGTGTTTTTGGTATGTCAGGCAACATGGGTGATTTATCTTCTATTGTTGCATTGAAAAAAAATTATAATTTTAGATTATTTGTTGATGATGCTCATGGATTTGGAACAATGGGTGAAACAGGAGCTGGTTCTGGAGAAGAACAAGGTGTCCAAGATGGTATTGATTTATTTTTTTCAACCTTTGCAAAGTCAATGGCAAGTATAGGTGCATTCGTGTCAGGTAATGCTGACATAATAGATAATCTAAGATATAAATTGAGGTCTCAGATATTTGCAAAGTCTTTACCTATGCCTCTAGTAATTGGTAATTTAAAGAGATTAGAATTGTTAAAATCAAATCCAAATTTTAAAAATAAATTGTGGGAAGTTGTCAATGCAATACAAGGAGGTTTAAAAGAAAATGGTTTTAATATTGGTACAACACAATCACCTGTAACTCCTATTATTTTGAAAGGTGATGTTTATGAGTGTACAAACTTAATAAAAGATTTACGTTCACAATATAGTATTTTTTGTTCAGGAGTTATTTATCCAGTTGTTCCAAAAGGTGTAATTATGTTACGAATTATTCCAACTGCTGCTCATTCTTTAGATGATGTAAACGAGACAATAAATGCATTTAAAGAGGTGAAAAAGAAGCTAGATAATGGAATTTATCAAAAAATGGGCGAAAAAGGTGCTGTTTTGACATAATTTATGTAAAAAACGGCCTTATCTAGTAGATTTATTGGTTTTTTTTTCTTAAATTGTTTAAGTACTATTTTTTAATTTAAATTTTATATAATGAGTAGATACGACGAATTAACTGGCTTAGTAAATGACTTAGGTCCTGACTTCGCTAAATTTTATGACAAAGGAAATAAAGCGGCTGGAACTAGAGTTAGAAAGGGCATGCAAGCTTTAAAAGTTTGGGCTCAAGATGTTAGAAAAGAAGTTCAAGCTAGAAAAAACGCTTCTTAATTAACTAAAGAAAAAGTTTTTAAATTAAAGGTGGTTAATTTTTTGACCACCTTTTTTTTATTTTAACTTTTTAAGGTATCTAAGTAATCTGTTTAGTCTATTTGAGATGTCAAATTCTAAATCTGATTTTAAAATAAGTTCAAATAAATTCATTTTATTATTAATAAATCCTATTCTACACTTAGAATATGAATTTATTAAAATATTTTCCATTTCAGGATTAAGTTTCAGGTCTGGATAGATTACAAAATCGTATTGTTGATATATAAATAGATTTACATTATTGTTTGACCACTTTCCAAAAGAATTAACTTCATCTATCTTAAAAGTTTTAAAGTATCTGTTATCGGCATTTTGCTTTTCTATTGCAGGTAATAAATCTACTCTTTTTCCATCTTTCTTTAAACTTTGAACAAATTCATTAATAGCCTTTTGTTTATTTTCATCTATGTAAGTATATAAGATTCCAAAGTGGTTCGCTTTTGTATAGCTTAATGATGCTCTATTAATTTCAAGTCTTTTACTTTTTAATTTATTTATAGTATTTAATATAAATCTCATATCATAGAAATAAACTCACTTTCAGAAATCATTTTAATATTAAGTTCTTTAGCTTTTATTTTCTTTTTTGGTCCCATATTATCTCCGAAAACTAAATAATTTGTTTTTGAAGATAATGATTTTGAAACTTTACCTCCATTAAGTTTTATCTTTTCTTGTAATTCTTCTCTTGAAAAACTAGAGAATGAACCTGAAACTACAAATACCAAACTATCAAGTTTATTAGATTCAAATTCTTGAATTTTTTCACTAAAAATTAATCCAGAATTTTTTAAGCTATTAACCAATTCTATATTTTTTTTATCAGAGAAATATTTAATTATACTTTCTGCAATTTTATCTCCTACTTCATCTACTGATATAATTTCATCAAAATCTGCATTTATTAATTTATCTATATTACTGAAATGGGATGTAAGTTTTTCAGCAGTAGTTTTTCCGACATATCTAATTCCAAGAGCAAATAATAGATTAGAGAATGGTTTACTTTTCGATATTTTTATGCTATCAATAATATTATTACAAGATTTTTCTTTTAGTGATCTTATTTTTTCTCCATCATTTAATTTGAATTCAAGATTAATGATATCATCGAATTTAATTTTGTAAAGATCTGATGCATTATTAATTATTTCTCTATCAACTAATCCTTTGATAGTCTCAGGACCAATGTGTTCTATATCCATAGCATTTTTACTAATAAAATGCTCAATTCTCCCATATATCTGTGGTCTGCATAGAAGATCATTTTTACAATATGAAACTGCCTGTTTATTTTTAATTATAAGAGATGAACCGCACGATGGACAATTTTTAGTAAAAATAAATTCTTTAGATCCAATTTCTCTTTTTTCTTTTATAACTGATGTGATCTTAGGAATAATTTCTCCTCCTTTTTCAATATTAACATAATCATTTAATCTAATATCAAGTCTTCTAATCTCGTTATGGTTATGTAGAGATGCTCTTTTTACTACAGATCCACCAATTTTAACTGGTTCTAGAATTGCAACAGGAGTAACAGCTCCTGTTCTTCCAACCTGGAAAAGAATATCTTTTACTTTGGTTACTTTACTTTCAGCTTTATACTTATATGCAATTGCCCATCTTGGACTTTTACTAGTATTCCCTAATTTTTTTTGATATTTTAAATTATTTACCTTTATAACTATACCATCAGTTTCAACATCAAGATAGTTTCTTTTATCTTCCCATTTTCTGATATAGGTTTTTACTTCATCAATATTATTACATTTTTCATAAGTATTTGGCACATTAAACCCAATTTCCTTTAGATAATTGAGTCCTTCTTCTTGTGTATATATTCCATCTATATCTGAATTTAATGAGTATATAAAGCAATTTATTTTTCTTTTAGCTACCTCAGAAGAATCTTGAAGTTTTAATGATCCTGATGCTGTATTTCTAGGATTTGAAAATAATTGTTCATTGTTTTTTTCTTTTTCTTTATTTAGTAAATGAAAATTTGATTTAGATATAAATGCTTCTCCTCTTACCTCTATATTTAAATTTTCATTGGAGTTTAATTTAATTGGTAAGGTTTTAATAGTAAGAGCATTATTAGAAATATCATCTCCATATTTTCCGTCACCTCTAGTTAAAGTTCTTTTAAGTTTTTTATCTTCATATAAGATACTTAGAGCAACTCCATCATATTTTAATTCACAGATATATTCTATATCGTTACTATCCAATAATTTTTTAATTCTTTTATCAAAATCATTTAAATCTTCATCAGAATATGTGTTTGATAAAGATAACATTTGAGTACTGTGTTTGAATGTTTTGAAGTCTTTTGTGATTTTTCCACCCACTTTAAGACTAGGAGAGGTAGATAATGAAAACTCAGGGAACTTTTTTTCTAAAGAAATCAGTTCATTCATTTTTAAATCATACTCATAATCTGATATTATATTTTCACTATCATCATAATAAAGTTTATTATGATGTTCAATTTCTTCCCTTAGATTTTCTATTTTTTTTTTAGTAGATTCTCTATCCATTACGAAAAATTAGTCTCTATTTTTTTCTTGAATATATCTTACAAGATTAGTAGAAGTGGATCTTGGCAAAAGTCTTCCAAGAAAAATTATTATATTATTCCAAAATCCTGGTACAGAAACAGTTACATTTTTTTTAAGAGATTCATAACCATATTTTGCTACTTTAATTGGACATGCAGTATTAAATTTTATTTTATTTATTTTACTAGAAACATTTTTTTGGAAATTCGTTTTGGTTTGTCCTGGACAAAGAACTGATATGCAAATATTCTTATCTTTAACTTCATTAGATATAGCTTCAGTAAAATGAAGAATATATGCTTTTGTAGCATAATATAGAGACATAAGTGGCCCCGGTTGAAATGCTGCAACAGACGCAATATTTAAAATTTTACCTTCATTTTTTTTTACCATATCTTTTAAAAAAAGTTTTGTTAGGTGGGTAGTATTTAAAACATGGAGGTTTATCATATCTTTTTCTATTTTCCATTCTGTATTATGAAATTTGCCAAAAGTACCAAAACCAGCATTATTAATTAAAACATCAATATTTTCTTTTTTTAGGATTTTATATAGTTTTTCTGGTGAGTCAGTTTTTGATAAATCTTTGTGAATTGTTTCAATATTTTTTGACTTTAATTTAGATGGTAATTTGCTTAAATTTTCTTTACTATTGTCAACAACATAAACTTTGTAATTATCATTAATAAGTAGTTTTACAAATTCTAATCCTATTCCACTAGCTCCACCTGTAACAACAGCTGTTTTCATTTTAATTGGTTTAGTTCATCGCAAAGTGATTCAAAAACTTCTTTTGAATGAGTGGGAAAGTTAGCAATTCTTATTTGATTTGTTAAAGATCCGTACCCTTTTCCTATTACTTTACCTTTTTTTCTTAGCCCATTAATATAAAAATCTGCTTCTTTAATTGTATCAGCTATGATTACTGTTTTTGATTGTAGATTTTTATTTTTTATATAAGGTTTTAATCCAGGATGATTATTAATAGTGTTATATAGAAGCGTTGACTTATAATTAGTATCTCTTATAATATTTTCAATTCCAACATTCATCATATCTTTAACAACTTTACTGAAAACATAAATTCCCAATACATTCGGTGTTTCAGGAGTTTGATATTTTAATCCCATTTGATGAAGTTTATTTAATGAATGATATGTCCCTGTTATTTTTTTTTCTTTAAGCTTATTATGTTTATTTAGACATTCATCATTATAAATCCATACGCCAAGACCTGATGGTAATCCGAAACATTTTTGTACAGAAAAATAAAAAGTATCAACATCACTAATATTGAAAGGAATTGAGGGTATTCCACTAACACAGTCTAGAGCAATCAATGAATCAACTTTTGATCTTATTTTACTAATTGTATTCTTATTACACATTATTCCAGTACTAGTTTCATTTAATGTTAAAGCTAAAAGTTCATGGGATTTTGATATCTCATCTATTTTATATTCTTTATTATTATAATTATATGGAATTGCATTGATTTTATTTAATAAAGCAAAATCATGAAACTTTTTTGAAAAAGCCCCATTTATACAGTGACCTGATTCTTCTTCAATTAAGTTTTGAATTATTCTTTCCCAAATTTCATTAGCTGACGAAAGAAAAGCTATATGGTACCCATCAGGAATATTTAAAAAACTTTTCAGATTATTAGTACAATCTTCATATATTTTTTTGAATTCTATGCTTCTATGTGAGATAGAGTAAATGTTATTTTTAAAACCATTCCTTATATGGTCTTCTACTGTAAAAAAAAGCTCAGAGGGACCAGGAGTAAAGAAAATATCTTTCATATTAATAAAGTACCCTCAATTTAATAGTATTAGTAATATTTTTTAATTCATTTACTACTGATTTATCATATTCTCTATCTATATCAGTAATTACATACCCTATATTTTCTAAAGTTTTTAAATACTGACCTTTAATATTAATATTATAGCTAGAAATAATTTTATTAATATTTAGTAAAACCCCAGGTTCATTATAATGGATATGGATAAGTCTATGTGAATCTCTTTGTTCAGGCAGTGATAACTCAGGAAAATTAATACAGTTAGAAGTATTACCTGTATTAATAAAATCGATTATTTTTTCTGGTACATATGTTCCTATATTTTTTTGAGCTTCTTTAGTACTACCACCTATATGAGGAGATAATATTACATTATTTAATCCTCTTAAATTTGATTTAAATTCTTCTTGATTGTTGAGTGGTTCTTTTGGAAAAACGTCTAAAGCTGCACCTAAAAGTTTACCATTTGATAAATTTTCTATTAGAGAGTCAATATCTAAAACATTGCCTCTACTATAGTTTATTAATACAGATCCTTTTTTCATGAGACTAAATTCTTTTGAACTAAAAAAATTTGTGTTTTCCTTTCTTCCATCAATATGAATTGAGATAAAATCGGATTTTTCAAGAAGAGATTTTAAAGAATTACATTTAGTAGCATTACCTATTGATAATTTATCTACTTTGTCATAGTATATAACTTTCATTCCTATAGATTCACAAAGTATTGACAATTGTGATCCAATATTACCATATCCTATAATTCCAATAGTTTTATTTCTAATTTCAAATGAGTTTTTTGAGTCTTTTCTCCAAATCCCTCTATGCATGTCGTTTGACTTATCTACAATAGATCTCATTATATTTATCATTTGCCCTAACACTATTTCAACAACTGATCTTGTATTACTATATGGTGCATTAAATACAGTAATACCATGTTTTGCACATTCAACTAGATCTATTTGATTTGTACCTATACAGAAAGCTCCAATGCTTAAAAGTCTATTGGCTGATTTAATAACCTTTTTTGTAATATTTGATTTAGATCTTATTCCTAAAATGGAAACATCTTTAATTTTTTTAATTAGTTCATCTTCATTAAAACTTCCATTGTAACTTTCTACATCATAACCCTCATTTAAAAAAATATTATATGCTGATTTATCTAGTTTTTCTAGAAGTAGAACTTTGATTTTAGATTTTGGGAATGAAAGCTTTTTCATTTAATAATTTTTATAAATTGATCTAGCGATTTTAGCAAATAATCAGCACTTTTTACAATAGATTCCCTCTTAATATTTTCAGTAAATAAATAAAAGGAATTTGCTAAACCTTCTTTTTTAATTTCATAGTCTGTGTATCCATCTCCTATCACATGAATTTTTCCTTTAAGATTTAGTTTTCTAAGTAGCTTTACCTTACCTTGAGATTGACTTAAATAATTATTTTTATCATAACCAATTATATTTTGATTTTTATATAAAAATCTATTAGCGTAAATATTTTCTTTTTTTATTCCATATTTCACGACTATAGGGTCAATTAATTCATGAAATCCGCTAGATATTATTATTATCTTATCATTATTTTTTTTTAGAAAAGGGATATTTTTCTTAAATGATTCTGAAACTAGTCCATCTAATGTTTGAATTGTTTTATTTATATCTTCTTTATCACACTTAATGAGCCTTATTCTTTTACCTAGTGATTCAGAAAATGAAATTTTTCCCTCCATCCCTAGTTCTGTGATCTTTTCAATTTTTTTTTGAGCTTTTATATTGTAATTCTTTGAATTTTTAGATAATTCATCTAATGACTCTACTTTAATGAAAGTTGAATCATAATCTATTATAAAATAATTCATGATGATTGATATTTATCTAATATCTTTTTGACTAAACTATGTCTTAAAACATCAAAGCTATCTAGATGAGTGAATCCAATACCATTTATATTATTCAATTTATTTTGAGCATCAACAAGGCCTGATGATTGATTTTTTCTTAAATCAATCTGAGAAATATCTCCTGTAACTATCAT
Organism: uncultured Marinoscillum sp.; assembly: GCA_902634135.1. Taxonomy (GTDB): domain Bacteria; phylum Bacteroidota; class Bacteroidia; order Cytophagales; family MED-G16; genus MED-G16. Next base: position 17,708 of record CACPJB010000007.1, on the reverse strand, counting down.
TTTTGAGTTTTTTCCTAATCTTGTTAGAAACATTTTGAGTTGAGACTGTGTTGTATTTTGAGCTTCATCTAGCAATATAAATGCATTTTTTAATGTTCTTCCTCTCATATATGCTAATGGAGCAATCTCAATTGTCTTATTTTCAATAAGTTTTTTCATTTTTTGGATAGGAATCATATCTTCTAGTGCATCATAAATTGGTTTTAGATACGGATCGATTTTATCTTGTAAATCTCCCGGTAAAAAGCCTAAATTTTCTCCAGCTTCTACAACAGGTCTAGTTATTATAATTTTTTTTACTTTTTTTTCTTTCAAAGCTTTAACACCCAAAGCAACACTAATATATGTTTTACCAGTCCCTGCTGGTCCAATTACAAATAATAAGTCGTTTTTAAAATGAAGATCAACTATTTTTTTTTGATTTGAAGTTTTTGCAATTATTTTTTTCCCAGATGACCCATAAACTATAGATTCACTTTCTTCATTGCTAAATCCATTTTGAATGTGACTTAATACTATTTTTTTATTGATTTTTCCAAATTTATCAAAATGGATCATAAGAGATCTAATGATTTTTTCTACTTCGATAAGTTGGTTTTTATTCCCTTTTATAGATATCTTATTTCCTCTTGAAACAATTTTTATTTTTGGAAAGGCTGTTTCAATTTCTTGGATATTTTTATTTTTTATTCCAAGAAAACCAACTAATTCAATATCTTCGAGATTAATTATCTTTTCTACCAAAATTTATTATATCTTTTTTTGATGCAAATTTAAAAATTATTCAATTTGCTTATGCCAATAATTACCTTTATTTCTGATTTCGGATTAACTGATCATTATGTTGCTTCAGTAGAAGCATCTATTCTAAAATATAATCAGAATAATAAAGTTGTAAATATTAGCCATGAAATTAAAAAGTATGATTTATCTCATGCTGCTTATGTTTTTAAAAATGTATATCAAGAATTTCCTAAAGGTTCAGTTCATATTATAGCTGTAAATGATTCTGATTATAAGAATGACATTATTTTATTCCAAATCAATAATCAATTTATTATAACCTTTGACTCTGGTATTATAAGTTTACTTGATCCTAATGAAAATATTAGTGTTATAAAGTTAGAGGGAAAAATATTTCCTTCTTTTCCCGAAAAATTAATGGGTGAAATTGCATCTAAACTAGCCTCGGGAATAAATTATACTAGCCTTGGAAATCCATTTAAAAACTTTAGGCAGTTTTCTAATATGGAGGTAAAAATTTCCAATAATGAAATTATAGGTTATTCAATAAGAATAGATCATTATGGAAATATTATAACTAATATTAAAAAGTCAGATTTCAATAAAGTGTTAACTAAAAATTCTGGAAATTTTGAAATTAATTTAGGCATAGATAAAATTACTCTTATTTCAAATTCATATAATGAAGTTGATATTGCCGATCTTTTTGCAATTTTTAATTATAATGATAATTTGGAAATAGGAATGAATAAAGGTAATGCCTCAGAATTATTAGGTATTAAGAATCATACCAAAATACCAATTAAATTTTTATAGTAAATAATGTATTTTTGCCTCCATTGCCAAAGTGGCGGAACTGGTAGACGCGCACGATTCAAAATCGTGTTCCTTCGGGAGTGTGGGTTCGATTCCCACCTTTGGTACTAATATTCTACCATCCTGGATCAGGAGGAGACTGTGCTTGAGCTTTCTTAGGATCAAGAATCATGAATGTTCCTAAAGCAGTTAAAGAAGCATACTTACCCATCTTTGATAAAGCCTTCTTCCTTGATATCTTTTCTTTCTTACCTTTCATAATTACTTAATTAAAATTTTCTTGTTAATAATTTGAGAACCTATGTTAAGATTAACAATATAAATATCTCGAGATAACTCATGGACATCTACTGTTTCAGTACCATTCTCTTTATTTAAAACTCTTTCTTTAAGAAGCTCTCCATTTAGACCATACAACTTAAGTGTTGGATTCTCTTCAAATCTTTGAAGACCTTCAACCATTATGCTCTTATCATTTGTTGCATAAATCTTAATCTCTGTAGGTAAATTGTTAACATCTATTCTTTCTTTCTTAAAGTGTAAGAAAAAACGTCCAGTGCCACTCATATCTTCACTGGAAGTAAATTGAATAGCATTATCAAAAGGAACGATTGTGTTGTTCTTTTTATCTTCAAGGTAGATACCAACATCGTATGGAATAGTATTTTCCATGAGAATTAAACCAACATCACCAGCTTTAGCATTGATACCAAGAGGGATAACAACATCATCCATATCACTATATGCAAGTGATTGAATTGCTAAGTCAATTCCTTTATCTTCTTCAACTAGTCTTGTCGATACTCCTTGAGAGGAAAAAACACCTGCATCATAACCAGGGTCAAGACCTTTAGTAGAGTTATTATTAAAATATATTTTTGTATAGCTTGTAGATTTAGAAGCATCTACCATCTTTATCTTAAGGCCTGCGTTTTTATAATCTAAATCTTTTTTTGAATTACTCCTTCCAATAAAGCCTTGTTCTCCGTCATGTACTTGCATTGCTTCTGTAAATGATACGTTATCATCTCCACCTGCATATACAAAGAAAGCTTCTCCAGGGGCAATTTTCATAGCACCAGATGATTGATTATATGTATCATATGCTGATCCATCCCAAGCATAAACTGCTTGATATGAACCATCTAATTTTGAGGAATTTATTGTTATAAAGTTATTACTACCATCAGAATTTGAATTAAGATGAAGATAAGAAGGAAATGGATTACCCACAAGATTCCAATTTCCTTTCACACCAGATTCTGTAGTAATTGCAGCAGTCTGATCCGAATTTATCATTGCACCAGTAAAATTAACGGTTCCAGCTCCACTTCTATTTATCTGATAACCCTTACCCGCAGTTAGTGTTGTAGAAACCCCTGTATTATAATTCACCCATGCTGGAGTACCAGCCGTATTATCCCAATAACCAATAGCACTCTTTCCACTGTTAGTTGCAAGGTTGTTGTCAATATCATTTACAATTTCACCAGATACAACAGGAGATATTAGTGTCCATTGTCCATCTGAAAATGTTTTAGAAAATGTTAGAGTTGGGTTTGTGGCTGCTTTTGCAATTAAACTTCCTGATTCGTCTATATCTGTTTGTATGGTGAGAGTTCCATCATTTGTAATTTCACCAGAAATAGTTAATTTTCCATCTTTACTTATTATTAGCTGACCATTAGAATATATATTTAATTGAGTATGAGTATGGGTAGATCCATCAGTTTGAACGGTTGCTATATTATCAGATCCATCAATTTGTCTTATCCATATGATTCCATCTGTTACAGGAACACTACTACTAGCCCAATTAGTTGTAGTATTCCAATCAGTGCTTATTTGTCCTCTCCATGTATTAACATCTGTAGCACCAATCCAATATCCCGGGTCAAAACCTCCTGATGCAACTGTAACTGATGTATTTATTGCACCATCTCCTGTTCCATCATCATTATCAGAATTCCAATGAGCAGAATTCCATGTACTTTGAGGATTAGTTACAGTAGATTTTCTTTCAGCTCTGCCATTTTCAAAATTTTCTACTGTATTTACACCACCTACTCCATTACCAACTGTCCCAAAAATATCAATAGTTGTAAAATTATCTTTATCAAAACTACCACCACTACTTGTCACGACAGCTATTTTTTCATTACCATCAGAGTTAGCTGCATGATCACCAGCATTATCTTGTGCATTATCACTATAAATCCCAAATGTCTCACCAAATCTAAAAGTGTCAACACAGTTAGATATAATGCAAAATTTTTTGGATTGGAATGTAGATCCACAAGCTGTAGCAAGAGATATTGCGGTTCCTTCTTCGGGTGAAGTTGAATTATTATTATATCTAATTAGGTAGTAGTCAGTGAGTGTTATTGATCCTGATGATGAATTAAAAATCTCTACATATCTTCTATTATACATATCATTAGGATCGGCAATTTCTGTAATTATAATTCCTTGAGAAAAAGAATTTAATGGTATAAAAATTACTAGTAAAAGGAAAAAGAAATTTTTCATATATATAAATTATTCCATACTAAAATAATAATATAAAAAAATAATGAGAATTAATTCTTTAATTACTTTTGTTTCATTAAAATGGAAAAAACAATTATTGTAGGTTTAGTTAATAAAAATCAAAATCTAAAAAAGTCTCAAGAGTATCTTGATGAGTTAGAATTCTTATCATATACTGCTGGTGGTATAGTAGAAAAAAGGTTTATTCAAAGAATTGAAAGTCCAAATCCTGCTACTTTAATAGGAAAGGGAAAAATGGAAGAAATTAGTTTTTTTGTTAAAGCAATGGATATCCAAACAATAATTTTTGATGATGAATTATCACCAGCACAAGAAAAAAATATTAGTAAAATTCTTAAAATTAAAGTCTTAGACAGGACAAACTTAATACTTGACATTTTTGCTCAGAGAGCAAAGACTAGTTATGCGAGAACTCAAGTTGAACTTGCACAATGTCAATATTTATTACCAAGACTTAGGGGAATGTGGACTCATCTTGAAAGACAAAAAGGCGGTATAGGTATGAGGGGTCCTGGAGAAACTGAAATAGAAACCGATAGAAGAATTGTCAGAGATAAAATTGCTTTACTAAAATCTAAAATTAAGATTATTGATAAGCAAATGTCTATACAAAGAGGAAATAGAGGCAAGCTTATAAGGGCAGCCCTTGTTGGTTATACTAATGTTGGTAAGTCAACGCTAATGAATTCAATTAGTAAATCAAGTGTATTTGCTGAAGATAAACTTTTTGCAACACTTGATACTACCACTAGAAAAGTTGTGATTGGTAACCTCCCATTTTTATTGGGCGACACAGTAGGTTTTATTAGAAAAATTCCTACTGAGTTGATTGAATCATTTAAGAGCACATTAGATGAGGTTAGGGAAGCAGACTTATTAATTCATGTAGTTGATATTTCTCACACAAGTTTTCAAGAGCATATGGATTCTGTAAATAAAATATTAAAAGAAATTGATGGGCATAATAAACCTACAATTGTAGTTTTTAATAAGATAGATAATTACAAGAGAGAAGATTATGATAAAACAGACTTAATTAATGATTATTCAGAGAGGAATTTTTCATTGAAAGAATGGAAAGATACTTGGATTTCAAAACTTGGTGAGAATGTAGTTTTTATTTCCGCCACAAAAAAAACAAACCTGGATGAGTTTAAAAAGACAGTATACAGAGAAGTGAGAAAAATACATATTAAAAGATACCCATATAATAATTTTCTTTATCCTGATATTGATAAATTTGAGATAAATGAATAAAAAAACAATTGACTCAATAAAATCAGGTATTGGAAGTTATATTCTTTTGATACTTATTAATTATATAATTTATCTTTTATCAGGGTGGTCTATTATGGAAGAAATGATTCCTAGCCTGGATAAAGATTTCTTTATTGTTTCAATATTTCTATTTCTTGTTCTTTTTGTAACAGATTATTTTTTTTATAAAGGGAAATATTAAAAAAAGCTCTCATATAGAGAGCTTTAATTATTTTTTATTCTTTGTGTTGAACAAGAAAACCTGCTACATCAAAAAAGTCATTAAACTGATGAATCTTTCCAGCTTCATCAAACCAAATAACAGCCATCCACTTATGACTAACGTCTTTACCTGATTCTGTATGAGTATGATGCCAGTCTCCATAAACTCTAATAGCATTAGGATCATCACTAACTTCACCTGATGATGCATAAACACTTCCTGCAAAATAAAGAGTATTTCTTAACTCATGATTATCATAAAGTGTTGTATATCCTACTAGAGCTTCTTGAAGATCCAATTTTGAATCTACTTCACTCATAAGTTTTTTATCAGGTCCTGTCCATTTTAATGTATCAGAAAATGCATCCATAAATCCTTCAATGTCCTCAGCATAAAATGCTTCTAAGGATTTTTTAAAAGTATCTATGTTTCTGTTAAATATTTCTTGGTTTTTACTTGTGTTATCAACTGTAGTAGTTTCACAAGAAACGAAGAAAAAAAATAGTAAAATCATTAATTTTTTCATAAATCTTATATTTTGTTATGTTACTAAATTATTTATTTTTTATAAAAAATATATATTTGATTTAAATAAACCACATTATGAGAAACTCAAATTTACTTTTTACTATACTTTTATCTTTTTTATTTTATAACCTTTCTGCCCAAAAAAAAGGACAAGAAATCATCCAAACTTCAATATTTGATAATATTCCTGTTAGAAATATTGGCCCAGCAAAAGTATCTGGGAGAATAACGAAAGTTATCAAAGATTATTCCAATACAAGTACTTGGTATGTAACAACGGCGTCTGGAAATGTATGGAAAACTGAGAATTCAGGAACAACATGGATTCCAATTTTTGAACATTACGGAAGTTATTCAATAGGAACAATTTCTATGGATCCAAGAAATCCAAATATTTTATGGTTAGGAACTGGTGAGAATAATAGCCAAAGATCAGTTGGTTTCGGAGATGGTATATATAAATCAATTGATGCAGGAAATACATGGACTCATATGGGTTTAAAGACATCAGAACACATCGCTAAAATAATAATCGATCCACAAAACTCAGATAATATTTATGTTGCAGCTCAAGGACCTCTTTGGAGGTCAGGTGGTCAAAGAGGACTATATAATACTAAAGATGGTGGAAAGACATGGAAAAGAATTTTACATGTAACAGATGATACTGGAATCTCTGATGTGGTAATGGATCATAATGATAATAATATCATGTATGCAAGTACATATCAAAGAAGGAGACATTTTGGTATTTTAGTTGCTGGTGGACCAGAAGGAGGTATTTTTAAATCTGTAGATAGAGGAAAAACTTGGAAAAAATTAAAAAATGGATTACCTGGTGGTGACATCGGTAGAATTGGATTAGCCATTTCACCCCAAAAATCAAATGTTGTCTACGCATTAATTACTGCAAAAGAAAAAACAAAAGGTTTTTATAGATCAGATAATTATGGAGAGACATGGAAGAAGATGAGTGATTATCAGGTGGTAGATTCGCAATATTATGTAGAAATTTTTCCTGATCCACATCAATTTGATAAAGTCTATTCTGTAGACATGAGATCATATGTTACAGAAGATGGAGGAAAAACGTTTGAAAGAATTCCAGAGAATAAGAAACATGTGGATAGTCATGATGTTCTATTTGATCCAAATGATCCAGATTACATTATGATAAGTTGTGATGGTGGAATTTATGAAAGTTTTGATAGGATGAAAACATGGAGATTTATTGATAATTTACCAATCATTCAGCTTTACAGAGTAGGAATTGATAATCATAAACCATTTTATAATGTTTATGGAGGGACTCAAGATAATGATAGTTTTGGAGGACCATCTAGAACAAAAAATAGATCTGGAATTAGGAATAGTGATTGGTTTGTAACAACAGGAGGAGATGGTTTTCAGGTTCGTGTTGATCCTACTGATCCAAATATTCTATATACTATGTCTCAGTATGCAGGTATTATGAGGTATGATAAATCTAACGGAGAAAAAATTGGAATTCAGCCTCAGCCATCAGAAGGGGAGGCTGCTTTTAGGTGGAATTGGGATTCCCCTCTTATCATAAGTCCTCATAATTCTGATAGGCTATACTTTGCAGCAAATTTCTTATTTCAGAGTGATGATAATGGTGATTCATGGAAAAAAATAAGTCCAGATCTTACAAGGAATGAAGATAGAAATAAAATGAAAGTTATGGGCAAGATTTGGAGTGTTGATGCAATATTTAAAAATGTTTTTACTTCGCCTCTTGGAACAATAGTTGCTTTAGATGAGTCTAGATTACAACAAGGATTATTAGTGGTTGGAACTGATGATGGGCTTGTAAGAATAACTAGAGATAATGGTGATTCATGGGAAAAACATGAGAACTTCCCAGGGGTTCCTCAAAAAGCTTATGTTACTGATGTTATTATGTCAAAACATGATGTTAATACAATATATGTTTCATTTAACTACCATAAGTATGGAGATTTTAAACCATACTTAGTTGTAACTAAAGATGGAGGAAAGTCATGGAAATCAATTTCTTCAAATATTCCAGAAAATAATTTTGTTTGGACAATAGTTGAAGACCATATAAACCCAAATGTTCTTTTTGTAGGAACAGAATTTGGAATGTATTTTTCAATGGACGCAGGGTCATCTTGGAGAAAGTTTAAAAAAGTACCAACAATTCCTATAAGAGATCTTGAAATTCATGAGGGCGAAGATGATTTAGTAGCTGCATCTTTTGGTAGAGGATTCTATATTGTAGATAATTACTCTCCAATAAGAGAATACACAAATCTAATTGATAGTAAATCTGCACATTTATTTTCAGTAAAATCTACTTATCAATACATTGTAGCTGCACCTGAAAAAACTGCAACAGGCCATAACTTCTTTACTTCTCCCAATCCTCCTTATGGCTTAAAGTTGTCTTACTATTTAGGAAACAGTATCCTCTCAAAGTTCGAAGAAAGACAAAATGAGGAATCTGGCAAATTTAATAGGGGTGAGATAATTGATTATCCAACTGCTGATAAATTAGAAGACGAAGCTAAAGAAAAATTACCCAAAATTTATTTAACTATATCAGATAGAGAAGGAAATGTTGTTAGAAGAATAAGTTCTAATAAGAATAAGGGATACCATGAAAAGTATTGGGATTTAAGAACTTTCTCATTGAGAAATGTTGACGATGAAAATAATTATCCAGGTCCTCTTGTTCCTCCTGGAAATTATAATGTACATCTAGAAAAGTTCGAGAATGATAAAATAGAAAAGCTCACAGATTCTTTTTCTTTTGATATTATTCAAATAGGAAGTAATTCATCACCAGAAGATAGAGAGAAACTTTTCAGTTTTCAATTAGACTTTGATAAGCTACTTACTCTAGTAAATGAGCTTGTTGATGAAATTGATAAAGCAATAGAAGAGATAGATGGTAAAATTAATAAGTCTCTTAACTCATCTTCTGATACTAATCTTGAGAATTTGAATAAAAAGAAAGGAGATATCATGGACCTTAAAATGATACTAACAGGAACAAGAAGTTTAAATTATGCTGATGTATTTTCAGGATCTCCACCATCAGTCCAAAGGAGATTAGGTAATATGAGCTGGGAGCTATATAACACAACTTCTAAACCGACTAAAACTCATGAGATGACTTATAAAATTTCAAAGGAAAAATATGAGGAGGCACTAAAAACATTTAATGAGATAATGGATTAGAGTATCTTTTTTAGAGTTTTAGAAATGATTTTTTCCATTTTTAAATAACCCTTTTTATTAGGGTGAACTCCGTCATATCCATTAAAATCATCTCTCCAGTATGTATACTCATCTTTAAGTCCATCTCTTTTATCTTTCATAGAGGTATGGTAATTAACATATGTCGCATTACCAGATTTGCAAAAATTCATTAAATTCTTATTAAGAAAAATTATGTCATTGCTAGGATATATTCCTGGATTCCATAGAAACTCGTATGCTGGTAAAATAGAACTTAGTATTACTTTAATACCATTTTCATTAGCAATTTTTACCATTGATTTTATATTTTCAAATATATCTTCCAATGAAATAGGTCCATTATTTTCTGCTAGATCATTAATTCCAGCTAATATCACGACACAGTATGCTTTTTCATCTACTACATCTTTTTTGAATCGAAGTAGCATCTGATCAGTTGTTTGACCAGATATACCCTTATTTAGATACCCATTATTTACAAAGAAATTTGTATAATCACTCCAACTTTGTGTTATTGAATTTCCAAAAAAAATAATTTTATTTTCTTTTGAGTAATTTATTTCATGTTTTAAATCTGAACCATTCATATCAATACATATTAAATTAAAAATCAGATATATTAAAAAAAATTTATTCATAATAATTATTATTATATTTTTAATTTATAATAAAGCTGCTCCATAAACACCCGCACTATCTCCAAGTTTAGGTTTTAAAATAGGCGTATTAAAGGTTGGATTGAAGACATATTTCTTAAGTTCGTTATAGCCTTCACTATATAATTCATCTACATTACTTAGGCCACCCCCTAATACTATAACCTCTGGATCAATAATATTAACTACATTACTTAAGCCTTTACCAAAGTGAGTAATTAATCTTTTAAATGTTTCTTTAGCGTGACTATCATTATCTTTATTGGCATATATCTCTTCAAATTTTAATTTCTTTCCTGATATTTTATGATAATAAATTTGTAAAGCTCTTCCAGAGATGACTGATTCTACACACCCTCTTTTTCCACAATAACATTCGTCACCATTATCTGTAACTACGGTATGTCCCCATTCCCCACCAATTCCTTGGCTACCATAAACTGTTTTCCCATTAATTATTAATCCTCCTCCAACACCAGTACCAATAATAATACCAAAAACATTTTTAGCATTAGGATATTTTTCTTTAACGGAACCTAGTTTAGTCTCTGCAAGAGCAAAGCAATTAGCATCATTTTGAATTAGAATAGTTTTATTTAAAATATTTGATAAATCTTTCTTTATAGGCATTTCATTAAGACACTGAGAATTTGAATTTTTTAGTAAACCTGTTTTAGGATCAATTGTTCCTGGAGTTCCAATTCCAAGTTTATTAAAACTGTAATTTATTTTTTCTTCTATATAGTCTACTAATAATTTTATATTACTAATTACATGAGAATATCCTTTTTCCTCTTCTGTATCAACTCTATGTCTAATTATTTCTATTGGATTTTCTTTTGATTTAAGAACAATTCCCTCAATTTTAGTACCACCTAAGTCTATGCCTAATAACATATAGAATTACTTTATATTTACTCAGTAAAAATATCAAACTATGGATAAGAAAAAAATATTTAACTGGTCAATAACAGTAGCACTTGCTGGATTTCTATTTGGTTTTGATACGGTTGTAATTAGTGGTGCAAATCTTCCAATAAAGCAGTTATGGAATACTTCTCCTATTTTTCATGGAGTATTTATTATGTCAATGGCATTATGGGGAACAGTTTTGGGGTCTTTATTTGGATCTATTCCTTGCGACAGGATAGGAAGAAAAAACACTTTAATATGGATTGGAATATTATTTTTTGTTTCAGCATTAGGGTCAGCAATAGCTTGGGATCCTTACTCATTTTCATTTTTTAGATTTATAGGAGGTATAGGTGTTGGGGCTTCCACTGTTGCTTCTCCAACGTATATTTCAGAAATATCTAATAAAGAGAGTAGAGGGAAACTAGTTGCTCTATACCAGTTTAATATAGTATTTGGTATACTAATAGCATTTTTTTCAAATTATCTGTTTCAGGGGTTTGGTGGAGATATAGACTGGAGATATATGCTTGGGATAGAAGCAATTCCAGCTATTTTTTATATTGTTTTTGTTCTAAAAGTTCCAAATAGTCCTAGATGGTTGATATTATTTAAAAAAGATGAAAGAAAAGCTAAAGAAATTTTAAAGCAGATTTATCCAGAATCTGAGATTTCCAAAAGGATTGCTCAAATCAAAAATTCAGTAGAGAAGAAAAATAGTTCTATTTTTTCAGGGTTGTTTAATTTCCAGATTTATCTTGCTTTCCTTATAGCATTTTTTAATCAACTTTCTGGAATAAATTTTGTTTTATATTATGCTCCTGAAATTTTACAAAGTGCTGGTCTTGCAGCTAGTGATTCACTTATGAGTTCTGTATCAATTGGTTTTGTAAATCTTGTTTTTACGATGTTTGGTTTGAGACTCATTGATAAATATGGTAGGAGATACTTAATGAAAATAGGCTCAATAGGTTACATTATTTCATTATTAAGTATAGGAGTTTGTTTTATTTATTCTTTAAATTCTTATATTCTTTTAACATTTATATTAATTTTTATTGCTTCTCATGCTATTGGACAAGGAACTGTTATCTGGGTATTTATTTCAGAGATTTTCCCTAATAGTGTTAGGGCAAAGGGTCAGTCACTTGGAACAGCTACACACTGGATTTTTGCAGCTCTAATTACAGCTCTTACACCTTATGTTATTAATATGCTAGGTAACAATCCAGGGTTGATATTTTATTTCTTTGGATTTATGATGATACTACAGTTGATCTTTGTATTAAGAATGATGCCTGAAACTAAAGGTATTTCTTTAGAAGAAATGAAATTTAATTCGTAGTCTCTTTTTTCTTACCAAAAAGTTTTCGGAATAACATCATAATAGGGTCATAGAATCTATCAACAACTCTTTCTTTTAATGGTATTATAGCATCATCAGTTATCTGAATTTCTTCAGGGCAAACTTCAGTACAGCATCTTGTTATATTACACATTCCAGAGCCATGTAGATCCTTAACATCTTCAATTCTGTCTGCATTGTCCATAGGGTGCATCTCTAAACTTGCTAGTCTAGTCATGTATCTTGGTCCAGCAAATTTATCTTTACCTTCATTGTCTCTGATCACGTGACACATGTTTTGGCATAGGTAACACTCAATGCATTTTCTAAAATGCTGAACTCTATCAACATCTTTTTGCATCATCACAAAATCTTTTTCTGTATCCTTTTTAGAAGGGGAGAATGGCTTTATTTTTTGATTTTGCTCATAATTCCAAGATACATCACTAACAATATCTTTCATTACAGGGAAAGATTTTAATGGCGTTATTACTACAGTTTCATTATCATCTAACTCATTCATTCTCGTCATACACGCAAGCCTTGGTTTACCATTTATTTCTACACTGCATGAGCCACATTTTCCAGCTTTACAGTTCCATCTACAAGCGAGATCATTTGCTTGATCTGCTTGAATTCTATGAATAACATCCAAAACAACCATTCCCTCAGAAACATTACACTTATAGTTTACCAATTCTCCTCGCTCGTCATCTCCTCTATAAATTTTAAAGTCTCTTTCTTTCATAATTTTACTTTTGATGATCTAATTTAACTTCTTTTTCAAGATCTTCAATACTAGAGCTAGCAATTCTTTTAAGTTCATTATCTGGTTCAGATCTTTTTACTTTGACCGTTTCCATTTCTCCACCTGTCCCTTTTTTATTTATAATGTTATATTCTAGCCATTCTTTTCTTTCTGTAGGAAAATCTTCTCTTGTGTGTGCTCCTCTACTTTCTTCTCTTAATAGAGCAGATTTAGCTACAGCTTCAGAGGAAATTAATAGATTTCTTAGAGCAAGAGCTTCATGCCATCCTGGATTAAACTGGCTTGTTCCTGGAGCTTTTACCTCCTTGAATTCTTCTTTCATTTTTTCAATTCTTTCTATACCATCAGCAATTTCATCTTTTGTTCTTATTATCCCAACATTATATTGCATGTTCTTTTGTAAATCTTCATGAATCAAATAAGGATTGTTTCCTTTTTCTCTATTAAGAATTGATGTAGCACTTTTAATTATTCTTTTAATATCTTCATCATCAGATTTTGGTATGGACTTAAGTTTTTTTGCATATTTAGCTGCTTCAACACCTGATAAATTACCAAATACAAGAAGATCTGAAAGTGAATTTCCTCCAAGTCTATTAGCGCCGTGCATTCCTCCAGCTGCTTCTCCACACGCAAATAGTCCATCAATATTTGTCATTGATGTCTCGGCATCTACTTTAATCCCTCCCATAAAATAATGACAAGTTGGACCTACTTCCATTGCCTCTTTTGTTATATCTAGTTCAGCAAGTATTTTAAACTGATGATACATAGATGGTAATTTTCTTTTTATATCTTCTGCGGATCTTTGTGTAGCAATATCAAGATATGCTCCACCATGTACAGATCCTCTCCCAGCTTTTACTTCAGTATTAATTGCCCTTGCTACAACGTCCCTTGTTAATAATTCAGGTGGCCTTCTCGCACTTTTATCACCCTTAAGCCATCTTGCAGCCTCTTCTTCCGTGTCAGCAGTTTCATTTGCAAATTTTTCAGGGATATAATCAAACATAAATCTTTTCCCTTCACTATTTTTTAATATTCCTCCTTCTCCTCTAACACCTTCAGTTACAAGTATTCCCTTTACTGATGGTGGCCATACCATTCCAGTAGGGTGGAATTGATTAAATTCCATATCTATAAGTTCAGCACCTGCTTCATATGCCATGCCGTAACCATCTCCTGTATATTCCCAGCTATTAGAAGTTACTTCCCATGATTTACCAGCGCCTCCAGTAGCAAAAATTAAGGTTTTAGTTTCAAATACAATAAATTCACCAGTTTCTCTATACATAGAAACAATACCCGATACTTTTCCTGACTTATCTTTTAAAATATCAAGGGCTGTACATTCCATTTGAATATCTATCCCTTGATGTATACCATGATCCTGAAGAGTTCTAATCATCTCTAAACCAGTTCTGTCACCTACATGAGCAAGTCTAGGATATCTATGGCCCCCAAAGTTTCTCTGATTTATTAATCCATCTCTTGTTCTGTCAAAGACTGCTCCCCAATGTTCAAGTTCTCGTACTCTTTCTGGTGCATTTCTAGCATGGATTTCTGCCATTTTCCAGTTATTTAACATCTTGCCTCCTCTCATAGTATCTCTAAAATGAATTTTCCAGTCATCTCTATCATCAACGTTCCCTAATGCAGCTGCCATTCCTCCTTCAGCCATTACTGTGTGAGCTTTACCTAGCAATGATTTACAAACTAAACCTACTCTAATTCCTTCTTCTTGTGAAGCAGAGATTGCTGCAGAAAGACCTGCACCTCCTGCACCTATCACTAGAACATCAAATTGTAACCTTTTAATTCCTGATATATCTAACATACTAAATTCCCCAAGTGTTAATATCATTGATTATTCCCATAGAAACTAATCTTACGTATACATCAGATAAACCAACCCAAACTAAACTTAACCAAGCAAAAAGTTGATGTCTTCTGTTAAGAAATGTAACAAATTTCCAGCTACTATGAGTTACTTTATCTTTATACAAACTGCATGAATAACAATCAAGATTACCACCAATTAGATGCCTTAAAGAATGACAACCAAATGTATAACATCCAAGTAATATTGGATTAATAGTAAGAATAAATGTTCCTAAACCAAATCCTAATTTACCATTATTAAAAAATGCAAGAAATGCATCATAACTTAAAATAAATATAAAAATCACGGCAAAATACATTGCATATCTATGAATATTTTGAAATAATAAAAGTCCTCTTTCACCATCATATCTATCCCCTGAATTAAACGCATTAATATTTCCATTAGTTATAGAAGAGATTTGAGATGGAACTCCTTTGATTGGTTGAACTGCACATGCAGGAGGATTTAAAGAAAATGCCCTATAATAGGCTTTTCTGTAGTAATAACATGTGAATCTAAATGATAGAGGAAAAATGAGAATCAACCAAGCTGGGGATTGACCAGGTAACCAGCTTAACCATTGAGGCCAGCTTCCTAATAATGAAAAATCAAGAGGGGGAACACCAGGTTTGGAAGGATCAATGTATACGGTTGGAGAATAGAAAGGAGATAAATAACCTCCAAAACCTTCACTTCCTCCACTCCACCAAAAATATTCACCTTGCCATGCTGCCCATGTAGAATATATTACAAAGGAAAGTAGTCCTAGAAGTACAAGCATAGGTGATATCCACCACTTATCTTGTCTCAATTTGTCAGTTAATATGTTTGCTTTTAGCATATAATCCTATAACCTTCAACAAATATATATCCCAATTTTTATGAAACAAAAGTTTTAAAAAAATTAAATTGCAGAAGTTTTAACTTAATTTGCAAACGAAAAAATATTTCGAAAATTGAATAAAATGATGAATAAAATTCTATTGATTCTAGTTATTTTATTTTTAAATATTCTTGATCTAAAATCTCAAGATACCATTAAAATTGCAACGTATAATCTCCTAAGATATGGTTCAAGTACTGATAGAAATTCAGATCTCACGAAAGTTATTGATTATATAGAAGCTGATATGTACATTACTCAAGAGCTGACAAATAATTCCGGAGTAACTAATTTTCTAAATAATGTATTAAATAAAAATTCTGATAAATTTCTATCAGCAAAATTTTATGATGAAACTGATATTGATCAAGCATTATTTTATGATAAAAATAAGTTTGAAATATTGTCAACTTCTAAAATAGATGGAGATCCAAGGAATATAGTAGCTTATAGATTAAAGCATATTCCAACTGAGAATACATTTTTTGTTTTTAATCTTCATATGAAAGCATCTCAAGGTTCATCTAATGAACAGAGAAGATATAACCAGGTTCAGCAGTTAATAAATTATACTCAACAAATGAATGATGATCATTTTTATGTTGTTGCTGGAGATTTTAATATTTATTCAACTAATGAACCAGCATACCAGAAATTTTTTGAAACAACTGCTACTGGATTTGGTAAGTTTAATGATTTAATCAAAGTGGAAGGTAGTTACAGAAACCCAGAATATGCTATTTATCATACCCAATCCCCAAGAACCTCTCAATTTGGTGGTGGAGCGACTGGAGGTATGGATGATAGATTTGACTACATACTTTTCTCTGATTCCCTTATGAAGAGTAATAGAACATTTGTTATAAAAGATTCTTATGAGGTAATTGGTAATGATGGAAATCATTATGATATGGCAATTAATGTTAGTCCTAACTTGGCAGTATCTCAAGAACTTGCAGATGCTCTTCATGATGCGTCTGATCATCTCCCTGTATCTGTCAACCTTGTTTTTAGTAAAGAGGCAGTATTTCCAATAAATAATTCACCAATAGGCAATGATACTATTTTTAATTTATATGAATTTCCTGTCGATAATACACTCGTAGGAAAAGTTTTAGCTAACGATCCAGATGGTGATGATATTTCATACACAATTATATCTGGAAATGAAGAGAATTTTTTTAACATAAATAATGAAGGAGAAATATTTGTTAATAATGGTAATGCTTTATCCAATGAATCTTATAAGGAGTTTGTTTTAATAGTTGAAGTATCAGACGGACTTTTAGAAGAAAATATTCAAGTTGTTATTAATATAATTGAATTACCTCCTCTCTCAATAGAAAGTTATGTTAATAAAATAATTAAAATTTATCCTAATCCTTTTTCAGACTCATTTGTAATAGATGTTGACACAAAAATTAGAGATGTAATAATTTATGATACAAAGGGGAGGGTAGCACTAAAAAAAAATAAATTAGTAGGAAAAAATAATATTTATTTAAAAAGAGAGACTAATGGTATTTATATCTTTTCTTTTAGATTAAATGATGAAAGATATAATATTAAATTAATAAAAAAGGGCCTATAAAAGGCCCTTTTTAATTGGTTTACTACTATTTATTCTTTTAAGAATTTGACTTTGGTATTACCTTTATCAAAGTCTAAGTGTAGAATAAATAGTCCTTCATTAAATGACTTAACATCAATTTCAAGGTATCTTAATTGACGGCCGATATTTACAGCTTCAATTATTTTACCATCTAAATCATTTATTACATACTTATTAAGTACCATCGAATTATCAAGTTCTACTTTCAGTATCTCTGAAGCAGGGTTTGGATAAATTCTATTTATAAATGATACTTTTTCAACAAATAGCGGTAATTCACAA
>CACPJB010000006.1 GCA_902634135.1 uncultured Marinoscillum sp. | reverse complement strand
ACACCATCTAGAGGTGGAAATTTCTCTTTATCTTTTTTAGCAATTAAAACAGCATTTATAAAAGATGATGAATTTAATAATTCACCTACTTTCCAAGATTTTACTGAAAATAGATTAATAATTAGAAATAGGCTTAATGCGTTAAACTCTCAGGGTGAATACGGATTAAACTCTCAAGATGTATTGATTCCAGCTTTTATTTCCGCATATTCAAAATCTGATCCTAATACTTTTTCGTTAAAACCTTTTCCTAAAATTCCTATTCCAAATTGGAGAATTGATTTTTCTGGATTGAGTAAGATTAAATCTCTAAGTGAAGTCTTCACTAATATAACTATTTCACATGGGTATCAGAGTATCTATTCTATTGGTGAATTTTCTAATTCATTGCTTTACATTGATAATTTAGATTTTAATAACTCTATTATGAATTATCCTTTGGCATCACAACTATCTGAAAATGGTTTAGTGCCATTCTATATTATTAATCAAGTAAGAATTACAGAAAGGTTCTCACCATTAATTGGAATAAATGTAAGAACTAAAAATAATCTTAATGCTAGAGTTGATTATAAAAAAGATAGAAATATTATGTTGAATTTATCTAATTCTCAGGTATCAGAGATAATTAATTCTGATTTTTCAATAGATTTTGGATATTCAAAAGAAAAATTAAAGCTTCCTTTTAAGTATATGGGAAATACTATTGTTTTAGATAATGAGATTGAATTTAGATTGAGTTTCATTATTAGAAATACAAAGGCTATACAAAGAAAAATCGATAAGGAAAGTACTGTAACAAATGGAAACTATAATTTCCAATTACGACCAAACATTAATTACACAATTAATAATAGAATTAATCTCATTATGTATTATGATAGAGTGGTAAATAAACCTATTGTATCAAATTCATTTCCAAGATATTCTTCCTCTTTTGGAGCAAGGTTGAGATTAAGTTTAAATCAATAATAATTTTTTTTTAGATCAACAATCATTTATTATCTTCGTCAGATGAATTTAAATAATCAAAAATATACTCAAGATCACGAATGGGTTAGAGTAGATGGTGATATAGCTTTTGTTGGAATTACAGATTTTGCACAAGGAGAGTTGGGAGATATAGTTTATGTTGAAATAGAATCATTAAATGAAAGAGTTGAGATGGGAGATGTTTTTGGAACTGTTGAAGCTGTGAAAACTGTATCTGATCTCTTTATGCCTATTTCTGGTCAGATAATCGAAGTTAATGAGAAACTAGAGTCAGAACCTGAATTAGTAAATAATGATCCATATGGAGATGGATGGATGGTTAAAATTAAATGTGATGATTCAACACAATTAGATAGCTTATTAGATCTTGAATCTTATGAAGCAATTACAAAATAAAACTTTTTACTTTTATCTAATTTCTTCAATTTTTTGGTTTTTTCTTATAGTTTATTTTCTTATCTTTTATAAGTCAACAAGTATTGATGTTCCTTTAAATTCTTTTGATAAAATTATACACTTCACTTTATTTTTTATTCAATCATATTTAATAACTAGAACTTATTTTTCAATTTATCATTATAATAAATCTCTAAAGAGAATAATAATATTCTTATTTATTATTTCTTGTTCTCTTGAAATTTTACAAATATATATCTCATATAGAACATTTGATTTTTATGATTTATTTGCAAATATATTTGGAACGTTATTTGGGTCTATTTTTGCGTATTTTCTAGTAAGTAAGTGATAATTTTCTTAAATTCGTTTTTATGGAAATTAAAAAGAATCCAAATGCTGATTTAGAAAGAAGAAGTGGCCTGTTTTTGAATATTGGTCTTTGCATAAGTCTTCTTCTTGTAATTACTGCATTCGAATGGAGATTTTATGATAGAGGTGCTGGTATGGATTTAGGTACAATTGAAGATGATTTCGAAGATTTAATGGAGATCCCACCAACAGAACAACCCCCTCCACCTCCACCGGTAATCCAACAACCTGAAATAATTGAGGTGCCTGATGAAGAGGAGATAGAGGAAGAGATTGAAATAGAAATAGATGTTGAAATAACTGAAGAAACAGTCATTGAAGAGATTGTTTTTGAAGAAGCTCCTGAAGAAGAGGAAGTAGATGAAATATTTACTATTGTTGAAGATCAACCTAGTCCTCCAGGTGGAATGGGTGCATTCTACAAGTATGTAGCAACTAATTTAAGGTATCCTGCTCAGGCTAGGAGAATGGGTATTGAAGGTAAAGTTTTTGTTCAGTTTGTTGTTGATAAAGATGGCTCTTTAACTGATGTAAAGGCTATCAAAGGGATTGGAGCTGGTTGTGATGAGGAAGCAGTAAGAGTTATTTCAAAAGCTAAAAAATGGTCACCAGGTAAACAGAGAGGTAGACCAGTTAAAGTTAGAATGATCTTGCCTATTACATTCAAACTTGGATAAGAAAATTCATAATACATTATAATTCTCTTCCTTAATTTTTTCTAAATTTTCTTTCATATTTATTACAGATTTCTGAATTTGAAAATTAAAACATTTGGATCCAATTGTATTGATTTCTCTACCAATCTCTTGACATATAAAATTTAATTTTTTGCCTATTGGGTTTTTGTTTTTTAGTGTTTTATTAAATAATCTAAGATGTTTCTTAAGCCGAACTATTTCTTCATTTATGTCTAATTTTTCTATATAATAGAAAATTTCTTGTTCTAATCTTAATTTATCAAATGATATATTTTTTATTTTAGAGATTTTATCTTTCATTTTTTTTTCTAGAATATTATTTTTGGATTCATCGATTTTTAAAATTTTATCAACCTCTATTGATATTAAATTGATACATTTTTTTAAGTCTTTATTAATTTCACTTCCTTCATCTTCTCTAAATATTATACATTTTTTAATACTTTCTTTAATTCCTTTCATAATTATATTATTGGGGATGATATATTTCTTTTCAGATGTAAAAAGCGACAAATTATTTAAAATATTTTTTAAAATTTCTTTATCATTCACTTTCATAGATTTATTTAGAAGGTCTTTAATCTCTTCAAAATATATTTTTATTTTATTTTTATTTAATTCATTCGAATCAGGATTAAGCAAATTATTTATTTCTATTTTAACTTCAATTTTCCCTCTTATTAATTTAGATTTAACATAATTTCTTATTTCATTTTCTAATAATCTATCAGCATAATCTGATCTATAATTAAAGTCAAAAAATTTAGAATTTAATGATTTAACCTCTATCTCAACGCATATATTTTTTCTGTTAACTATACTACTTCCATAACCTGTCATTGATTTAATCATATTAAAAATTAAAAGCTATAACCAAAAGAAATATGATATTTTGTATTTTTTATTTGATAATCTTCAATTGGCTTAGCAATGTCGATTTTAATATAATAATCAGTAATAAATGATCTTAGGCTTAAGCCATAACTTGCCAACCAAGGATTCTTTGAGTTTTCTATTTCAGCTTGAAATACTGATCCAGGTTCTTTAATTATCCAGGTATTTACATCGCTTTTATTACTGAAAGGGGAATTGATATTCCACGAAGATCCCAAATCAAAAAATCCAGCAATTTGTAGGCTATTTAAAAAACTACTACTAACATTAATTCCTGAGATTGTCTTAATTAATGGGATTCTTAATTCTGAGTTTAAAACTAATACTTTGTATCCATCAAATTTATTAAAATTATAACCTCTTAAATTTACATATTCTCCAAAAATAAAATTATAATTATTATATCCATTTGATATTAAAAGAGGATCATTAACTCCTTTATCTTCAAATTGTCTTATTAGAGAATTTTTTACACCACCTAACATGTATTTATATGGATTTTCACCAAATGAATTTCCATAATAAATTCTTGATGAAAAAATAATATTCTCAGTAATTTGATGATGATGAGATAAATCAACACTAAAGTTTTTAAAGGAATTTTCTTTATTTTCAGTTTGATAATTTTTAAGACTTATTTTGAATTTAGTGCCAGATTCTAAATTATAAGACAATTTTTTTGTGTTATCGTATTTGAAATTTAGAAAATATCCATAGAAGTTATTTTTTTCATAAAATAGAAATGAAGGAGGTGTATTATTGAATATTCTATAATCTAAATCATTATACTTATAAGTGGAATAAAATGGAGATATTTCAAATCTTGAAAATTCAGACAATGGGTATGAAATATTTAGATTAATCTGACTATATAAGTACTTATGATATATAAAATTCTCGGAATCTTCGGAAAAAAGAATGTTTCTTTGGAATGATAATTTGAAATCAAATCTTTTTTTAAGGAAAGTATATTCTGTAAATATGTCTGAACTTTTAAGACTAGAAAAAGGTAAAAATGCAGTTGCATAAAATTTGTGATCTTCAAATAATTCTATAAAATCTGATTCAATTTGGGTTCCAAGGCCTTCTTGAGGATCAATTTTTAAAAAGCTATTAAAATTATTTTTAATTACTGAATATCTATAATTATTCCCTAGTCTTGTTTTCCTATTTTTATTCTTCCCAATATTCTTAAGAATAGATGACTGGAGCTTATTGTCTCCTTCAAAAGAAAAATTTTCTGTTGATTCAAAATCAACATTATTTTTTTTTATTTCTTTTTCAATCTTTCTTTTATTCTCGTTAATTAAATTTTGTGATTGTAAATAATCAACTCTAGATGTCTGATTACCAAAATTTGATATATCTGTATTAAAATTATTTATTTCTTTGATTATATAATCACCTTCATATAAGAAATTATAAGAGAGATTGTTGGTTTTTTCATCAAAAGAAAAATTAATTACATTAGTATTAAAGTCTGTTATTTGTTTCAAATTACCATTAACTTTTGTTTTGTAAATATTTCGAATTCCTTTTATATCGCTTAAAAATAAAATTTCATTATTTGATAAAGGACTAGATTTTATATTGTTACTTAATGAGTTAGTAATTTGAAATAATTCATTAGAAGTAGTATCTAAATTATATAAGAATAAATTATAAAAATTGTTTGTATCATTAAAAGTGTTTATGCTATCTAATTTTGTTTGTCTCCTGTTTGAGCTAAATATAATAGATGTTGAATTTTTCAGGAAAGAAGGATGTATATCATGAGATTCATCATCAGTTATTTTTTTAAGATTACTACTATTAGCACTTAATAAATATATGTCACTTTGATTATTTACGCTTGCACTAATTGCTATAAGATTTTGATTTGAGTTAAAAGAAAATCCGTGAATTTTGTCAAATTTATTTAATGATTTATAAGATTTATTATTAGTATATATATTCCTACTGATTAGAATATTTTCTCCCTTAATATTTTTTATGTAAGCAATATTTTCACTGTCTTTCCATTTGATAAAATAAGATTCATCTTTAGTAGAAAATCTTATTTTATCAAGAACCTTAATTTTATGTGATCCTATATTATATAAAATCAATTTTTTAAGATTTCCTTTGATAGCACTAAATACAATATATTCACTTGATGAGTTCTTTTTTAAATCTATGATTTTATCGAAATTCTTAAATTTTAAATTTTTAGAATTTTGCAACTCTTGTCTTTTATACTTATTAGTAATATTACTATAATAATAATTTGACCAGTTTTCTATAAAGGAATTAAAGTTTACCCCTAGAGAACTTGAAATGGCTTTTTCGGGGTTTCTGATAATTTTAGTTAAATTGATAATATTAGAGATTGTATTCTTACCATATATAATTGATATATAATTCCAAATACTTTGCCCAATAAATACTGATTGTTCATCTGTTATTTTATTTAGAGATTTTTTATTTTCTGTTAAAAAATAATCTCTAATAATATTATCCATTTCTAAGTCCCAACCATATGCTAGGAACCTTGCTGCACCATCAGAGAACCACTTTGGGATATTTATAAAAGAAACTTTACCAAATCTTTTAGCAAAACTAAGATTACCATGCATTAAATCGCTGATTAAAACCTTACTAAATTCATAGCTTAGATTCCTTTTAAAGATATTAATATTACTACTGTAGGCAACTTTAAAAATAATTCTATTATTAAAATTAAGGTTACTGGATAAGAATTTATCTGTTTCATTAATACCAATATTACTTTGTTTTTTATCCTTTTCAGAGTTATAAATAAAAACTTTGGTCTTTTGAAAAGGTTGATGCCCAACATTATTTGTAAATTCTGAAAAAGTACTTTCTAAATGTGATGAAGCAATTTCAGCAATATTTAGTGCATTTGAATTATAATAAAACTCAAAATTATTAGAGTACATTACCTCCCAATCAAATGAATCATATTGAATTCTATTTTTACCAATATCATTATAGATGCTATTTTGAGAATAAATAATGTTATATGAGTTTAATAAAATTACTAAAATAAAATACCGCATAGTAATGGACTACGTTATGAATCTTTTAATGTTTATTTCTTTATTTATTTCTTTATTATTTTCAATATAGTTAAATAATTTATCGGAACAATATGGAGCTTGACTTATTCCTTTTGAGCCTAATCCATTTATTATATATAAATTTTTAATTCTTGAGTGTTTGCCTACAATTGGCCTTCTATCTTTAGTAGTTGATCTAATACCAAAAAATGATTTTTTAAATATTAAATGTTTATTAAGAATATTTCTTGCTTCATCTAACATTTTTATATAACCAACATCCTCTGACCCATTATTATATGTCGATCCAATATAAAATTTATTTTTAGAGGTATTAATTATAGAAATTTTTTTATTTATTATATAGTTTAAAGTGTAATCTAATTCAGTTAAAATACTATTTCCAGAAACCTCTTTTATATCTATTTTATTAAAGAAATTTATTTTTTTTTGATCTATACCCATACACATCACAATATGTTTTGCATAATACCCATTTAATCTTATTTCATTATTTTTAATTACAATATTTTTGTCAATTAACTTATACTTATAGTAACGATTTTTACTTTTAAAATATTTTCTTGTTTGAGTTAAATATTTTTTGACATTAACATACCCACTCATTTTAGTTATTACTTTTTTATCATCAATAGATTTGACAATTTTTTGAAAATTTTGATTTGATAATCTAATGTTCCAATCATTCCAGTCAGAATTATTTTTAAAAGGTCTATGAATATCTTTTTTGAAAAGAATTTTTACCCCTATATTTTTTTCTACTCTTCTATAAAATTTTTCTAGACCTTTAAATACTTTATGGAAATTCCATGTTAATGCTTTTCTTCTACCAGTAATTGGATTATAAATACCTAAAGCAGCTTTAGATGCTGAGTTATTATTTTCTGAATCAAGAATTAAAAATGTTTTATTTTCAAAGTATAAGTTCCAGGCTAATGTAGATCCAGCAATCCCCTGACCTATAATTATATAATCATATTTTTTGACCATTTGCTATATATATAACTATTTAAATATCAAATTTGCATATAATTTAAATAATGATGGAAATTAAATCATTTACTTTTAATGACTACCAAGAAAACACATATCTAATTATTGAAGGTAAACATTGTATAATTATTGATCCAGGTAATTATTATGATAACGAAAACGATTTAATTAAAAATTTTATTGAAGAAAGGAAATTGATTCCAGAGTATATTCTTATAACGCATACTCATATTGATCATATACTTGGGATAAACTTTTTATCTAAACTATACTCAATTGAAACATTCATACCTTCTACAGAAAATGATATTTATAGTAATATGTTATCATATAGCTCAATGTTTGGAATGAAAATGTATAAACATCAAGAAGAGGTGCGTTTAATTGATGAAAAATCTGATTTAAATTTTCAAGGAAAAAAAATTAAAATTTTATCTCTTCCAGGTCATTCACCTGGTCATATAGCATTCTTTTTTGAAAAAGAAAAAATATGTTTTTGTGGAGATGTGATTTTTAAAAATTCAATTGGCAGAACTGATTTGCCAGGAGGAGATTATAAAACTCTAATTAATAGTATTAAAAAAAGATTATTTTTAATTGATGAAAACACAATTTTATATCCTGGTCATGGTCCAGAAACATCAATTTGTGATGAAAAAAATAATAACCCTTTTCTAAATTGAGATTTTTTATACCAAACTTTCTTACTTTATCAAACCTTATTATAGGATTCATCTGTATAATTAGTATAATAAATCAATCAAATGATTTTCCTATTCTAATATTATTTTATACTTGTTTATTTTTGGATTTCTTGGATGGCTTCTTAGCAAGAAAATTAAAGACTACATCTGAATTTGGAAAACAACTTGATTCATTAGCTGATCTTGTATCCTTTGCTTTATTACCTGCTCTAATTTTATATTATCACTTAGAAAATATTTCTGATAATATTCTATTAAAATATATTTCTATTTTTATAGTGGTTTTTTCTGCTATAAGACTTGCAAAGTTTAATATTTCAAAAAAGGGTAATGCTTTTTTTGAAGGACTTCCAACTCCGGCTAATGCACTTTTTTTTATGTCACTGTTATATTATGATGGAAATCTTAACAAATATTTAACTTCAGAAGTATTTTTGATTTTAACAATACTTTTTTCTATGTTATTAATATCTAGATTTGAATTTATTTCTTTTAAATTCTCAACATTTAATTTTAAAAATAATCTTGATAGATATATTATTATTTTATTTGCTACTATTTCTTTTATTCTATTTGGCCATTCAATGCTTTTTATTACAGTTTTATTTTATGTTCTTTACTCAATCTCAAAATCAATATTTTCTAAATTATTTTTCAAATAATTTATCTCTTTTGTTGTTATACTATTATTTGAATTAATTAATATGTTTAGATTAACCTTTCTTCTGATTATATATTTATATTTTCCGTTAATTATTTTTGGACAGAGTTCTATTTTAGATGAAGGGGATTGGATAAAAGTTGGAATTATTAAATCTGGTATATATAAAATTGATAATAATTTTTTAAAAAAAAATAATATAGATTTAGAAAAATTAGATCCTAATAAAATTCAAATTTACGGTAGCGGTTATAATGGTAGCCTACCTCAATTAAATTCTTTATCAGATTTAGTTAATCCAAAAGAAATTCAAGTGAGTTTTTATGGCAATAATGATAATAATTTTGATGATAACGAGTTTGTTTTTTTTTATTTACAATCTTCAGATAAGATATATTATGATTCATTAAAACTTAAAGTATTAACTGAAAAAAATCCTTATACTGATACTGCATATTATTTTATTTCATTCAACAATAATGTTTCTAAAGAAATCAAAAATGAAAAAATCTATGATTCATATGAAATTGAAAGAGATGATTTTTTATTCAATTATAGATATGAAAATGATTTATATACTATCATTCAGTCTGGTAGAGATTGGTATGGAGAAATTTTTTCATCCGGAAATGTATTAGATATTCCACTTAATATTTTTAATAAAAATACTACTTTAGATATAGACATTAATCTCATATCAAGATCAACTTCTCCATCTAACTTCACGCTTTTGTTAAATGAAAATCAAATCTCAACCATTGAGATGGGAGTAATAACTGAAGGTATTTATGGTTATAAATTATCTGAAACTTCTAAAACATTTAATTATAATTTTGAAAATAAAGGTTTAAATAATTTAAGGTTACAATATAATGGATCAACTTCATCTATTTCTTATTTGGATTATATTGATATAACAGGCAAAATAAATCTGAATTATAGTAATGAAGATATTATTTTTTATACTCTCCCTTTCAATAATGAAATTATTTCTAAACAGTTAATTTATAGCAATAATATTTATGAATATGATAATCAAGAAAAATTAGATTTAAGGGTTTGGGATATATCTAACCCATACGATATAAAGGAATCAAATTTGATTAAAGAGAATGAGTATTTTTATTATATCAAAAATGAAAAAAAATTTAATCAGAGTATTGTCTTTGATATTAATAAGATAAAGTATCCTTTTTTCTCAAAATCAATTAATAATTCTAATATTTTATATCATCAAGATCCAGATTTTCTAATTATAACTCATAAAAAATTTGAAGATGATGCTTATAGGATAAAAAATCTTAGAGAAAAAGAAGGTCTATCAGTAAAAATTGTTAATGTAGATGATATTTATAATCAATTTTCATCTGGTAACCAGGATATATCATCATTAAGAAATTATATTAAATTTCTTTATTATTCAAGTAACAAAAAATTAAGTTATGTTTTACTAATTGGAGATTGTTCTTATGATTTTAAAAATAGAATTCCTAATAACACTAATTTTATTCCAATTTATCAATCTTATAATTCATCAAACAATATATATAGTTATTCTTCAGATGATTTTTATGGTTTTCTTGATGATGATGAAGGAATCTGGGAGGAGAGTGTTGACGGAGATCATGATTTAGAAATAGGAATTGGTAGAATTCCAAGTAAAAATAAAAGTGAGTCAAAAGCTTATGTTGATAAATTATATTTATACTCGGAGAAAAAATTAGTTAGAGGAGATTGGAAAGAAAATATATATTTAGTTGCTGATGATGGAGATAATAATGTTCATCAGAACGATGCAGAAAATCATTTCGATCTTTTAAATAAAACAAATCCAGAATATAGAATAAAGAAAATTTATCTTGATAATTATGAACAGGACATTGTAAACGGATTTAAAACATCAACTCAAACTAAAGAATTATTGAATGAGGCAGTAGAAAATGGAGCAATGATTATAAATTATATTGGTCATGGAAATGAATTTTTTTGGACAGAGGAAAAAATATTAGATGATAATTTGATTTATAATTGGAAAAATAGATCAAAGCTCCCACTGTTTTTAACTGCTACTTGTGAATTTGGGAAATTTGACGATCCACTAATCACATCTGGTGGAGAAATGCTATTACATAAAGAAAATGGAGGTGCAATAGCTTTATTAACTACGACTCGTCCTGTATTTTCTCAAACAAATTACAGACTAAATAATCAGTTTTATAATAATGTTTTTAAAAGAGAAGGTGATAAATTTATGAGACTAGGTGATATTTTTAAAAATACTAAAAATAGAAGTTTAAGTGGTCCAATAAATAGAAATTTTTCACTTTTAGGTGATCCTTCGTTAACATTAAATTATCCTAATTATAATATAAAAATTAACCAAATAGATACTCTAAAGTCTGGAGATAAAATTTTTATTTCTGGTGAAATTGTAGATAACAATTATATAAAAATAGAGGAATTTAATGGTGAAATTTATTCTGATATTTTTGATAAGATTTCTTCAAATTTAACTCTAGGTGATGAAAATGAACCATATCAATTTTTGGAGTGGGATGATCTAATTTATAAAGGATTATCTTCAGTAAATAATGGTTCCTTTTCCTTCGAATTTAAAATACCAACTAATATAGACTATACGTTTGGTGTGGGTAAAATGAATTTATTTGCAATAGACACTATTAATTATAATGAAGCAATAGGGTTCTCTAATTTTATTATAGGTGGTACTTCTAATAATTTTATAAATGATAAGTTAGGTCCTCAGATTGATATTTTTTTAGATTCTTATGATTTTATTTCTGGAGATATAGTATCTCTTTCGCCATTATTAATTGTTGATCTTTTTGATGAAAATGGATTGAATATTATTGAAAAAGATTCATATAATAAGATGACAGCTATTATTGATGATACTATTCAAATAACTTTAAATAGATATTTTAATTATCTAAAAGATGATTATCAGAGAGGCTCAATAAGAGTTCCTCTAGAAAACTTAAAAAACGGGAAACATAAAATTGAAATTAAAGTTGCAGATAATTACAATAATTTATCCTCTAAAGGAGTTGTATTCATTACTGGTAATGAAAATAACCTTAAAGTATCTAATTTTATGAATTATCCAAATCCTTTTAGTGATCAAACAAATTTTACATTTGAAATTGAAGAGTTCAATCAACCTATATATATATCATTGGAAGTTTTTAATTTGAGAGGAAAAAAGGTATTTGATTATGAATATGAATATGAATTTTCTCCAAATGTGATTGATAACATATCATGGAATGGGAAAGATTTAAATTATAATCCTTTGCCACAAGGAATCTATATATATAAATTGCATGTCAGAAATTTATTAAATGAAAGAAAGATAACTTTGTATAATAAACTATTTAAAAAATTATGATCAGATATTTTTTCGTTTTTCTTTTTTTATTAAATGTAAAAGCATTCTCTCAAGCATCAATTTTAAGTGGTCAAGATACTTCTAGAAGACCAATTATAACTGCAGTGCCTTTTCTTTTAATTTCTCCTGATTCTCGAGGATCAGCGATGGGAGAAACAGGTGTTGCTACTTCTCCAGATGTTAATTCTGTTCATTGGAATAATGCAAAACTTGCTTTTATAGATAAGAAGTATGGGTTTGGTATGTCTTATGTTCCATGGCTTGGTAAAATTGTAGATGATATGTCTGTTTCCTATCTTTCAGGTTTTTATAAGCTTGATGACATTCAATCAATTGGTTTATCAATGAAATATTTTGATTTAGGAGAAATTCAACTTACAGATAATCAAGGTTTGGCTCTTGGTATTGAAAACCCAAAAGAATTAAGTACGGCATTTACATATTCTAGAAAGCTTACAACCAATTTATCAATTGGAGGAACAACTCGATATATATGGTCAAATTTAACGGGAAGCATATCAAATTATTCTGATGCAAAAGCTGGTAATAGTTTTTCAGTTGATCTTGGTTTATATTATAATAAGGAAATTACTCTTGCTAATAGGACATCTGAATTATCTTTTGGATCTCATATCTCTAATATTGGAGGAAAAATAACATATGGCAGTTCAAAAAGTCTTGATTTCATACCTATTAATTTAAGAGTAGGAACATCATTAAAAACATTTTTGGATCAATACAATTCAATTACTCTAGCTATTGATTTAAATAAATTAATGGTTCCTTCTCCTCCAATCTATGAGATAGATAATAATGGTAATTACGTTATTGATCCAACTACTAACCAAGCTAAAATATTAAAAGGTAAAAATCCAAATAGATCTGTTTTAAGCGGAATGTTTTCTTCTTTTTCAGATGCTCCTGATGGCTTATCTGAAGAATTAAAAGAAATTACAATCTCATCTGGATTAGAATATTGGTATAGAGAAATTTTCTCATTAAGAGGTGGTTATTTTTTAGAAAATATGGATAAAGGTGGGAGAAAATTTTTAACTCTTGGACTTGGAATAAAGTATAATAACTTAGGAGTAGATTTTTCTTATTTATCAACACCTCAAAATGACCATCCTCTAGCTGAAACTATGAGATTTTCTGTTTCATTTTTATTTGATAAAGTAAATGATTCTGAAGAAAATTAATTTATTTTTCAATTTCTAAAGCCAATCTATTTATTCCTCTTAGCTCTATTTCCCTCATTGAATGTTTTACTAATAACTTATATTCTGTATTCTTTTTGACATTTAAAGAATTAATAATTAAAGTATCTACAGAAAAATTTTTGAGAATACCATCACCTAAAGGATAACCATATTTTTTTTCAAATAATTCTAATTCAATCATATCTGATTTTAATACATTTTTAGAATTATCAAGTAGGGAAAATGATGTGTAAATATTTTGAAAAGGATAATCGTTTGAGTAAGAAATAGTTAAAATAAAATTTATATTTTGATTATTTCTGGTATTGAAATCAAAAACTATTGATGAGTCTGAATGCCAGGTATTATCTCTGAAGTTAAAATAATTTGTATAAACATTAGACTGATTGCAAGAAATTATTACCAATAAGAAAAAATTAATTAATAAGATTTTTTTCATTTTAAATCATTTCCAATGTCTTTTCTAAAATATTTATTTTTCCATGAAATTTTATTTGCAATCTTATACGAACTACTTAATGCTTCATTAAGATTCTCCCCAAAACCAGTACAGGCTAAAACTCTTCCTCCATTACTTAAAACTTTATTGTCTTTAATTATTGTCCCTGCATGAAATATTTTATTAGATGAATCTTCTTCAAGATTATTTATTTCATCTCCTTTAGGATAAGATTCTGGATATCCATTAGATGCTAATATTACTGTTGTTGTATATCCTTTAGTGAAATTTAAATCCACTTCACTTAATTTATTTTCAAAACATTTTATTAAAATTTCTAATAGATCATTTTTAATTCTAGGTATGACAACTTGAGTTTCTGGATCTCCCATTCTTACATTATACTCAATAACAAATGGATTTCCATCTACATTCATTAATCCAGCAAAGATAAACCCTGTATAATCAAGATTTTCTTTTTTAATTCCATCTACTGTTCTTTCTATTACTCTCTCCTTAACTTTTTTCATAAATTCATCATCAGCAAAGTCAACAGGTGAAACTGCACCCATCCCTCCTGTATTTAATCCCGTGTCTTTTTCTCCGATTCTTTTATAATCTTTTGCTTCTGGAAGAATAACATAATCTTTTCCATTGGTAATAGCAAAGACTGATACTTCAATCCCCTCTAAATATTCTTCTATCAACACATTATTACTTGCTTCTCCAAATTTTTTTTCAATAATCATTTTTATAAGTTCTGATTTTGCTTCTTCTAAATCATCTAATATTAATACCCCTTTTCCTCCAGCTAGGCCATCCGCTTTAAGTACATAGGGTGAATTTATTTCCTCTAAGAAGTTTAATCCTTCGTTAATAGTATTTTTATCAAATGTTTTTGATTTTCCACATGGAATATTATTTCTAAACATAAAATCTTTAGAAAAATTTTTACTTCCTTCTAACATTGCTCCATTTTTTCCTGGACCGAAAATTTTTATGTTTCTTAAAATTTTATCTGACTTAAAAAAATCTACTATACCATTTACTAATGGTTCCTCTGGTCCAACTATAACAAGATCTATTGATTTATCAATTACTAATTTTTTAACTTCTTCAAAATTATTCATGTTAATTGATAGATTATTTCCTAAAAGAGAAGTGCCAGCATTTCCAGGGGCAATAAAAAGATTTTTACATAATTTGCTTTGTGATATTTTCCAGGAAATTGCATGCTCCCTTCCACCTGAACCAAGAATTAATATATTCATTCTCAAAAGTATTATTTATCTGTGAAATAATTAAGCTAAATTTAAGTAAATGAAAAAAGTTGCAATAAGTGGATATTTTGATCCCATTCATGTTGGTCATCTAGAATATATTGAGTTATCAAAAAAGATGGGAGATTATTTAATAGTTATAGTTAATAATAATAATCAATGTAAACTTAAAAAGGGAAAACCTTTCATGGATGAGAAAGATAGGATGAAAATAGTCTCAGCAATTGAGTGGGTTGATGAAGTTTTTTTATCAATTGATACTGACAAGACAGTGTGCAAAAGTTTAGAAAAAATCAAACCAGACATTTTTACAAATGGGGGAGATAGGCATAATAAAGAAATTCCAGAGTCTGTAGTATGTAAGAAGTATGGAATTGAATTATTAGATGGAATGGGAAAAAAAATAAGAAGTAGTTCTGACCTTACAGGCCTTAAATCAATTTAATTTCTTTGTCTTATTAGCTCATATAAAATTACTGCAGAACTGGATGAAACATTTAACGAATCAATTTTCCCGAGCATTGGAATTTTCACTTTTTCATGACTTATTTCAATTAAATTTTCAGATATTCCATCCTTTTCGGATCCAAGAATAATACATATTGGTCCTTTGTAATCAATTGAGTAGATATCATGATCACTCTTTTCGGTACATGCAATAATTTTAAGTCCACTATCTTTTAATTCTTGAGTAATTTTTTTTAAGCTTTTTACTTTACAAATTGGAACATAATTTATTGCTCCCGCAGATGACTTCACTGCCTCGCTTGTAATTAATGCCGATTCTTTATCAGGAATTATAATTGCATCTACACCAGATGCTTCTGCAACTCTAGTAATAGCTCCAAAATTTCTAGTATCTGTTATTCTATCTAAGATTAGGATTATAGGATCTTTCCCAGATTCGTAACATCTACGTATTATTTCGTTTGGTGGTTGGTAGATTATCGGAGAAATATAACAGATTATCCCTTGATGATTTTTTTTTGTAATTCGATTTAACTTTTCTTTAGGAACAAATGAAATATTAACATTTCTATTACTTAGATTTTTTTTAATCTCATTAAAAATTTCTTTAGATAAATTTTTTTGAATGAATAACTTTTCAATTGATTTACCTGATTTAATTGCTTCTAAAACTGGTCTTGTGCCAAAAATAATATCTTGATTATTCATTCATTTTAATTTTAATATTTCACCAAGTAAGTTAAAATTATCATTAGTCTTTATATTATGAGTTATTTTGTAATTAATAATAAAATCTATTTGTTCAGATTCAGTCCCGTGTATATCAATTAATTTTTTTAAAAAATCATCAGATTGTTTATCTCCTTCAATTTTATTTAGTGCAAAATATCCAAGTATATGGTTTGCATCTAAATTATTTATATTCATTTCGGAATAACTTATTATATCTAATAAATATTTTTTTGATGACTTATCTTTTAGTTTTTCTAAACAATAATAAATAAGATAATTCTCTATTCTTTCATCTGGATTATATGGTTTTCCTACTCCAAGATTTTCAGGCCATATCTTCGACTCATTTAAAATATCTATTGCATTTTTTAATTTAGATTTTTTTATGTTTTCTAAAGCTAAACCTATATATGCACTTGAATATAATTCACGACCTTCGCCAGCATGTTCATAAGGTAAAATATTTAGTTTTTTTAATATAGAAATTGCAAGCGCATATTTTTTTAATTTTACTAAAGATTTTACATAATCCATTCCTATTATATAATTTGAAATATCATTTTTATATGATTTTTCTAAAATTTTATTTGCCTTATCATAATTTCCTAAATCATAAAAATAATTTGATAGTGATTTAGATACTCTCCAATTTCTATTGTCAAGTTGATAAGCTTTATTAAAATCATTTAAGGGATCAATTCCATTTTTTTGAAGAATAATTCCTCTATTCAAATAGAATATTGGGTTTAATGATTTATTTTGAATTTTTGATAAAATATTTTCAGATTCATTATATCTTCCTTTACCGTATAGATTTATAGCGAGTAAATAATCTAGCTTCCAGTTAGAATATGAATTTCTTGCCCAGTTAAGAATATTTATTGTTTCTGTTCTAAAAGGAAATGAAAAATCAATTTTATTTTTGGAAAGCGTATTTTGTAATAAATTTTCATCTTCAATAAGGTATGATAACCACAAACTATTTATCAAGTTCTTGGGGCCAATATTTAAAATTTTTATTGCTTCATCTTTAAGCCCCCTATTAAAATATCTTATTGCAAGTTCAAGGAATGTTTGATTTCTCAGTTCTGACTGATGAGAATTTTTTATATCATTTGTTTTTTCTTCATTTGGATTAATAACATTTTTTTCAAATGAAATTAAATGATTAATTGGGTCTAATTCTTCAAGTCTTTCAATTGCCTTTTTATGTTCAATATTTTTTTCCAGGTATCTATTAGAAATAATAATAACCTCCAAAGATGGAATATTGTTTATATTAAATTCTAGAGACTTTTCAGCATATTCAATTGCTTTATAAAAGTTTTTTTCTTTTAGAAAAATATCTGCAATTTGAGAGTAAGCATTCGATCTGTATTTTATAGATCTTGCTGCCCATCCTAAGCATTCTTTACTATTCAAATTATTATTTAATGCTTTATAATTTATTCCTGCTATATAGTTTAGAGATGGATGATAGGTGTCTATTTTTAATCCAGCTTTCACTATATTTAAAGACTTTTCAAACTGACCAGATCTAAAGTATAGCTCACCTAAATAGTAAATTGCTTCTAAATTATATTTATCATTATCAACAATTTTTTGAAATTTTTCTTTTGCTTTATCGTATTCTCGAAATGATAAGTTTTCTTTGGCCTCATTAAAAAGTTTTTGATATGATTCTTTTAATTTATCTTGATTTTTACTAGAAAAAGATCTTTCAATTTTATTACTAGACTTATTTGATTGGTAATGCAGATCAAGACTCTCAATAATTACTTCAAAATCTTTTTGTCCATCAAGTTTTATTTTTGATGAAAAAACATCCATTGGATCTAGAGATAATTCTTTTTTGTAGTAAAGTTTACCATCTATTAAAATATTCATATTTGAGTTTATTTTAATAAATGGGTTTAGTTTTATCTCTATACTATCTTTTCTTCTTATTATGTTTAAAGCTCCATACTCTGAAGCCTCGCTTAATCCGTCAATTTTTTTTAAAGGAAACCAAGCTTCTCTCCATTTATCAATTGCATAAGGTTCAAACCCTACATTTGTTATTGGATTGACTTCTTGGTTTGGTGAGTACTGAACAAATAATCTTCCTGCTTGAAATTCAATATATTGACCATCAGTATCTGTTAATAAATCTTCCCATATACCTCCTGCTCTAGATTGTGCCCATAACCAAAGTTTCTGACCAGGAATATCTTCGTATTTTCCCCAATGTCCAAATCCATAATTTGATTTTTGGTAGTATCCACCAAAAAAGTCACTATATTCTCCAACAATATGATACGATTTACTTGGCCCAAAATTATTATTTTTATATTCTGATAAATCTCTACCTTTATTGTCAATTGGCCAATTTTTAGCATTTCCACTATGTTCTAAGTATATATCTCCTGGAGTGTAAAAAACAAGATCATCTTTTGCCGGTGCTGCAGCCGTCATCCAATTATAATATGATTGATTAATAGATGTAGGATTATACCATAAAGCATCAGTTAAAAAAGATGCTTGATCTTTTTTAACAATAATTTCTACTCTCCATTGTGATCTTGATGGTAAATCAATATTACCAACAAAACAAGATACGCTACCGTCCTCATTTTTTCTAATCTTATAATCAACTGGAGTTGCGGTTGAAGGGTGATGACCTATTATTCCGAAATTAAATTCTATTCCTCCCGATGTCCAAGGCCCCCTCATTGAAATATTTCGAAATTTAACAACTTCGTTTTTATATATAAATTCTTCACCTGATGTTTTATCAATAGCACCCAATACTTTTCCTCCAAGTTCTGGTGTAACCAAAACTTTTATATAATCATTTTCTAATTCTATTACTTTAAATTTCTTTGATTTGGATTCAATGTTATATCCATCAAAAGTGAAATAAGGATAAATTTTTGGATTTGAAACAAAAATTGGAATTGGATTAGGATCACTAAAGTCATATGTTTTTAAATCTTGAGTAGATTCTTTTATTGATACTTGTGATTTTAAATTATTAGGTAAAAGAAATAATATTACTAAGCTCAGTAGTCTACATTCATTAACTATTTTTATAGAATTCATTTAATAATATACAAAATATTTATTTAAGAGATTTTCAATCATTTAATTAGATTTATTAATTAGAATCCATTTCATATTAAATTTACATAATGTCAATTTATACTACTGAAATAACTTCCGATAAATTACTATCTGACAACCCATTACATCATAGACTTCTTAGTGCTTATGTTTTTGCAGAAAAATTTATAAGTGGTAATGTAATTGAACTTGGGTGTGGTGAAGGTAGAGGTATTGATATAATTTTAAAAAAATCAAAATCTTTTACTGCCATAGATAAAATTTCTGCAGTAACCGATAGCTTATCAAAAAAATATACTAATGAAACATTTATATCCTCATCATTCCCTCCATTTAAAAATATTAATGATAATTCTTTTGATACTTTAATTTCATTTCAGGTTATCGAACACATAAAAAATGATAAGTTATTTATCGAGGAAATATATAGAATTCTCAAACCAGGAGGAAAAGCATTAATTTCTACTCCTAATA
Source organism: uncultured Marinoscillum sp. (assembly GCA_902634135.1). Lineage (GTDB taxonomy): Bacteria > Bacteroidota > Bacteroidia > Cytophagales > MED-G16 > MED-G16. Next base: position 14,026 of record CACPJB010000006.1, on the reverse strand, counting down.
TTAAAATGACTCTTACGAGAAATCCATGGCATATTAGAGAATATACATCAGAAGAATTAAAAGAGTTAGTATCTCATAATTTTGATAAAATTATTATGAAAGGAATATCAGGAAATAATAAAGTAAAAAAATATTATAAAGAGAATAAAAACTCAGTAATGAAATTTAAAAAGCTTGACATTTTAAATCTAGAAAAATATTTACCTACTTTTTTATATAAAATTCCATATGAATTTTTGAATAGGATAAATCGAAATAAACTTGAGTCAAAAGATTCTTCTCTTGTTTCTTCAATATCAACAAATGATTATATCTTAGAAGATGATAACCCAAAAAATTTAGACTTGTTTTTGATTTTAGAGAAATGAGAAAGGTTATATTTTATATAGTAATTTGTTTCTTTTTTTCTAGTTGTATATCTCAAAAAAGCATAACAAAAAGAAATAATATAAAATCTGTAATTGGTGAAGCAAGAACTTACATTGGGACTCCATATAAATGGGGTGGAAATGATAATAATGGAATTGATTGCTCTGGTTTATTAGTTAGATCTTTTGAATCAATAGGAATGAAAATTCCTAGAACTACTTCACAGCAAATTGATTTAGGTAAAAAAGTTTCATTAAAAAAATCAAGAGAAGGGGATTTAGTTTTTTTTGCTTTTGGAAAAAGTAAAAGAAAAGTTACTCATGTTGGATTAGTATCTAGACATAATTCATCCTCAGATATAAATTTTATTCATGCTTCTTCATCAAGAGGAGTCGTTGAGACTCAACTAATAAAAGATTATTATCTTAAAAGAATTAGAAAAATTAAGAGAGTATTTTAAACAAAATATTTTTTTAATAATCTTAATTAATATAATTTCAAAAAAAAACTAAAATTTAAATTATGAAAAAAATCATTTATATATTATCAATTTTATTTGTTACATCATGTACATCTTCAAATCAAGAATGTGAAACCATTGCCAATGGATTTATTGATGGATTTGATGGGCAAGTAACAATGGGTCAGCAGTCATCTGTTGAAATCTTTAATCAAATTGACAAGGCTTGGGCAGAGCTTGACTACGAAACCATAAAAACATTTGTAGCTGATGAGGCAGAAATGAAGTTTGCAGATGGTAGAGTTGCATCTGGTCCTCAAGAGTTTGTTGATTTAATTAAAACATGGGTATCTGAGGTTGAAGATCAAGATGGTAATGAGTATACATGGAATACTGATTATGCATTTTCATTAGCTGTAACTTCTGTTGAAGGTGATTGGGTTAATGCTCAATTTACGTCTACCCATACTAATCCAGAATCTGAATTGGAAGCTGAGGTATTTTATGAATTCTATCATATAGTTGATGGTAAAATTCAGGAATGGTCCCAGTTCAAGAGAGATGTTCTTAAATAATTAATACCAGGGGGGCCATAGCTCAGCTGGCTAGAGTGCTTGACTGGCAGTCAAGAGGTCGAGGGTTCGACTCCCTCTGGCTCCACTTTTTAAATTTTAATAATAATTTAATTAATTATTATCAAGTAATTCATATCCTTGGTTAATACCTTTTTCAATTGCTGGTACACCCCGAACCATCCACATTGGTTTTGCACTACCTTTTAGGTAATGATCAAAAAATTGTTGCATTCTTATATTAAAGTCTTTTCTATTCTGTATCTTCAGAGGCCAGTGACGACCACCATTATAATTTAATAACCAAGATGGCTTACCTAGTCTCCTTAAACTAACGAAGAATTCTATTCCTTGATACCAAGGAACATGTCCGTCTTTATCATTATGCATTATAAGAAGTGGTGTATTAATTTTATCAATGTTATAAATAGGAGAGTTTTCAAAATATCTTTGAGGATATTCCCATGGTGTTCCACCTATTCTACTTTGAGTATGTTCATATTGAAATTGCCTACTTAAACCAGTATCCCATCTTATTCCTCCAAAAGCACTAATCATATTTACAACTGGAGCTCCAGATTCTGCTGCTTTAAATATATCTGTTTTAGTAACTAAATATGCAATTTGATATCCACCCCAACTATGACCTTGAACACCAATATTGTCTTCATCTACAAATCCTTTTTCAATTAGAGAAGTGATTCCAGGTATGACACAATTAAATGCGCTTTCACCTGGATAGCCAACTCTATAATAAACATCTGGATTAAAAATAAGATATCCTCTGCTTGTGTAAAAACTATAATTAATTGTTGATCTTCCTGGAGAAGGTGCAATGTGTCTATGTAAACCATTAGAACTTTTTTCATAAAAGTTAACGATCATAGGATATTTTTTATTCGGATCAAAATTTTCTGGTTTGACTAAAATACCGGTCAATGGTAAACCATCTAGCGAGGTCCAATTAACAAGCTCAGCTGTGCCCCAGTTATAATTTATTTGCTGTGGATTTGCATTACTAATTTTTTTATGTTCTTCAAAACTTAAGTCAGAAGCTATAATATCGGGAAATTCTTGAAATGATTGTTTTGTATATATTATTTTATCATTTAATCTAGCTTTTATTGGTCTAGAATATCTGTAAGGTCCATTAATTAAATCTTTTCCAGAATTTTTTTTATGGTTATATTCGAAATATCCACCATTTTTTGAGATCTCATTAAATGTTGCCATTATTATTTTATCTGAGGTCTCGATGAACCTTTCCTCTGGGTCTAATTTAGCATATCTATATGATGTTTTAACTTCTCTACCTCTTGTGAGACGTTTGCTATCTCTACTTTTTGGATCAAATTCCCATATATCATATCTATCATAAATAAATATGGTATTATCATCTTTTGTCCATCCTGCTGAGCCGTATGATCTTGGAAAATCTGGATAATCGCTAAGTTCATTATAAAATACTTTCCCTTTAGTTAGTTCAGTATATTTTGAGGTTTCAATATTATATGTGTACCAAGTACTATCGTTTTGATTGTAACCATATGCATACTTTCCTTTTGGACTTAATCTTGCAGTGCTTGGGTTCCCTAGAATTGCAATTCTAGATATACCGTTATTAATATTAATAACTTTTAAATCATTTTTTGAAAATTGACCAGTCCACTGGGAACTTAATTGATAAGGTTCTGTTGTACTAATCAAAGCATAATCTCCATTTCCTTCATCAGATAATAATGCTCTTGGAAACTCTTTATTAGCAATTTGAATTATTTTATCTTCTTTCAAATGGTATACAGATTGAAATGATTTCCTTTTATCATTTTTTAGCTGCATTTCTTGAACTGTATATAATCTAGGTTCATCATAACTCCATACTTCTACATTTACAATTTCTTCATCTAATAGTGAAGTATCTTGATATATTTCAGGTAATGCTAAGCCAAAATATAATTTACTCTCGTCTTTTGAAAATGAAACCGTACCATCTGAAGAGACCCTGTAACCATCAGGAGAAATTTTGGTGTTTGCAACTAATTTTGCTTTATCTAAGGACTGGTTCCAAATAAAAAGTTCATTATCTCTATGATATGATTTTGAAGAGTCAGCATCAATAATAAAAGCAATATTATTTCCATTATCACTTACTGTCAGTTTAAAATATTTTGTTTTATTATGTGATTGAAATATATTTTTTGAATCGTATTTTTTAAGATTTATTACATAAACTCCTGCATTTATTGAGTCATCAATTCCCGTAGTAATATAGGATAATATCTCTGCCTCTTTTGCAAAAGAATAACTGGTAACATATGGAATAGTATCTTTATCTCCGGTATTTAAATTATGAATTACTAACGGGTATCCATTTTTTGAGCTGGATTTCTTTATTTTCTTTTTCAATTTCTTTTTAGTGGTATCTTTTTTTGATACACTGTCATATGTATACCCAATATATCCTGCCCATTTTTCAGGTAGCTTGTAAGACTTTATATTCGCAATTTTATCTAAGGATCCATTGCTCATATTATAAATACCAATTGAATCTTTTGGGATTTTATCTTTTTTGACCTTTTCCCTTTTCATTTCTTTGATGCTATCTTTCCAAGCTTTAATTGTGAAAACGGCGAATTCTGAATTATAAGTAAATCGACCTCTTTCTGATCGTTCATGCTCAAATATTAAATTACTGTTTGTATCTTTAATCTTTAGATGACTGTCTTTTTCACCTGTTTGAATTGAATACATTATATAATCTCCTTTTGAGTCTATAACTGAATTTTGGATTCTATTCCAGATATCAAAATCATTATGATCTAAAACTTTTTTTTGTGCACTTATGTTAGTTGATAATAATGATATTAGAATGAATAAGAATTTTTTCATCATTACTTTCTAGAATTCATTTTAGCTAGTAGCTTCAATATCTCTAAATATAACCATATTAGTGTAACCATTAATCCAAAAGCTCCATACCATTCCATATATTTAGGTGCCCCTTTTTCTGCTCCTTCTTCGATAAAGTCAAAATCAACAACAAGATTCATTGCAGCTATTATTATTACAAAAACACTGAATCCTATACTTGCCATAGAAGAATTATTTATATCCATAAGAGGAATACCTGTGCCAAAAAAACTCATTGCGAAGTTTATAACATAAAGCAAAAATATACCTGATGTAGCCGCACCAACTCCAAGTTTGAAATTTTCAGTAGCTTTAATCAATCCAAGTCTATAAATTGAAAGTAGACCAAATAAAATACAAAATGTATAAGATATTGCAGTTATAGCTATTCCTTCATATAATGTATTAAAATAATAGGAAAACATTCCCATAGTAATTCCTTGACAAATAGCATATAAAGGAGCTAAATAACTTATCATTTTTTTATTAAAAATAATTAGAAGCATAAAAACTAATGATAAAATTGTTGCAGGTAATAATAAATACAAGGAGGTATATAAATTAGTCCAGGCAAAATAACCAGAACCCATTACAAGAAATAGTAATAAAAAAGTTTTATTTACTGTGCCTTCTATCGTCATTTTTTCAGAATAGTCGGATTTTATACTAAATGCTTTAGATGTAAGAACAGGATTCCCTGATCGGTATGATAAATGTTGATTGTTCATTTTTATAATTTTTAGATAAAGATAATAATCAGAATTAATAATTATATTTTTAACTAAGTTAAATTTGATTATGGAGTTATTAGCAGAATGGGGTTATTTAGGATTATTTATAGCATCGTTTCTTGCTGCTACAATAATTCCTTTAAGTTCAGAAATTGTCCTTAGCATCTTAATTGCAAATAATTATGATCTTTCTTTATCATTATTTGTGGCATCTTTAGGAAATTGGATTGGTGGACTTAGTAGTTACGCCATTGGAAGGCTAGGAAATTGGAATTTTATAGAAAAATATTTTAGAGTAAAAAAGGATAAAATTTTACAATTGAAGAAAAGAGTAGATAGGTGGGGAGGATTTCTTGCATTATTATCATGGACTCCAGTATTTGGTGATCCAATAGCCTTAGCATTGGGTTTTTTCAGAACCAATTTTTATTTGGTTAGTATCTATATGTTAGTTGGCAAAGTTTTTAGATATGTAGTTTGGGCAATGCTAACTTACTGGGGTATATCTCTATTTTAATTAAAGAATTCTTAAATTCGTTAATATGAAAAAAATTAAAATTTTTTCTCCTGCAACAGTATCTAATGTTGCTTGTGGATTTGATATTTTAGGTTTCCCTATTGAATCTCTTGGAGACGAAATGACTATCTCAAAGTCTGATAATATGGGAGTTAGAATAATCAAGACTGAAGGGTATTCTATTCCCTTAGACTCTAAAAAAAATGTAGCTACTGTATCAGCAGAAAAATTAATACAATATCTAAAACCTGATTGTGGATTTGACATAGAAATAAAAAAGAATATTATACCTGGTAGTGGAATAGGAAGTAGCGGATCAAATGCAGCTGGTAGTGTTTTTGGTATAAATAAACTTTTAGGTGAGCCTTTAACTTTAAAAGAACTTGTCAAATATGCGATGAGTGGTGAAGTAGCTTCTAGTTTAACAGAACACCCAGACAATGTTGCACCTGCTCTATTAGGGGGATTAGTGATGGTTAAATCTATTGATGAAGAAAATATTATATCACTTCCGGTGCCCAAAGATTTATTTTGTTTTGTTATTAACCCAAAAATTGAAGTAAAGACATCATATTCTAGAGAGATTTTGCCTAGTAGAGTTGAGTTAAACTCAATGACTAAACAAGTTGCTAATCTTGGAAGTTTAATTCATGCTCTTCACACCTCAAATTATGATCTTTTGAGGTCATCTTTGGTTGATAATGTGATAGAAAAACATAGAAAGAAATTGATTCCCTTTTTTGATGAAGTCCAAAAAAAATGTTTAGAGCTAGGTGCTTTAGGATGTTCTATATCTGGTTCGGGCCCCTCAATCTTTGCAATTACAAAAGGGGAGGAGAATGCTAAAAAAATTAATACTGAAGTCATTAAAATTTATAAAAAAACTAATATTGATTTTTCTACATATGTCTCTAAAATTAGTTCAGAAGGAATTAAAATTATTGATTCTATATAATGGATTACTTTAGTCTAAATAATAAAAATCACAAGGTAAACTTTAAAGAGGCATTGTTCAATGGTTTAGCTCCTGATAGAGGTTTATATTTTCCTCAAGAAATTAAATCTTTAAAAAAATCCTTTATATCTAACCTGAATGATATCAATAAAATAGAAATTTCTATGGAGGTTATCTCTCAATTTATTGGGAATCAAATAGATAAAGAATCTTTAAAAAAAATAATTGAGCACTCCATTGATTTTGAATTTCCCTTAAAAAAAATTGATGAAAACATTTCAGTTCTTGAGTTATTTCATGGTCCTTCAATGGCTTTTAAAGATATTGGTGCAAGGTTCACTTCTCGTTGCCTTAGTCATTTTATTAGAAAAGGTTATAATAAGAAAGTTACAGTTTTAGTTGCAACTTCCGGTGATACTGGAGCTGCTGTAGCTAGTGGTTTTCATAAAGTAGAAGGGATAGATGTTTTTATTTTATATCCAAAAAATAAAATATCAAATATTCAGGAAAAGCAGATATCAACTTTCTCAGACAATATTTTTCCAATTGAGGTTGAAGGTACATTTGATGACTGTCAGAAAATAGTTAAGGATGCTTTAATTGATAAAGAATTAACTTCTAATTTCAATTTTACCACTGCAAATTCAATTAATATATCAAGATGGATACCACAAACATTATATTATTTTTTTGCTTATAGTCAGTTGCCATCTGATATAGAAAAATATTCATTTTCTATTCCTTCAGGAAATTATGGAAATTTATTCTCAGCGGTAGTTTCTAAAAAATTAGGTCTTCCCATTGAAAATATAATTTCATCAAACAATATTAATAATCCAGTAGAGAGATATTTTAAATCTGGAGTATATACTCCAATACATTCAAAAGAAACTTTATCAAATGCAATGGATGTGGGTGATCCAAGTAATTTTAATAGAGTAAATGAAATTTTTGACTTCGACTTAGTGAAAATGAAAGATACATTACACGCATTTAGTTTTACAGATCATCAGACAATGGATACCATAAAATATCTTTTGAAAAATTTTAATTATCTCTGTGATCCTCATGGAGCAATTGGCTATCTGGGAGCTAAAAAATATATTAATAATAATTTGGGCTCTCATTGTATTTTTTTGGAGACAGCACATTTTTATAAGTTCTATGATGAAATTAAAAACTTAATTGATGTTGAGTTTAATATACCATCTCAACTTAAAAGTATCTTAGATAAAGAGAAGAAATCAGTTACAATAAAAGACTATTATAATTTTAAGGAATACATAAATTCCTATCTGTAATTGGGTTATTAAGATTCATTATCTTTTTTTTTTTAATTTTATATTCTAAAATAAATTATTAAGAATATGAAAAAGTTATTATTTATTATATCCGTACTATTTTTTTATGGGTGTAATACAAACCCAGATTATAAGGCTAATCTTGAGTTAGCTAAAAAATGGGTTCAAGTTTTTGAAAACGGGGATATTGAACTTTGGAAGGAAATCATGTCTGAGGATCTTAGAGACCAAGCACCTTTGTATGGAATGGGTGAAGTAGATTATGCAACATCTCAACAAATTGCTGAATTTTATATCAACAGTTATACAGATGTTAAATTTAATGACCCTATGTGGTTGCCAGGAATTGATACTGGAACTATGACTCTTGACGGTAGTGTAAGAGCATATGGAGTTTGGACTGGAAAAAGTAAGTCAACAGGTAGAACATTTACATTGCCATCTTATCATAACTTTGATTTTGCTGATGGAAAGATTGTATATACTGGAGAATACTTTGATGCAACTGGTATGACAAATGCTGTTGGTCCTGTAGATAGAAAAGTTGTCATTGCAACTCTTAAGGTAAAGAGTGGAAATTATGAAAAGGTTAAAGAGATGTTAGACTCAGAAGATGGATTACCTACAACTAGAGCATATGATGGATGTACTCATTTAGAAGCTACTTTTAATGAGGAAAACAATACATATTTTATAATAGAATATTGGGAATCTTTCGATAAATATAATGCTTATTTAGATTGGAGATTAAATGATGATCCAAGTGGTATTGCAGGTGAGTTATCAAAATATCTTGTTGGAGGTTCTAATGGTTTAGTACCTCATACTAATAATATTGGTTATAAATTTTATTAAAAACTATTTATTATTTAAAAGAGGTCTTCTTTTAGAAGGCCTTTTTTTTTGATTCAATATAAAAGTTTCTACTAATATCTAGAGAATTAACTTTTGTTTTGTACACCTTCCATTCATTTTTAGGGAATAATCTTGTATTCTCACCATTAATTTCTACATCTAAAGGCATATTGAAATTATCTATTGTATTAGCCCATCTGTAGTAAAAACTGTTATTATCAATTTTATATTCAAATTTAGGGATTTTTACATCTCTAAGATATTGATTGAAAACATAACGTAGATCAAAGCCAATCGACTCTGATATAAAACTTTCAACTTGCTTTGATGACACAGTTTTATGATAAAATTTTTTATTTAGACCTCTAAGTGTTTTTCTCCAAACTTCATCGTTATTTGTAATTTGTCTTATTGTATGCAGAAGGTTTGCCCCTTTTGAGTACATATCTTTTGATCCATTTTTATTAACATCATAAGGACCTATTATAGGTTTATCGTTTTGTATACCTTTTCTTGTTCCAATGGTATAGTCAGCACCAGCTTGTTTACCATAGTGGTAGTCTAAAAATAAATTTTCAGAATATGCAGTAAACCCTTCATGAACCCACATGTCAGCAATATCTATGTATGTTATATTATTTGCAAACCATTCATGACCTGACTCATGAATTATAATAAAATCAAATTTTAGCCCCCAACCCGAATCAGATGGATCTCTTCCAAGGTACCCTTTTAAATATTTATTTCCATATGTGATAGAACTCTGGTGTTCCATGCCAAGGTATGGTACTTCTACAAGCTTATAACTATCTTCATAGAATGGGTATGGACCAAACCAGTACTCGAATGCATCAAACATTTTTGGTACATCTTTAAAATGAACTTTTGCTTTTTCCTCATTGTATCTTAATACATAATAGTCAATATCTAGATCACCATTTTCTCCATCATATATTTCAGAGAATTTAATGTAATCACCAATATTAACATTTACCCCATAATTATTTATTGGGTTGCTAACGAACCAGTGGTATGTAGAAGTTTTATTATCTGGTTTTGTGATTTCTCTTAACCTTCCATTCGATACATTAACTAGGTTATTAGGTACATTTACACTTATAAGCATACTATCAACCTCATCATACATATGATCTTTATTTGGCCACCATACGCTTGCCCCTAGACCTTGGCAAGATGTTGCGATAAAGTGATTTCCATTCTCATCTCTATCCCATGAAAACCCACCGTCCCAAGGTGCTCTGACTGCTACTTTTGGATATCCCTTATAAGTAATTTTTATTTCATTTATATCTCCTATAAGTTGTTTTTTGTTTAGATAAATAAAATAGGCATTTCCTTCTCTTTTATATTTTACTTTTCTTCCATCCTCAATAATCTGAGTAATCTTAAGTGGTTCCTGTAAATCAATTTGCATAACTTGATTTTGTTCTATTACTTGAAACTTTACAGTATTGTGACCTTCAATAAATTTTTTATCTGGTTCAACTTTAATATCAAGATGATAGTAGATTAGATCCCACCATGCTCTCTCTTTTGTTATGCTTCCCCTAAGGCTATCCTGTCTTGTAAAGTTTTCCTTCTCTGCAAAAATATCCTGAGAATATGATCGGAAATTAAAAAGAAGAAATAGTAATATAAAATACCTTGTCATAATAAATTAATTAGGTAAATATAAATGAAAAATTATCTAACAATTTATCATCTTAATTAACTCAATAGTTTAGTTTTGCAATGTGATGAAAAAATTTTTATTTATAGTTTTAACTTTATTTATAGGGTATGACTCTTTTTCTCAAAGACTTTATAAGAAACCTGAATTTGTTAAAAATTGGAGTAAGCCTGGTAAACATCCTGATCATATTGTTTTAAACTTTTCTGATGATCCTTCAACAACTATAAGTGTAACATGGAGAACAAGTAAAGACATTAAAATTGGATATGGTGAAATTGCATTATCTGATGCTAATCCTGCTTTTATTAGCACAGCAAATACTATTAAGGCGGTTACAAATAATTTAAAATTTGATAATGTGGTTGGGGTAATTGATAGAAATAATCCTAAAAAAACAACTTTTAATTCAATCGATCAAAATTATCATTCCGTGACTTTTAAGAATTTAAAACCAAATACAATGTATGGTTATAGAGTAGGAGATGGTAAAATATGGAGTGAATGGATACAATTTAAAACTGCAAAGAAAGAAGGAGAACCTTTTTCATTTTTATATGTTGGAGATGCTCAAAATTATATATTAGAGCTTTGGTCCAGATTAATAAGGGAGGGTTATAAAAAAGCTCCATCTGCTAGTTTTATAATTCACGCTGGCGATCTTATTAATGATGCTCATGAGGAGCATCAATGGCACGAATGGTTTATGGCTGGAGGATGGATTCATAGATCTCTTCCATCTATACCAATTCCAGGAAATCATGAATATAATCCTCAAATCCAGAATGATATAGATGAGGGGATCAAAAGACTTTCTGTTCAATGGAATAGTCAGTTTACTTTACCTATGAATGGTGTTGATGGTATAAAAGAAACAAACTATTATATTGATTATCAGGGTGTGAGATTTATTGCTTTAAACAGTAATATTCTTATAGCGGAACAGGCTAAATGGTTAGAAGATGTTCTTAGTGACAACCCAAATAAATGGACTATTGCTACATATCATCATCCTATTTTCTCAGCATCTAGAGGTAGAGATAATGAAACATTAAGAAATTTGTGGAAACCATTATTTGATAAATATAATGTTGATTTAGCTCTCCAAGGACATGACCATACATATACTAGAGGAAGAGTTGCTCCATATGAAACAAATATTGTTGATGGAGAAAATATTCAGGATGCAACTGGAACTGTCTATGTGGTTTCAGTTAGTGGAGGTAAAATGTATAAAGTAAAATCAGGTTGGGAGGATTATGAAGCATTGAGAGATAGAGTTGGAAATAATAAACAGCTTTTTCAAGTTATATCAGTTGATGGTGATAAACTTTCCTATAAATCTTATACTGCAACTGGAGAACTTTTTGATGCTTTTGATCTATTTAAAAATAAGAATGGGATTAATTCTTTTGTTGAGAGAAAAAACGAAGCTCTTTAATTTATTTTTGGTATAGATTCTGCTGCCCCTAGTTTTGTTGTAGAAATCGCGGCAGCTTTATTTGCTCTCTTTAAACTTTCTTCAATACTTAATCCATTTGCAATACTAGCAATATAATAACCTATAAAAGTATCTCCTGCTCCTGTCGTATCAATTGTTTTTATTTTTTTGGCATCTATTCTTATAACACTTCCATTATAGGAATATATAGATCCCTTATTTCCAAGAGTCAAAATAATTTCTGTTTTTTTATACTTTTTATTTAGAGAATCTAAAATTTTAATTGGACTTTTTTGCCCTGATAAATTTTTCGCTTCTGTATAATTTAATATTAGTACTGAGATTTTATTTAAATCATAGCTTAAAATTTCTTTTTTAAATGGAGCAGGATTGAAAATAATTTTCATTTTTTGCTCATATCCAATATCTATAATATCCCCTATAGAATTAACTTCATTTTGAATCAATAGAATATCCTCTGATTTAAATTTAGATATTGTTGATAATATAAATTTTTTATCAATATCATAGTTAGCTCCAGCATGAATGATTATAGAGTTTTCACCATTTTTATCAACCTGTATAATTGCATGACCAGTTGGATTATCACTAAATAAAATATTGTCACAATTAACGTTCCATTTTTTTAATTTATTAATTATGAACTTGTCATCTTTATTTATAATTCCAGCATGATAAACTTTTTTCCCGGCTTTTGATATTGCAACACTTTGATTTAATCCTTTTCCTCCAATCTTAATATTGAATTTATTTGATGATATGGTTTCTCCTGGTTTTACAAAATTATTAACTGAATAAAAAAAGTCTTTATTTATTGAGCCTATGTTTAAGATTTTCATTTATCTATACTAGACTTTTTTTAAGAGTATTCAAAAAATTAGATCTAGATATTTTTGATGCTAGTTTAATATTTCCTTTCTCTGAAAAACGAATTATATCTTTTCCTCTTTCTTCACCTTTAAGTACAACTCTAATATTACATTTTTTATATTCTGTTCCTGATTCATTTATCATCACAGCCATTGCTAATGGATCAGCTAGATCTATCTTATGTTCTTTGTATTTAATCTTATAATATTCTAAGCCTCTTCTTTGAATGTCAATTGAAAATTTTGATAGAAGGGTTCTTATTTCCTCAATATCTTTAAAATTATCTTTATCAAGATAACCATAGATCTGAGTTGTATCCCATGCTATCATTTTAATTTCTATATTAGAGTTTAATACAATGTCTGCAGCATCAGGATCTACCCAAAAATTAAATTCTGCATGCTCTGTAATATTTCCTTTTCCTTCCCCAATTCCTCCCATTATGTATAACCCTTTTATTTTATTAATTACTGATGAGTCTTGAATGAATACTTTAGCAATATTTGTTAAAGGTCCAATAGCTATAATCTCAATTTCATTAGGATTTTGATTTATTAATTGAATGATTTTATCAATAGCATTTTCTTTTTCCGCTGAATTTTTTGGAATATAAGGTCCAGTATCTCCCAAGCCATCCTTACCATGAAAGAATTTTGAAGTCTCTAATTTTCTATATAGAGGGCCACTTTCTCCCTTATACACTGGTATTTTCTTCTCACATATTTCACAAGTATAAAGTGCATTGTTTGTTGCTAAATCTAAATCTACATTTCCAGCAATTGTAGTTATAGCTTTGATATCAAAATCATTATTTTTAAGTGCCATGATAATGGCAATGGCATCATCAGTAGCTGTATCAGTATCTATTATTATTTTTCTCAAAGGGTTTTACCTTTAATCCAGATTTAAATTAGTTAATTTATTTGAGGAAAATTAATTAATTGACGCAACATTCTCCATCATCACACTGACAATACTTTTTATTGTAAATATGAAGAGCAGCTAAACTCAGCCCTATTATATATGTTATGAATTCAGGGAGGTGAAGAATCTCAAATTCTTCACTAATTAATAGAAAAGCTAAAAATGCCCACAAAACATATAAAAGAACCTTAACTACTAAGCTAGATGAATGCTGAGTAGTTTTATAAACCGCTATAAAGGATAAGGATAGAAATAAATAATTTAGTACTGACCACCATCCTGGAACTACAAGTAAATGACTTTGAGTTATAAATAATAATGGAGTTGCAAAACAGTGCAAAACACATAAAGTGCTAAAAGTAGCACCATAATTATCGGGATGAATAGATAGAATTCTCAATTTTCAATTT
>CACPJB010000005.1 GCA_902634135.1 uncultured Marinoscillum sp. | reverse complement strand
TGCACTGGGCGGACTTTTTTTGTATTCTCTAATTCCTATCAGTCATAGGATGGGGATTTTTTTAGAAAACCCTGAAGATTATTTTAGTTTAGTTACTGCTGTAATCTTTGTATGTCAAGCCATTATAGCTGTACCAGTAGGTGGATTTTTAAGCCCTAATTCAGATTCTATTCAAAAAACATGGTCTCTGAAAGTTCAGCTAACAATTTTAGTAATTAATGCATCTTTTGCAGCATTGATTCTTAGTGATCCAATGGTTCCAACTATTATAGGAGCATATCATGGGATTTATGCTTTAATGATGTTAGTTGCTATTTCAAAAACATTAGCTGGTAAAATGGATTTAAAATAAGTTTTATAAAATTTTATTAAATTGAAGGTCTAATTATTAGGCCTTTAATTTTTTAACATGAAAAATATTATTCTATCATTATTACTTTTAATTTATTCAAACCTAACCTTTGCTCAATCAAGATCTATAGATGCTGAAAGCAGTGTGGTAACAAATCATTTTGTAACTGTTAATGGAAACCGTATTCCATATTCAGCTACAGCTGGAACACTTCCAGTTTGGAGTGATGAAGACAAAGCAGTCGCTACTTTATTTTATACTTATTATAAAAGGTCAGATGTAAAAGACAATACTAATAGACCTATCTTTTTTTCATTTAATGGTGGTCCTGGTGCAGCTTCAATTTGGATGCATATGGGATATACTAGTCCCCGAACTTTAAATATAGATGATGAAGGCTATCCTGTTCAACCATATGGAACAAAAGAAAACCCTTATTCTATTATTGATGTTGCAGACATTGTTTATGTAAATCCAGTTAATGTAGGCTTATCTAGAATTTTAGATAAAGAATATGATAGATCAAATTTTTTCGGGGTAAACTCAGATATTAAATATTTGGCACAGTGGATTGAAGATTTTATTAATAAATATAATTTGTGGTTATCTCCTAAATACTTAATAGGTGAAAGTTATGGCACAACAAGGTGTTCAGGTTTAGCTTTAGAGTTACAAAGTAGGTGGCACACTACTTACCTTAATGGAGTGATTTTAGTATCACCAACTGGTCTTGGTATTGAGAGAGATGGTCCTGTTAACTCAGCTCTTAGAATCCCTTATTTTGCTGCAACTGCTTGGTACCATAATAAATTAGATGAAGACTTACAATCAATGGATCTTTTAGATCTGTTAGATGAAGCAGAAAAATTTTCAGTTAATGAATTTCTTCCAGCTGTTACATTAGGAAATTCAATAACTAATTCTGATAGATCTGATATTGCTAGAAAAGCTGCAAGATATTCTGGGTTAAATCAAAGAGACTTTCTTGATAATAATCTTGATGTTACTGACCAATATTTTTGGAAAAAACTTCTTTACGAAGAAGGATATATTCTTGGTAGACTTGACTCAAGATATAGAGGAATTGATAAGAAAAACTCCGGAGTTTCAGTAGGTAGTTATCCTGAGCTTGATGCTTGGGATCATGCATTTACTCCTGCAATGCAAGATTATTTGAAAAATGATCTAAGCTATAAAACCAATATGAATTATAATGTATGGGGTAATGTTAGACCATGGAATAGAGATAATGACAGGACTGGTGATAATCTTAGGCAAGCAATGGCAAAAAATCCTTTCCTTAATGTTATGATTCAATCAGGATATTATGATGGTGCAACCCAATATTTCGATGCAAAATATACTATGTGGCATATTGACCCAAGTGGTAAAATGAAAGATAGACTATCTTTTAAAGGTTATGAAAGTGGTCATATGATGTACTTACGAAGAGAAGATCTTAAAAACTCTAATGATGATATTAGAGAGTTTATAAGAAAAACTATTCCTACATCACCAGCTAAATATTAGTTTATAGTTTTTAGAGGATCCTCACGAACTAAAATAATATCTGAAAATGACTCTCCATTTTTAGACTCTATTACTACTTTATATTCTCCTGGGTATACATCAAAGGTATTATATAACTTATCACCAAATATTTTTTTTCCATTGGCGTACATACCGTATTCATCAAGGAATGATTTTCTTAATTTATTTACTTCTTCAAATGAGTTTAGACCTTTAAAATTATATTGTTTTAAATTTTTCTTATTTATGACAACATCTTTAAAGTCATTAACTATGCTTATGAATTTGGCTTTATAATTATTTAATTCATCTGAATTTCTATTTAACTTAAATGGCCAAATAAATCTGTTTAAGCCATTGTTTATAACTATATCTTTTTGATAAAAATTATCACCTGATTTATTAGAGATTATTAATTTACCATTTTGTTCCCCTTTACTATAAAAATTTATAATTGCCCCATATGGAGGATTTTCACCTCTAAATTCGAAAAATGGTTGCTTTCTTCCTGTATTTATTTTTATCCACTTTGTAGATACTCTTGAGGGGATAATTTTATTTGAGTTTAAATTTAAATTTCTGAGAGGAGATATATCATCCAAAATCCATATGCTTTTTCCATGTGTTCCAGCAATCAAATCCCCATCTCTTGGATGAATTACAAGATCATGAATAGCTACACTAGGAAGATTAGATCCTAATTTCTCCCATGATTCACCTTGATTTATTGTAAAATAAACTGACTTTTCAGTACCCACAAATAATAAATTCTCGTCTATATAATCTTCTTTTACAACATAGACTGAATAATCTATAGGCAAATTAGAAGTAATATTTTTCCAAGTTGTGCCATAGTCATTAGTCATAAAAACATATGGTTTATTATCATCAAACCTATGATTATCAAAAGTAATATATGCTCTTCCTTTTTTATGTTTGGATGCTTCAACTCTGCTAACCCATGTTTTTAAAGGAATATCATCCATATTTAATCTTACATTTTTCCAATTTGTTCCGTTATTTCTAGTTATTTGGACATTGCCATCATCTGTGCCAACCCATATTATATCTTTATCAATAGGGGTATCACTTATGGTTACTATTGTAAAGTGGTTCTCACCTCCAGTATTACTATTTGTTAGTCCTCCTCCATCTGAAGTGTTTCTTAAATTTTTATCATTAGTTGTTAAATCTGGGCTAATTATCTTCCAATTATCACCTCTATCATTAGACTGGAATAAATGGTTAGATCCAAAAAATACTCTTTTTGAATTATTTGATGAAATAATAAAAGGGCTACTCCAATTAAATCTAAATTGGGGAGGTAGTAAAGGCCTATCTGGCCTTTCCCTAAAGAACCAATGTTCACCAGGATCAATAGTATACCTATTTCTTGTCTCATCATAATCATATTCCACAAAATCAGTGAAATTTGTTATTGTTTCTGGAGTAGGAGTAATAAATGTATACTCTCTTGTTTCAATATTTTGTCGAGCAACAAATCCAACATGATTTACTGTATAAACAGTTCTCCAATCTTCAGGATCAATTTGAGTGTGAAACCCATCTCCTTCAGCTATCCATGTACTATGCATATTCAAGATTCCCCTAAACTCTCTACTATTACTTGGTGTCATCCATAATCCATTATCTTGTAATCCACCACCAACATAATAGGGGTCTCTCATGTCTACTCCAATTGCATAGTATTGTCCTATAGCCATATTATTGTGAGAAAGCCATGTTTTTCCTGCATCAACAGATAACCTCGATCCTTGATCTGTAGCTAAGTACATAATTTTATTATCATAAGGAGCTATCCACATGTCGTGATCGTCTCCTCCATCAGTTCTCCATCTTCTCGGATAAAAATTTTCACCTCCGTCATTTGAAATCATAAATCCTCTTGAAACTACATAAATATTGTCAGGGTTTATGGGATCAATTTCTATCTGGCCATGATAGAAAGGTCTAACAGCATGTTTTAATAAAAATTTCCAGGACTCACCTCCGTCATAAGAGATATAAACTCCAGTACCTGGTTCTCCATCTGGAATTTTTTCATCTGCTTCATATGCCATCACCATAATATCTGGATTGTCAAGATGAATAGAGATATCAATCATTCCACTCTTACCTTTTGCAAGACCATTTGTTATTTTTTTCCAAGTTTTTCCTGCATCTACACTTTTAAATAGACCTCCTTCTTCTCCACCACTAACAAAACTTGCAGGCTGTCTAAGTCTATGATAAAATCCAGCAAATATTATATCAGGGTTATTTGGGTGAAAAATAATTTCAGTACACCCTGTTTTTCCATCGTCAGGTAATCCTCCTAATACTTTTTCCCATGAACTTCCACCATCAAGTGTTCTAAATAAACCCCTTTCACCAGAATAACCCCATAAGTGTCCTATAGCAGCGGCATAAACTATATTAGAATTTTTTGGGTGGATTTCAATTTCTGCAATTTGATGAGTAGACTCTAATCCCATATTATTAAATGTTTTTCCACCATCTTCTGATTTATATATTCCATCTCCCCATGCACTGGAATTTCTATTTGCAGATTCTCCTGTTCCAACCCAAATTGTATTTAAATCGTTTTGATCAAATTTTACTGAGCCTATTGATCCTGCTCCATATTTATCAAAAATACTCTCCCAAGTAACTCCAGCATTATCTGATTTAAAGACTCCACCAGAGGCAGAAGCAATTAGTACCTTTCTATAATCTTTGTTTGATGCGTCAATTGCGGCAATTCGACCCATCATATTTGCGGGTCCAATATTTCTCCAAGATAAATTTTTTGTACTCAGATTTTGAGAGTAAATTTCATTGAATAAAAAAAGAAGGGTTAGTAGAGATATTATATTTTTCATATATAGGGTTTTTATAAATATAAGAAATAATATTTTTTTAAATAGTTAATAATTTGATTGAAAGAAAAGAATCTCTTTTAGAGAAGAATTTAAACTTTATAACTCATGGATTTGGGCTTGTATTAAGTGTTATAGGTTTATTTTATTTAGTTGAAAAGTCAATTCTTTATCCTAAAAGCTTTAATCTAATTTCTTCTTTGATTTATGGTATTTCATTAATTGCAATGTATGCCTCTTCTACTTTTTATCATTATTATATCGATTCTAGATATTCTCATATATTACAAAAAATGGATCATATAAGTATTTATTTACTAATTGCGGGATCTTATACACCGGGTCTACTTCTTAAATTAAAATATAGTTTAGGTTTTGAAATCCTAGTTATAATTTGGCTATTAGCTTTTATCGGGATCATCCATAAGATCTTTTTTTTTAACTACTTTAAAAGAGCTTCATTAATAATATACTTATTTATGGGTTGGTTAATTGTTATTGATTTTAACGCTGTATTAGAATCTTTTTCCTCTGACTCAATATTTTTTATGGTACTAGGTGGAATACTATATACTATAGGAACAGTTTTTTATTCTCTAGATAAACTTAAATATAACCATGTAATTTGGCATGTTTTTGTTTTGGGTGGTTCTGGGTGTCATTATATAATGATATTGGCAATTATTTAATCTCTTTTTACAAAATAGACTCTGTTATAATTAGCCTCATATTTTCTGTTCATAAGATCATTATAAACTTCATTAGATTCTATTATTAATGTATCTCCATCAATAGTTAAAGTATTTTCTATCTTTTGATTATACTTATGAAAAATATCCATTTTGTCACCTTCTAAACTAAAATCATAAAATTTCCTTTCTCCATTTTTAAAAGTCATTTCTATATAATTCCATTCATTAATATACATTTCTCTATCTCCAAAAAAATTACAATGAGATACTTGAAATCCTAGAGCATCATTTTCAAGACAAACTCTCTCCCAATTTCCAACTAAATTTTCTATAGCGACCTCTTCCTCAGATTCATTAAATAAAAATAGTATTAATAGAAATTTAATAATCACCTTATAATTTTTTTATCGTAGTTATCTATTCGTATAAAGTTAATAGAATTATCAGATTCAATTTCATCATAGTCCGCATATTTTATTTTAGCTAGTGCAGATACTAAACCTTTTGTTTTTTTTTCCTCATCATGAGTGTTTATAGTATTTTTAGGTTTAATCTGATTAAATAATTCATAGACGTTATCCATTCCAGGATTTACCTTTCCACCCATTATTTTTGGGATTTCAAATTCAGTAAATGTAGTAATTAGCAATGAGACAGAATATTCATTTATGAGTTCAAGTTGTTCTTTGTTCAGGGCAAAACCATGAGGAGCATAAAATATTGCTTCATTTTTACTATTAATTATTACAACAGCAAAGTACACTGGATCTAATATTTTTTCTGGTCTAAAGGATATAAAAGATAGATCACCAAAATTGGTTATGGTATTTTCTTTTAATGATATAATTTCTCTTTCAGGAAAATTTTTCTTTAACTTTTTAAAGGCTTTTTCTGTAGCTAAAATCGGCTTATTTTTAGATAATTTTTTTAAAGTTTCTAAGTGACAATGGTCTTCATAGTTTTGAGATATTAGTAAAAATTCAAAATCTGGTAAATCGGATATTTTAACGGGCTCTTTAATATGCCATTGTTCATTTAGCCACTTGAATCCATCTATCTCTGATCCAATTAGCCATGGGTCTACTATGAAATTAGATTTTCCATATTCAATGTGCCAAGAAGAATCAAGATTAAGTCTTTTAATAGATAACATTAAAATATATTATTTAATATTAAGTTAAACTTTAAAGGTGAAATCTAAAATTAAAAATATAATATTTATAACTCTTATAGCTTTTCCTTTTGTTGGTTTTACGAATAAACTAAAGTTAGGATTACATGGAGGAGTAAATTTCTCAACCATTTCTGCATCTAATGCACCAAAAGAATTTAATTCAGCAAAAGGTTTTCTTCCTGGGTTATTAATTGGTTTAAGTAACGAGGTTAAGTTAAATGATGATATTTTACTTATGACAGAAGTTAATTATTCCTCTAAAGGATATTCAAATAATCAATCTGGTATTAGAGTTAAATCTTATTCTCAGTATTTAACGATTCCAATAAAATTAAAAACTTATACACAGAAAGGTTTGGGATTAGAAATAGGACCTTATATTGGAATAGCTGTTAAAGAATATATAAAAAATAATATTTCAAAAACAAAGGTATTTGGTTCAATAGGTAATAATATCAATATTGAGCCCCCAAATACTTTAAAGCCTCTTGATATAGGAATTCAATCAGGGGTATCATACAAAATAAATAATATTAATTTTTCAGGAATAGTCTCTTTTGGCATTTTAAATATACGCCCTGGAGGAGGATATGGTAGTTCTATTAGAAATGTTTCCACTCAAATTAGAGTTAGTTATGAGATTTTAAACTTTGAATAAATGAAAAAATTAAAAAGGGATAGTTTTAACGGTATACTTGGTGGAGTTTGTGAGGGATTAGGAGAATATTTTTCTATTGACCCAATTATATTTAGATTAATTTTTATTGCCTCTTTCTTTATGTTGGGAGGTGGAATATTAACATATATTATTGCATGGGTTATTATACCTGATAGGTACTAATCAATTTTTTCAAGAAGAAGGTATACCATCCCTAAAGTACCATCAATAAAATTACCAACTCTTATATTCTCATTTGGACTATGTTGATTATTGTCTTTATTGACTGAGGGATATGTAAGTGCTGGAACATTTAATGTTGTAACAAATGGAGAAATAGGTATAGAACCACCAGAAGTTCTTTTTTTTATCGGTTCCTCTAAAAAAGCATTTTTTAATGCTCTAGATGCCCATTTACCAATTGGTGAATCTATTTCTGTTCTATACGCTAGGTAGCTGATTTTAGAATCATATCTAATTATATTCTTTTTTGTAAGTCTTTCTTCATTTGTTGGTTCTCTTCCATCAATTACATATGCTCCCTCTTTTATGATATGATCTCTTATCATATTTAAAAGTTTTTCAGGATCACTTTCCTTAACAAGTCTTACATCAATTTCTGCAATGGCAATATCTGGAACAATAGTTCTTGCTTCTTTTCCTACCCATCCAGATTGTAATCCTCTTATGTTAAGTGATGGATACTGGATAGCTTCTTGATAATTATTCCCAACTTTGTCAGGAGATGATATCATAAGATCTTTATTAATTGCTTCTTCATCGTCAGGAACTTCATCAAGGATATTTCTTATCTCATTACTTAATGTAACTCCATCGTAGAAACCCGGAATAGTGACAACTCCATCATAATCTTTCATTGAAGAAAGAATTTTTGATAGATTCATTGCGGGATTTGGCGCGTAATTGCCAAAATGACCACTGTGTTGTGGTTTTATTGGACCGTATGAGGTTAAGGTTATTCTACTTATACCTCTTGCTCCGAAGGTAAGTGTTGGTTTATTTGAAGGGTGTCTAGGCCCATCAATTATCAATAGAAAATCAGATTTTAGCTTTTCTTTATATAGTGAAACTGCACTTACCACTGTTGGAGAACCCATTTCTTCTTGAAAGTCTATGATTAATTTTAGATTAAATTCTGGTTTCTTATTTAATTTTTCAAGAATTTCTAATGCGTTAACTAGCATCATTGGCGGTCCCTTGTCATCACTTGTGGACCTTCCAAAAATTCTCCAGTCTGGATCAGGATTAGTATTAATTCTATCTCTGTCAATTTCTACCCAATTACCATTAATATTTTCAGTAAGAATTGGGTCAAATGGATCTGCTTGATTCCATTTGCTTGGATCAACCGGTTGCCCATCCATATGAAAATAAATTAAAACGGTTTTGAATTTATTTGAAATGAATTTATTTCCAATTAATAGGGGGTGATTAGGCATTGAAGGACTTGTACTCTCAGCTTTAACTCTTTCCATATTAAATCCAAGTCTAGAAAAAGTCTTCTCACACCATTCAATATTTCTTTCAATGTTTGGCGTATCATAACCATCATTTGGTATTGAAAGCATTTCAAAAAAATTATTCCAATTACTTTGAATTATTTCATTGGTAGTCTCTAGAATTTTTTTTCTACTTTGTGAGGAGGCTGAAATGCTTATGGTAAAAGTAAAAATTAAAAAAAATAGCCTAATCATCTTCAATTTTTTTTGATCTTTTATAAATTTTACCTGAGGGTTTAACTTTTGTGCTATTTTTTCTTCTGACTATTTGTGCAAGATGTCCTTTACTCTCTTTTTTCTTTTTTTGCATTTATAGAACTAAACTTTCTTTTATGAATTTATTTTTTTTGACTATTCCATTACTAATAGATTGAATAATTAAAGTGTCGCCACTAATAAAGAATGATTCCTCTTTCATGTTTCCGTTTTCCATTTCAATTTGAAGAAAATTATCTTTTTCCTTATAATTAAATCTACTAGTACTATTGTCTTTTATTTCTAATAAAAAACCATTTGATTGAATATTTAAATATTTAATTGATTTATTATCAATAGACTTCCACAATCCAACTAATTTTTCATTAGAATAAAAAAATGCTATAACAGAAAGTATTAAAATCTTCATGTATATCAAGATATGTCAAATCTAGATAAATAAAAAATCGATTAATATTTTTTTAAGTATCTTTAAAGGTTCAATTCACCTATAAACTATTATAGTTTGTTTGGGAAATGATTTTTTGTTTAATTAAAATTTAAAAATTATGAGTAAGCACACAAATAAAGTGCACGGTAAATTGAATTTCTTAATGATAGCTGTTGTCGCAGTAATCGGCGCAGTAACTTATTTATTAGTACAATCTGGAGATATTGATCCTACACTAGGAACAAGTTCTGGAATTAAAGGTGTTAAAAAAGCCGATAAGTACGTAAGTAAGAATGAAGTGGTTGTTGAATTAGACGGAGAAGAAATTCAAGATGTGTTAAACAATCCAGATTTTCAGAAAATGATTGCATCTGGAGAGTTTCAAAAATTAGCTTCTGATGAAGATTTTGTTAAAGTTTTAGATAACAAAGACGGGATCGGTATATTAGGAGATATCTTTAGAAGTGTAGGTTTTGGTGAAGGTCTTATTGACCTTGGTGGTTTAGGAGAAGATTTAGATGTACCTACTATGGAAAGATTAGGCAATGATAGATCAATTGATGGACTTAAAAGAGGATCATCTGGATCTGTTAACAACGCTAATTCTGAAAATCCAACTATTGTTGGGCAAATAGGAAATCCTGCGAATAATGATTCAGGAATAAGTGGTGAAGGAGGAGCAGTTCTATTAAGAGCAACCAACCCGGCATCTTTAAATAAGATTTCTGAATTACAGAAATTTATGAAAGGACCAGGATTCCAGAAATTTATGAAAGGACCAGAATTCCAGAAATTTATGAAAGGACCAGAATTCCAGAAGTTTATGCAAAACAATCAGCTTCAGAAGAATATGAAGATGGGTGAGTTCAACTTCATGATAACACTAGGTGTATTTGTTACAGCACCAGTTATTGCATCAACGTTTTTTAAAGGAGCAGAATTTCAGAAGTTTATGAAAGGACCAGAATTTCAGAAGTTTATGAAAGGACCAGATTTCCAGAAGTTTATGATGGGACCTCAAATGCAGAAGTTTATGAAAGAACCTCAACTGTTTAATTTTATGATGTCTGCTGATTTACAGAAGTTTATGATGGCTCCTAATTTTGAGAAGTTTGCTAAAAACCCTTCTTTCTTAAAATTTGCTAAAAATGAAGATTTTGCGAAATTTATGATGAGAGGAGACTTCCAAAAATTCATGAAAGGTCCAGCTTATGCAAAATTTGCTAAAGGTTTAACTTTTGAGAAGTTCATGAAAGGACCTGAATTTCAGAAGTTAATGAATTAAGTAAATTTTCCAAAAAATATGTAAACAATATTTTTTGACTACATTTAAAGGAGAAAATTTTTTATTTTCTCCTTTTTTTATAACTAAAAAACCATATAAATCCTTGATATGAAAAAAAATGTATTTATTCTCTTAATTTTTATTTTATCAATTAATAAATCTTATTCACAATTAGATAAAATTGAAACTAATGATTTTGATGTAGTAAGTTTTGGCATGGGCACTAAATATGTTCTTAATCATTCAGTGAGATGTGCTCATAGCGCTTTAAATTTTCATAGAAAGTTATTTGATTATGAACCAAGAGAAAAAATTAATGTTTTTATTCAAGATTTTGGGGATTATGGTAATGGTGGAGCAACATCAGTTCCTATAAATTTTGTTTCTACGTGTATTTCTCCAATGAATTATGCTTTCGAATCTTCTATTGCTGGTGAAAGAGTTTTTGCAATTATGAATCATGAACTGGTTCATATTGCCGCGCTAGACGGTGCTTCAAGTTCTGATATTTTCTATCAAAAGTTTTTTGGGGGTAAAGTTGCTAATACAAGTGATCACCCGATATCTATGTTTTATAGTTACCTAACAAGTCCAAGGTATTATTCTCCAAGATGGCTTCATGAGGGTATTGCTGTTTTTGTAGAAACATGGATGGCAGGTGGTGTTGGGAATGCTTTAGGTAATTATGATGAAATGTTTTTTAGAACCAGAGTATTAGAGGATTCTAGGATCTATTCTGCACAAGGTTTAGAGTCAGAGGGTACAACTGCTGATTTTATGTCTAAAGCTAACTCGTATTATTACGGAACTAGATTTATGAGCTATTTAGCGCATGAGTATAGCCCCGATAAATTAATTGAATGGATAAAAAGAAGGGATGATAGTAAAAGAGGATTTGCCTCGAACTTTAGACATATTTTTGATGTAAACATATCTGATTCATGGAATAATTGGATAGAGTTTGAGAAAGGTTTTCAAAAAGAGAATATCAATAATTTAAGACAAAATCAAATTACTGAAGATACCAGAATTTCCGATAAAGTTTTAGGGGGAGTTTCTCATGCTTTTTATGATAAAAAAAGAGAAAAAATTTATGTTGCGGTAAACTATCCTGGAAAAGTACCTCATCTAGCCTCTCTAGATATCAAAACTGGAAAAATAAAAAAACTAAAAGATATTAAAGGGCCAGCATTATTTAATGTTACTTCTTTAGCTTATGATGAGGATAATGATATGTTATTCTATACCACAGATAATAGTGCAAATAGAGATTTGTATTCTTATAATTTGAAAAATAACCAATCAACCCTTTTACAAAAAGATTTTAGATCTGGAGATTTAGCGTATAATAAAAAAGATCAATCATTGTGGGCAGTGATGCATTTGAATGGTATAAATACTGTAATTAGAATTCCTAAATTTAATTCTGAAACTCCAAATCAATACTATTCAGTTTGGGAACAAAAGTATACTCTCCCATTTGGCCATGATATTTTTGATCTAAATGTTTCTCCCGATGGAGAAAAACTTAGCGCTGCCGTTTCTGATTATTTTGGGAATCAATATTTAAATATTTATGATATTTCTTCTCTCAATAATGATGAAAAAGAAAATATAGTTTTTGATGAAGTGTTTAATTTTGAAGTTTCATCTCCTCAAAGTTTTAAGTTTACTGATGATGGTAAATATCTAATTGGTTCTTCATTTTACTCAGGAGTAAGTAATATTTTTAGAGTTAATGCTGAGAATTTAGAAATAGAGGTAATGTCTAATGCTCTAACTGGATATTTTAGGCCTATTCAAATAGACTCAGAAAAAATGTTTTGTTTTAGGTATACTAGTGATGGATTTGCTCCAGTATTTATTGATAATGAGCCAGTGGATGGTGTCTCTTCAATACAATTTCTTGGTAATAAAACTGTAGAAAAATATCCTGTTTTAAAAGATTGGAAAATAGACATTCCTACAGAAAGTTCATTTGAGGGAAATGAAATTAATTCAAAAGAAGGTTATTATAATTCGGGCAAGCAGATGAGTTTAAATTATGCTTATCCTATTGTTGTAGGTTATAAAAATAATGTTGGTGTTGGATATAAATTTAATTTTGCAGATCCATTCTCTTTTAGAGAGCTTGATTTTTCATTGTCGTATACTCCAAATAATTGGAAAAACGGATTAATTGAAGGTGACCAAGATCTTGATAAAAAAGAACAAATACATTCATCAATTAATTTCTCAGCTGTTAGATTTAAAAGTTTTCTCTCTGGAAATTATAATATTTTTGCTTCCTACAATAAGGCAAATTTCTATGATTTATTTGGCCCCACTCAGAGATCAAGAAAAGGTTTAAATTTTGGTTTTGATTATTCGAACTCTATTATATATGATCCACCTAATATATTAAATGTTAGTTTAGGTTTCTCAGGGTATTATGGTTTAGATCAGTCACCCGAATTCCAACAAATAAATTTTAGTAAGGATGAATTTAATACTAATTTATTTTACAATTTGAAAGGATCTCTGTCCTACTCCCACGTTAAAAGGTCCGTTGGGGCAGTAGATGCTGAAAAAGGTGTATTAAGTTCTTTAGCTCTATCATCTTCAATTTCAGAGGGTAATTTTTATCCTAAGGCATATGGAAATTTTGATTTTGGATTGCAACTTCCAATAAAACATACCTCTTTATGGATTAGAAATTCTTTTGGCAATTCTTTTAGTGATAAGATTAATCCTTTCACAAGATTTGGTTTTGCATCATTTGGAAATAATTATATTGATCAAAGTGCATCTAAAATGTATCGTGGTGTTTTTTCTTTTCCTGGAGTAAGTTTTGATTCTGACAGATTACTTTTAGCTAAGAGTTTTTATAAAGTTATGGGTGAATTAAATTTACCTCCTTTAAGATTTAGAAAATTTGGGTTTTTCAATTTCTTTGTTACTAATATTTCACCATCAATATTTGCTAGTAAATTAGTTTCAAATGATGTGATTACAACACTTCCTAACACACCTGAAATTAAAGAAAACTTTAGTAATATAGGTATTCAGTTTGACACAAAACTAGTCATGTTTTCTCACTTGTCTTCAGTATTATCTGTAGGTTGGGCAAGGGCATATGATAATAACCAAAATAATTTTTCTTATGATGAATGGATGATCTCACTTAAGTTTTAATCTATGAATAAAATTATCAAATCAAGTATATATGGGTCTTTAATTATTACTCTTCTATATCTTGTTTTGTTTTATCCCCTTATTTTAATTCATAAGTTCGATTGGTATGATTTATTGTTAGTTTCACTTTCTATTTCTCCAGGAATACTAATTATGATATTTATCTATAATTTAGATCAAGAAGATAAGGAACCCCTATGGCTTCTTGCACTTTGTTTTATTTTTGGTGCTATTAATTTACATCTAGATGTAGATATATTAGAATTTGTTTTTACGTTCATTAATATGGATAATATTTTTCTCCAGTTGGGTGGAGAAGCACTTACTGTAGCTATTACAGAAGAACTTTTAAAATTTATAGTAGTTATCTTAATAATTTATCCAAATAAGGCATTCGATGAACCATTTGACGGAATTGTTTACTCTGTTTTTGTAGGAATGGGTTTTGCTACAGCTGAAAATTTAACGTTTGTACTACAAGGAAATACATCAGTAGCATTATTTAGAATGCTTTCTGCAATACCTGCTCATTTTGTGTTTGCTGTAATGATGGGATATTATTTAGGTATTGCAAAATCAAGGAGAAAAAAAGAATTTTTATATATATCACTCTCAATCATTGCACCAATAATTCTTCATGCAATTTATGATTACTTTTTGTATTTAGATTTTGTTCCAGGATTATGGTTAGGAGGTATAGTTACTTTAATTATATCTTTATTTTTCGCTAAGAATGCAATTATTGAACATTTAGAATCTAATAAAACAACTAAATTTTAATCTATGAAAAATGTATTAAGAATTCAAAACTATTTAAACTTTCAGAATCTAACTTTTTTTGGGCTAGTAATTTTAGCCTATCAAAATTATGAAACAAGAAATAAGCTCAATGAAATTAATTCAAATTTAGAATATGCCTTGTTTGAATTAGACGAAACAAAAAAAGAAGCAATAGAAGCAAATAAATATGCTAAATCTGCAAATACTATGGCATTTTCAATATTTTCAGAAATTGAAAGTGAAAAAAAATAAATTACTATTTTTTACTATTTTTTATTATTTCTTTCTTAATAATAATATTTCTGCTCAAAAGATTTTTTCCTCGGAATATTCCTCTGATTTAGACTTAAAAGTTTTTGTTGTAGATTATGAAAGTCAGGCAGATTTAAATGTATTTAAAGTTGATTATTTATCCCAAGCAAAAGGTAATGCAGGGCTATGGTATTTTGTAGAATATAAGAGTCAGTCTGATAAAAAAATTTTCTTTGTTGATTATAAATCCCAAAGTGATTTGAAAATTTTTTTTGTAAAGTATAAGTCTCAAGCCGGTTGGAGAAATAAAAACAAAATGCATCTTCTATATTAGTAATTTATATACTTAAATTAATTGCTATAGAATAATTTCTAGGTAAACCTGGATAAAAATATCGTGGATCTCTACCTCCAAAACCTCTAGCATTAATTACTATACCCGAAGGGTATTTTTTATTTAATAAATTGTTTATTCCTGTTGAAAAATTAATGTTGACAGGTCCAGATATAATTTTCTTTGATAATTTTAGATCTATTTTTGAAAAACTATCAGAATAAATTTCATTAGAGTCGGTTATTGGTATTTTACCAACATTTTCTATTGAAAATTGTCCAATAAAATTTCTATATTCTATAATGATCTTTGAGTTAATTGAGTGTGATGGTACACCTGTTAATTTATTTTTTGAATAATCAATACCTCTATTATTAAAATCTCTAAATGAATACCAATATTTTGAAAAATTATTTGAAGATCTAATAAACAAATTTGTATTATTAAATAAAACTAAATTTATTTTACCCTCTATTCCCGGATGAGAAGTTTTTCCAGCATTAACTCCTGTAAATGTATCAAAATCAGTTCTTTGGGCAATTAGTAAATTTTTTATATCCATATAATATGCATTAATGTTATATGATATTTTAGTATTTCTGGATGATCCGACAAACCCAAGTTCATAATTCCAGCCCGTTTCGGGTCTTATTCCTGGATTAACTAATCCATTGTCATCTAATGTTTCATCAATATTAGGAGCAGAGTATCCATGGCTTATATTAATGAAATATGATTTATTATTTTTTTTGTAACTGTAAGAAATTCTTGGGGATATAACATTTTTATGATCATAATTTAAATTTATATTTTGATTTTCGTCACAGCATGTCCATTTGTATTGAATATTATTTGAACTAACTCCTAATATTATTTTTGAATAATCTTTAATTATTTGATTGTATTGAACAAAAAAATTATAATTATTCCTATTTTGAACCTGTCTATTAATTAAACCTTCATCAATTTCACCATAGTTATCCCAGGTATTAAAAATATAATCCTCATGTGAATAATCTATACCATAAATAAGATTACTATTTGATAAATTAAATTTACCATAATGTCTTAATCCAAAAATTTTGCTATCCTCATCCAGGTAATTAAATGGTCTTAATTCATCATTAACAAATGACTTGAAGTAAATAGATGTACTTTTATTATAAATAGAGGGGATGTTTAAGTTAAAGGTAAGTCCTGATAAAGTTCTTTTATAATCTTCACCTCCTTTAACATTTTTCCATGATAAAGCTGCACTTGATGGATTTTCTAAATAGTTTGATAGACTAAGAGATGAAGGAATTAATGCTTTTGCATCAGTAAAAAATTGAATGAATTCAAAATTAAATCTTTCATTAAATTGATATTTTATATTTAATAAACCCCTATTATTATCGTATGTGTTATTTTCTCTGTATCCATCACTTTTAATTTTTTCTATACTTAAAAAAAGTCCTAAGTCTCCAATTTTTTTTGATAGAGAAAAACTATTTTGAAATGTGTTAAATGATTTAATAGAGCTAGTATAGTTTATAAAATTAGAATTTCCTTTATTAGTCTTAAAAAGAATATTACCTCCTAAACCGGAACCATATAGGCTTGAATTTGGACCTTTAACAATTTCAATATGGTCAATCATATGAATGCTAAAATCTTCAAGAGAAATTTCACCAATACCATTAGAAAGTGGTATGTTATTTAAGTATCCTTTAATTTTATTTGTAGAGTAGGGGGATCTAGATCCCATTCCCCTTATTGTAATTCTATTCGTATTGTACCCAGCTGAATGAATGTATACTCCCGCCACTTCATTTAAGGAGCTAATGATAAATTCATTTGTTTCTTTTCTTAAATTTATATCATCAATTACTGAAGTTGAAAGAGAGATGTTTTTAAGTTTATTAGAGAATAATTCTGAGTTTACAATAATATCATCTAGTACAATACCTTTATTTGTAATATTAATGATTCTTTCATCATTATTATCAATCAAAATTCTTTTAGAATAATATCTTATGTCGGTTATGTAAACCTCAACTGGAATCTTTTCTGGTGAATAAGAAAATTTGCCATTTATATCAGAAAAAATTTTATTTCCTTCAATTGTTATTTCAACGCTATCCAGTTTGTTGCCAAATAATTGATCAATAAGTTTTCCTTTAATAAAATTTTGAGAGTATGAATTCGGAGATAAACTGATAAAAAATGTTAGAAGGAAAAATGTCCTCATTAATTAAAAATATATATTGCTATTAATAAAATTGAAACTATAGCAATTATATACTTAAAAAGCTTAAAAATGTTTAGTAAAGTTTTATCCTCAGTCATATTTGCAAATGCGCCTAATGAAAAGTAAATCATCCACATCAAAAAAAATAGCCCTATTAAACTAGTAATACTTAAATTCATAATTATTTTTTGATAAATTTATTAATTCATTTCTTCAATAAAAAACTAATATAAATGTGTAGAAGTAATTTAAGTATAATATTTCTTTTCATAATTTTTTGTAGTTGTGAAAATAGAGTTTCAATTGAAAATCTTGAAATTATTAATGATAAGTCATATTATAATGGTGAAGAATATTCTGGATTTGCAATAAAAAAAGATGAAAATGAAAATATTAGAGTTGAAGAAAAGTACAATGATGGAATAAAGTTTTATACCAAATTATTTTATCCTGAGGGATCAATGCAAAGTGAATGGATTTATGGATCTCAAAAAATTTCAGTAACCCGATACTATAAAAGTGGAAGAGTAGAGAGTAAAGAAAGTTTCGATAAGGAATTAGTAAGAAATGGCACGTCATATTTATTTTATAAAAATGGTAATATAAAAAGTGAATGGAATTTTAAGAATGGATTAAGAGATGGTATTCAAAAAAATTTTTTTGGAGATGGTTCCCTTTCTGATGAAACAGAAACAATAAAAGGTGTTCAAAATGGTTTTATGAGAATATATGATAGAGAGGGAAAACTAATTAAAGAAGTTTATTTTAAGGATGGAATACAAGTTAAAATATAATTAAGTAGATACCGTAATTATATTTTCATCTCTAGAAACAGTATATGACTCCATATCACTATTAGCTGGTCCACTTACTTTTTCTCCAAGATTTGTGAAAACTGCGTTGTGACATGTGCAGGTAAAGTTTTCATTAGAATATTTCCAGCTTGTTCTACACCCTTGATGAGGGCAACTATTAGAAAAAGCTCTTATTATATCTTGTCCAACATTAACTAAAAGCATCCCGCCCTCATCAAATCTATACCATCCACCTGATGACTTAAGAATTGAAAAATTAGGATGATCAAGCTCAATAGTATAAGTGCTACCATCGAGAGTAAATCCATTTTCTGATACAGTATTATTATCAGGATCTATAATTTCTTCAGTATTATCACAACTTATAAAGAATGATGATCCAAGGCTTGTAAATAATGCAGTTGAACCTGCCTTTTTCAAAAAATTTCTTCTGTTACTCATTAGATATGTAAATATAAAAAAAGATTTTAAGTTTTAAATGCTAATTAAGTATTGAAATTTGATAAAGAATTGAGAACTATCTGTATAGTAACTAGAATCCTTAATTAAGTTTTGATTTCCTCCTACATAAAAAATTGTAAATGGATTAGGAGTCCATTCAAATAGAGGTTGAAAGAAAATAGAATTTAAAAATTTATTATATTCTGCTGCTACCCTAATTCCTATTGAATTTGAAAATTGGTACTTTGTATTAAGTCTGTTTATAAATCCTTTATAATAAAAATCATTAACTTCAGTTTTCTTTAACCTAGAGAAACTGAATAAGTTTGAAATGGAAAAATTATCATTAATTTGTAAGCCTAAAGTAGTTCTAAACTTAAAATCTTTTCCTAATTCAGGATTTTCATCATTATATGCTATATCCTTACCGAAGGTAATATTAGAATTGAATGAAATTAATTCTAAAGGACTGGTATTTATCTGTATTCTGGTTGAAGGCGCATTAGAATATTTTTTATTTAAATAATATGTAAAAAAATCATAGTCATGTGTAATTGAAATTTCAGTATTGCCTTTAAATCCAGCACTAATCTTACCATCTAAACTTATTACATCAAGTTTGTTATTAAAATCATGTAGCATGTCATATTTAACAGAATACTCAATTTTTTGAAGAAATCTTTTTTCATAAAAAGACTCATAATTTTGAAAAAATGTCAACCACTTTCTATCATTTTTTACAGCAAATCCAACGTCAGCTCTATACTCGGGATCAATGTATTTATATCCTAGGTAAGTACGCCAATTTTCAGTATTTCTAGAAAGGCCTATAAAAATTCCATTACCATTAAATTTTTCTCCATCAAGTATGACAGAATATTCATTAAAATAGTCATCTGAATCTATCCAATTATTTGTTGGCTCTTCATTATAGTTTTTGAGTAAATCAAAAGTCAACCTTATGCTATTTGTTAGTTGAATAAGGCCATCTAATCCAAACAAATTCCCAAATCCTCCTCCATTATAATATCTACTAGTTGAGATTAAACCAATTTTTGAACCATTATTAAAAAGCCTTTGATACCTTAATACATTTACAAAAGACTTTTTACCTTCACCAAAGTATGATCTATCTCTACCGGCTATTAGATAAGGTGAATTATTATCTAATGATGATAAATAAAATAATCTTGATTTCTTACCTTGGTTTAATAGTTTTAAGGCGAATGCTGGGTCATTAATTGATCTAGAATAAAATGGCTGTAAGTCTGGATTATTAAGTTTCAATATGTCAACTCCTTTATTAAAAAAAGGTCTTTTTTCTGGATAGCTTAAAGAGTATGCAGAATTTACATCAATTTGCGTTACATCAGCTTCTACTTGAGAAAAATCAGGATTAACTGCAAGTTCTAATGATAAACTTTTTGAAAGCTCAGCATTTATGCTGATACCAATATTGCTATTTATTTTTTCATAATCAATATTATCTGTATTCGTATTATACTCACCTTGAATACCACTTGTGATATATGGAATCAAGTCAAGTTTTTTGTCAATTTTTATATTTTCAAAGTAAACTTCATCATCAAATTGGCATGTAATGCATGAGTTGTCTCTATCTGATTTACTTGATGATATATTATAGTCAATATATTTTCTAAAAAAACTAAATTTCCATTTTTGGTCTTTTCCATTTGGAAAAGGTAAAGATGAAAATGGGATTTTCATTTCTACATTATAACTATTTCCATAAATAGAACCTGCAGATTCAAACTCAAGATCATATGAAGTATCGTATCTGTCTTCCTCTCGAACTGCATTAAGTATTCTTACATCAACTTGGGATCCATACGGATTTGAGCCGATAAACAAATTATTTCTTCCATCACCATACGTGTCCACATCAAAACCAATAAAGTCATCGTTAAATATTCCTAAATCATCTCTTTTTCTAATTGAGGCTCTTACAGTTTCTCTTGCATTGGCATCGAACCTTAGATAAATAAAATAATCAGAATAAAGAATATAACCTGTAGTTTTAACTATTGGTTCTATATTATATCCTGGTTCTGTTTCATATTTAAGATCAATCTTTATAGCATTTCTCCATTCGATAGAATCTACATTTCCATCTATTATAATTTGGTCATCTGAAACTTTAATAGGATAATGAACTTTTTGAGCAATTATTGGGATACTAAATATTATAAATAAAATACATGATGATAAAAATTTCATTTTTAATTTTTGCTACGAATATAATTTGATTATGAGATTTTTAATGAAAAAATATAAATTTGTTTATGCCCACATATTATATAACAACACTAAATATTGCAATCCCTTTATTTGTATCATTAATATTGTTGGAAATTTTATATGCAAAAATTATTGACAAAGGGTATGTAATTAGAAGTATGGATACTTTATCCAGTTTATGTTCAGGCTTAACAAATGTAATAAGAGATGTTTTGGGGTTAAGTATAGTAATTATTTCATACAGTTATATGGTTGAAAACTTTGCAATTTTTAAGATAGAGACATCTTGGTTGTTGTATTTAATTGCTTTTATTGGTTTAGATTTTGCTGGTTATTGGGTTCACAGAATTAATCATAGTGTTAATTATTTTTGGAACCATCATATTATACATCATAGTAGTGAAGAGTTTAATCTTGCTTGCGCATTGAGACAATCAATTTCAAACTTTTTTTCTCTAACCTTTATTTTTCTTATACCAACTGCTATTATTGGTGTACCTGCTGAGGTAATTACATTTCTTGCACCAATACATTTATTTGCTCAATACTGGTATCATACTAGACTTATTGATAAACTTGGGATTTTAGAATATATTATCGTTACTCCTTCTCATCATAGAGTGCATCATGCAATTAATGAAGAATATTTAGATAAAAATCTTTCTCAAATATTTATTGTATGGGATAAATTATTTGGAACGTTTCAAGAAGAGCTTGAAGAAGTTCCACCTGTTTATGGAGTTAAGAGGCCTTTAAGATCATGGAATCCAATTCTTATTAACTTTTCTCATTTATTCTTATTGATAAAAGATGCTTGGAGAACAAAAAATATTTTTGATAAATTTAGGATATGGTTTATGCCAACAGGCTGGAGACCTAAAGATGTTAATAAAAAATACCCTGTAGATTCAATTAATTCACCAAATACTTATAAAAAATATTATCCAAAGTTATCATTGAAACTGCAAATCTGGTCTTGGATTCAGTATTTATTAGTATTCTTTTTTATGATGTATTTTATTAATAATCTTCATAGAATAAGTTTTTATGATGGGGTGTTATATGCTATTTTTTTATATATATCAATTTATAGTTTAACAAGTCTAATGGATCAAGATTCGTTTGCTTGGCTTTTTGAAATTGTAAAAGCCTTATTAGGAATGTATTTTATAATTACATATGGAGATTGGTTTTATATTACTAATTATTTTGATTATGCAACCATTTTTATAATGATATACTTTGTGATATCTACCTTAGTTGTAATTTATTTTTCAGTTTATGAGAAGAAATTAAATTATATTTCTAATTAATATTACTCTTCATCCATAAATGGATATCTATAATCAGTTGGACTTTCAAATACTTCTTTTGTTGTTCTTGGAGATACCCATCTTACTAAATTAAGATAAGATCCCGCTTTATCATTAGTACCCGATGCTCTACTACCTCCAAAGGGCTGTTGACCAACAACGGCACCTGTAGGTTTATCATTTATATAAAAATTTCCAGCAGCATTCACTAATTTTTTGCTAGCAATATCAATTGCTTCTTTATTATTTGAAAATACAGCTCCAGTAAGTGCATATGGTGAAGTTTCGTTTACTAAATCAATTGTTTCTTCATATTTTTCAGCATCATAAATATAAATTGTTACAATAGGCCCAAAAATTTCTTCACACATAAGCTTACTTTTTGGATTTGATGATACAATTATAGTAGGTTCAATAAAATAACCTTTTGATTTATCATATTTTCCTCCAATCAATAATTCATGCTTATCACTATTTTTTGCATAATCAATATAAGAAGTAATATTATTAAATGCTTTTTCATCAATTACAGCATTCATAAAATTTGAGAAGTCTTCTGGGTCTCCCATTTTTATTGTTGAAATTTCATCTACTAAATTTTGTTTAATTTTTGACCATAAATTTTCAGGAATATATACTCTTGAAGGAGCACTGCATTTCTGTCCTTGAAATTCAAATCCTCCTCTAATTATTGCTGTTGATACTGCTAAAGGATCCGCTGATTTATGGGCTATAATAAAGTCTTTTCCTCCAGTTTCACCTACAATACGTGGATAAGATTTATAAGTACTAATGTTATCACCAATTTCTTTCCAAAAGTGTTGAAAAACAGCAGTACTTCCAGTGAAATGTATACCCCCAAAATCTGGATGCTTAAATATAACTTCACCAGCTGTTCTCCCACTAGTATGAACTAGGTTAATTACACCATCTGGTAAACCAGCCTCTTTAAAAACTTTCATAATTACATCAGCAGAATAAATTTGAGTTCTTGAGGCTTTCCAAACCACTGTATTTCCCATAAGAGCTACAGATGAACATAGATTACCAGCTATAGAGGTAAAGTTGAATGGGCTGAGAGCAAAGACAAATCCTTCTAGTGGTCTATATTCAAGGGAATTTTTCATACCTTCTGGCGACAAAGGTTGCTCTTTGTAGATGTTGCTCATATAATGTGGATTGAATCTTAGAAAGTCAATCAATTCACAAGCTGCATCAATTTCTGCTTGATATATATTTTTTGATTGACCAAGCATAGTTGATGCATTTATTTTTGCTCTATAAGGCCCTGCAATTAATTCAGCAGCTTTTAAAAAAATTTTTGCTCTTTTAACTGGCTCAATTTCATTCCATTTTTCTTTAGCATTCATTGCAGCGTCTATTGCCATTTGTACGTGAGATTTATCACCTTGATTATAATATCCCAAAGTATGACTATGATCATGTGGGGGAGAAATTCTAATTTTATTTTCTGTTCTAATTTCTTTGTTTCCAATGTACATTGGAATGTCTACTTCATTACTTTTTAAATAACTTAATTCTTTTTTTAATTCTTTTTTTTCACTGGATCCAGGTTTGTATTCTTTTACAGGTTCATTAATTGGGATTGGTATTTCAAAAAATGCATTATTCATAATTCTAAAATTTTATTATTTCCAGGCTTTTAATTCAATTTTATTTCTAGATAATTCTCTATTTGAGTACATTATATCATAGGTTTCTAAATCTTTTTTTAGTTGTTCATCTTTATCTAAAAATTCAAAAATTTGATCGACAATATCCATAGCTTCTTCTCTCAGAGAGTAAAATATAAATTGATCTTTATTTTCAGAATTTAATAATCCAGAATTTTTGAGATAATAAATATGTCTGGATGTTTTTGTTTGGGTGAAATTTAAAATTATTTCAAGATCAGAAATTGATGCATCTTTTCTTTTTGCGAGAATATTAATTATCCTTATCCTTGAAACATCAGAAAAAGACTTAAAAATTGTTTTTCCGTAATCAATATTGAATTTTTTTAATCTCATCTATGTTAAATATTGTTATTACAAACTATTCTAGCTAAAAAAAA
The DNA here is from genome assembly GCA_902634135.1 of uncultured Marinoscillum sp. GTDB lineage: Bacteria > Bacteroidota > Bacteroidia > Cytophagales > MED-G16 > MED-G16. The sequence continues at coordinate 24,630 of CACPJB010000005.1, read as the reverse complement.
CATATTTATTAAGTAATTTAGCATGTTATTTAATTAAAAGCAGTAACATTTATAAAAATGATTTGTTCATAAAATATGAGATTATTCATTGGAATCATGTTATTATTTGTTTTTTCTTATGATTTAAAATCTCAAGGTCAACAAAAAATAATTCAACTTTCAGGAGTTGTTGTAGGTCAAGATAGTATATCTGGAGTTGGTGGTGTACATATTTATGTTCCTAAGGCAGGAAGAGGTACTACCTCAAGTCCTTATGGTTACTTTGCAATGCCTGTTTTAGCTAATGATAGTATTATTGTTAGTGCAATAGGATATCAAAAGCAAAATTTTATTATGCCTGGTGATAAAGGAGAATCTGTTACTCTCTTCATTGAATTAAAACCAGATACAACCATTTTGCCTGAGTTAGAATTTTTCCCTTATCCAACTGAAGAATTATTTAAAAAAGCAGTATTAGCAATAGAATTACCAAATAGACAAGATCTAGAAAATTTAGAAAAGTCTTTAGATAAAGACCTTTTGAGAAGAATGTATAATAATGAACCGATGAGTGCAAATATGAATTACAAATACTTTATGGATCAACAGATGATGGCTACATCGACTAAATATCAGCTGCCATCCAATCCACTCCTTAATCCATTTGCATGGGTAAAATTTATAAAAGCAATTAAAAACGGTGATTTTAAAAGGAAAGACTAATTACAATTCATTAGTATTAATGAATTATTTAAAACGTCTCCTTCAATATTTATAGCCTTTTTCCAGTCTTTACAAGCAGAATCAACTAATCCTAAATCATATTTAATACTTCCTCGATTAATGTAGTATTTTGCATTATTAGGATTTAACTTAATTGCTTTATCTAAATCTTCCAAGGCTTTATTATTATTTCCAATAATAAAATTTGAAAATCCTCTTTCAAAAAAAACTTTGTCATTCCTTTTATTAATATTTATAGCTGAGTCATAATAAATTATTGATAGATCATTTCTATCATCAAATGAATATGAATGTCCTAAATAGAAGTAATAATCAAAATTTTTATTTTCACTTTTATTCTTCAAAAGAATAGAAATCGCTTTATCATATTTTCCTTTATCATATTTTCTAATACCCTTTTTTAAATTATTATCTAGGGAATAATTAATAATAAATAAAAGTAATAAATGCATCATAGTAGCCCTGACAAGAATCGAACTTGTATCTAAAGTTTAGGAAACTTCTATTCTATCCATTGAACTACAGGGCCAATAAACAAAAATAAATTTCATTTATAAATAAACAATAATAATTATTAGCTTTAAGTTTCATTATAAAAATCCTGGAATGGCTGAAGAATTTAAGAAAAAAAAGGACGAAATATATAAGTTGGTTTTAGAATTTGAGACAAAGATGAAAAATAATATTGATATATATTATGATTCGGAATCTTATGAAAAAATTATTAAGTGGTATATTGATAACCATAAATTTAAAATCGGTTTAAGATCTGTAAATTTTGCTCTTTCTCAACACCAGTTTTCCTCAGATTTGTTAATACAAAGAGCTAATATTTTAATTGCTTTGCAAAAATTTAGCGAGTCTTTATATTCATTAGAAAAAGCTCATTCGTTGAATCCCACCGATGAAAATATTTTTGTTCTAATTGGACAAGTTAAAATTATTTTAGGCGAATATAAGGAGGCAGTATCGATTTTAAATGAAGCTTTAAAAATTTCAGAAAATAAAGATGAGGTAAACTATCAGATAGGATTAGCCTATCAAGCTCAAAAAGATTATATTAACGCCTCAATATATTTTAAGAATGCAATTGAAATTAATATTAATCATGAGAATGCTTTATATGATTTGGCTTATTGTCTTGAACAAACAGGAGAATTAAAAAATAGTATTCATTATTATCAAAAATTTATTGATGAAGATCCATATTCAGAATATGCATGGTATAATCTTGGAAATATATATTTTAAATTAAAAGATTATAAAAAAGCAGTTGAATCATTTGAATTTGCAATTGCTATTGATGATGAATATTCTAGTGCATATACTAATCATGGAGAATCAAACTTGAAACTAAAAGAATTTGAGTCTTCAAAATCAAGTTTTTATAAGTCTTTGGAATTAGATGGACCTTCTCCTGAAATATATTCAGCCATTGGAAGAGCATATTATCATCTTAAAGATTATTCTACTTCTATAGATTACTTCCAAAGATCTATTAAAATTGATCAGTTTTTTAAAGAATCATATTTTTGGTTAGCTAAATCTTTAGTTGCACTAGATAAATGGTTTGAAGCAATTCATTACTTTAAAAAAGCACATAAATTTGATTTGCAAAATATAGAATATATTAAATCATTAGCTTACGCTGAATTTAAAGTTGGAAATATGGTTTCATCTATTGAATTATATAATAAAGCTTTAGAGATAGATCCATCTGATTATAAAATTGCTTTAGAATTTTCTTCAATCTATTATGAAAGTGGTGATATAGATAAGGCTATATGCTTAATTGAAGATGCAATTGACGAGTTACCAAGTGAATCACTATTATATTACAGATTGGTAATTTATCTTATGGATGCGGGAAAGTATAAGGAGTCTATAAATGTTTTAGAAAGTGCTTTATCTTTGAATTTTGATAATCATGAAGTACTTTTTGATTTTGTCCCTAATTTTGAAACACAATCTGCTTTAATTAGAGTTATTAATCAATACAGAAAAAATAATCCGCAATGAATTTTAATATAAAAAGTATTCCCGAGAGAACATCCAAACCAAGAGAATCTGGTATAACTATGGTGATTGATAAAGGATCTAGTATTCAGGAATGTAAAAATTTAATTGAGTCATCATCAGAATATATAGATTTTGTAAAGTTTGGATGGACTACAGCCAATTTCTCAAAAAATCTAAGACAAAAGATTGATTTATTTAAAAAGGCAGACATAAATGTTTATTTTGGAGGTACTTTATTTGAGGCTTTTGCTATTAGAAATCAATTTGAAGATTATATTGATATTTTAAAAGATTATGATTTAAAATATGCTGAAGTATCGGATGGATCAATTTCAATTCCTCATAAAAAAAAATGTGAATACATTGATAAACTAGCAAAACATGTTATAGTTTTTTCTGAAATTGGGTCTAAAGATGAGAAAAAAATAATACCTCCCTATAAATGGATTAAACAAATGAAAGCTGAATTAAATGCTGGTTCTTGGAAAGTTATTGGAGAAGCTAGGGAATCGGGGAGTGTAGGATTATTTAGATCATCGGGGGAAGTAAGACAAGGGTTAGTTGAAGAAATTTTGACTGAGATTCCAACAGAAAAAATTTTGTGGGAGGCACCACAAAAAGCTCAGCAAGTATGGTTTGTAAAATTATTAGGTCAAAATGTTAATTTGGGTAATATTTCAGGGAATGAGGTGATATCTCTTGAGACAATAAGAGTTGGTTTAAGGGGTGATACTTTTAATCAATATATCTAACATGTCACTTTATGATCGTTCAATTCTTTTTATAAAGGGTATGGCAATGGGGATTTCTGATTTAATTCCAGGAATTTCTGGTGGTACTATTGCTCTTTTATTGGGAATTTATAAAGAATTTATTAGTTCTTTAAAGTCTATAAACCTTTCAACAATTACATCTCTATTAAAATTAGATTTTAGAAAATTAGATGAACAATTAAATTTTAAATTTCTCTTTCCAGTATTTTTTGGAATTTTATCATCAATTTTTATTTTTTCTAAACTTATTTCATATTTGATAGTTAACCATAAACCTTTTCTCTTATCATTTTTTTTTGGGTTAATATTCTTTTCTTCAATTAGATTAATTAGAAATTCTGTTCCAAGATCAGTTTATGATGTATCATATATGGTATTCGGATTTATTATTGGTTTTCTTCTAATGTTTATAGAACCATTCTCAACATCCAATAGTTTTTTTTCTATTTTTTTATCTGGTTTTGTTGCTATCTCAGCTATGTTACTACCTGGGATTTCAGGAAGTTATATACTATTAATTTTAGGAAAGTATCAGTTTATGCTTGACTCAATATCATCTTTAAATCTCATTAATATTTCTATATTTTCAATGGGAGCAATTTTAGGAATATTATCTTTTTCTAAAATTATTTATTGGTTAATTAACAAATACTATAGAATAACTATTTTTTTTCTTTCAGGATTGATGTTAGGAGCTCTAAATAAAGTTTGGCCATGGCAGTTAAATCAAGAGATGGTTCTGCCTTTTGGTGAAACAAGTGATCTCATTTTATCATTATTTATATTTATTTCATCCGCATTTATTTCAAATTATCTTAAAGGGAAATGAAAAAGTTTGGTTTAATAGGATATCCACTTGAGCATTCATTCTCAAAAACATATTTTGAGAGAAAATTTGAAAATGAAAAGTTAAATAATGTTAGTTATAATAATTATGAGATTGATGATCTTAATAAGTTAAATAATATAATAATTGATAATCCTGAATTAGTAGGGTTAAATGTTACTATACCATATAAAGAAAAAATCATTTCATTTCTTGATGAATTAGATGAAACCGCAAGAAAAATTGGTTCTGTTAATACAATTAAAATTTTAGATGGAAAGTTAATTGGATTTAATACTGATTATTTAGGTTTTAAATTTAGTCTCTTAAATTGGAAATTATCCATTAATAATATTTCTGCTCTTATTCTTGGAACTGGAGGAAGTTCTAAAGCTATTAAATATACATTGAATGAATTAAATATTCCCTTTAATCTTATTTCTAGAGAGTCATCCAAAAATAAAATCTCATATGATGAATTATTTAATAAAAAATTATTGAATACTCATAAATTAATAATAAACACTACACCTCTTGGAATGTTTCCTAATGTTAAAAAATATCCTAAATTAAATTTTGATGAAATAAATAATGAACATTTTGTTTTTGATTTAGTATATAACCCTAGAAAAACTAAACTTTTATCTCTATGTGAAAATAGAGGTGCAAAAATTAAAAATGGACATGAAATGCTTATAAATCAGGCTGAGCTTTCGTGGAAATTATGGAATAAATAATTTGTAATAATTTGGAATTTGATTTACACTCTGAATTTTCACCGCAAGGTGATCAACCTCAAGCAATTAATCTTCTCGTTAATGGTTTAAAAAATAATGATAAACATCAAGTATTACTTGGAGTCACAGGTTCAGGAAAAACTTTTACAATGGCTAATGTAATTAAGGAGATAAATAAACCAACATTAATAATCTCACATAATAAAACATTAGCTGCTCAATTATATGGTGAGTTAAAAACTTTTTTTCCAAATAATTCAGTAGAGTACTTTATATCATATTATGATTATTACCAGCCAGAGGCTTACATACCCAGCTCTAATGTATATATAGAAAAAGATTTATCTATAAATGAACAAATTGAAAAATTAAGGTTGAGTGCAACATCATCTCTATTATCTGGAAGAAATGATGTAATAGTTGTAGCATCAGTCTCATGTATTTATGGAATTGGAAATCCTGATGATTTTGGAAAAAATATTATAGATATAAGCGTTGGTCAAAATATTAAATTAAAAGATTTTCTCTTTTCTTTAGTAGACATTCTATATGAAAGATCTCATGATGATGATTTTAAAAGAGGAACATTTAGATTAAAAGGAGATACTTTAGATATTTATTTAGCCTATGCTGATTTTATTATTAGAATTATTTTTTGGGGTGAAGAAGTTGAAAGTATTCAAAAAGTTGATCCTATTTCAGGGAAAACAATTATCAATGTTAATGATATAAAAATATACCCAGCAAATTTATTTGTTACATCAAAAGAAACTATTGATGTTGCTCTAGAAGAAATTGAAAATGATTTAGAAAAGCAAATAAATTTTTTTGAGAAAGAGGGAAAGTTTTATGAGGCTAAAAGGATAAAAGAGCGGACAGAGTTTGATATTGAAATGATAAGTGAAATAGGATATTGTTCTGGAGTTGAAAATTATTCTAGATATTTTGATAGGAGAAGTCCAGGTAAGAGACCATTTTGTCTTTTAGATTATTTCCCAAAGGATTATTTAATGTTTATAGATGAAAGTCATGTTACATTACCACAAATAAGAGCAATGTGGGGAGGAGATAGATCAAGAAAAATGAATCTTGTAGATTATGGTTTCCGTCTACCATCAGCTCTAGATAATAGACCCTTAAATTTTCAAGAGTTTGAATCCTTAATTAACAATGTAGTATTTGTAGGTGCAACACCATCCGATTATGAACTTTCTTGTTCTGGAGGTGCAATTGTTGAACAGATTATAAGGCCAACTGGCTTATTAGATCCTCCTATTGAAGTAAGAAAGACCCATAATCAAATTGATGATATAATTAATGAAGTCCATAGAAGGATAGAGGTTAAAGAAAGGGTTTTAATAACAACCCTTACTAAAAGAATGTCAGAAGAATTAACTAAGTATTTAGATAATAATGGTATCAGTACAAGATATATACATTCTGAAATAGATTCTTTAGAAAGAGTAAATATTTTAAGAGATTTAAGATTAGGCAATTTTGATGTTTTAGTTGGAGTTAATTTACTTAGAGAGGGATTAGATCTTCCTGAGGTTTCTTTGGTAATTATTTTAGATGCAGATAAAGAAGGATTTTTAAGAAATGAAAAATCTTTAATTCAGACAGTAGGTAGAGCAGCGAGAAATTCTAATGGATTAGTTATTATGTATGCTGATAAAATAACAAAATCTATCAAAGCTACTATTGACGAAACAAATAGGAGAAGAAAAATACAAAATGATTATAATTTAAAACATAATATTATTCCAAAAACTGTTATAAAATCAAAAGAAAATATTCTCTCTCAAACTACAGTAGCACAAGAAAAGGTTAAGGAGAAAAAATTTATTTCAAAGCTAGAGATTGATCCTGTTATTAAAAATATGTCAGTTGATGAGATTGAAAAAATAGTATCTAAAAACACTAAAGATATGAATAAAGCAGCTGATAAATTAGACTTCTACGAAGCAGCAAGGCTTAGAGATGAAAATATTGAATTACAAAAAATATTAGAAAATAAATCATAAAGATGGTAAACTCCATCCATTATTATATTTAGGTATAATAAGATTATTTGCTGAAGAATTATCAAAATTATTTTTTTCTTCATTCCATCTGATTTTTGACCCGCTTCTAAAAGCAACATTACCCATATGAGCAACTTTTGAAACTTGACTCCCACTTTCTATTCCACAGTTTAAAATTGACGGATCATTTTTTTTAATACTATCAACAAAGTTTGCTGTATGTAAATCAAGTGGGTTACCATACTTTTTTCGAACTTGATCCCAGTCATAAGTAGTTCTAGGAATTTTTTCAATAAATAAGTCTTTGCTATTACGGTGATCTTTTTCTGGAATTACTTCCCACCCAGTCCTATTTACGACTATAGTTCATTTACTTCCAATAAAAGCAATTCCTTCTGCTAATCCATAGTTTCCACCATCGATTCCATTAGCATGTTCCCATAACATTGTAAAGTGTTTGTATTCATATATAGTTTGAAGCGAATCTGGTGTCTCGGTATCTTGACTAGGATAGGCAAACTTACCTCCTGCTGCTGAAATTGATAACGGGTTTTTAGCATTCATTCCCCAAAGTGCTATATCAATTTCGTGAACTCCCCAGTCAGTCATTAGGCCACCAGCATAATCCCAGTACCATCTAAAACTACCATGGAATCTATTTTGATTAAACTTTCTTAAAGGAGCAGGACCTAACCACATATTATAGTCTACACCTTTAGGAGTATCAGTATCTTTAAAATTATCTACCCATCCGTACCAACCCATATAAGCCCAAACTTTCACTAATCTTACTTTTCCAATTTTGCCTGACCATAAATATTCCATAGCTTCTTTATATTGCCCGCCACTTCTCTGCCATTGACCTACTTGAACACATTTTTTAGCTTCTAATGAAGCTTTTAACATTATGTCAGCTTCCTCAATTGAATTTGAAATAGGTTTCTCACAATATATATGTTTATCAGCGCTAAGAGCATCCACTAAATTTAAACAATGCCAGTGATCCGGTGTCCCAATAACAACGGCGTCAATATCTTTATTTTCTAATAATTTCCTGTAATCTTTATAGATTTTAGGTTTTTTTCCAGTAATATCTTTTACATTTTTTGATCTTTCCTGAAGAACAGTATCATCAACATCACAAAGAGCTATGCAGTCAGTCTCACTATTTTTTAATATTGAAGCCATATCACTCCATCCCATTCCCTTACAACCAATTACACCAAAATTAATTTTATCGTTAGATGATATTTTGTATCTATTATTTGCAATTAACTCAAGAGGAGTATTAAAAAGAAACTGAGATCCAAATCCAATTTTTGCAGCATTTTTGATAAATCCTCTTCTATTATCCATTTGTAATTACTTTAATCTATTATTTATTTCTTCCCAATTTAAAATATTAAAGAAAGCATCTATATACTCAACTCTTTTATTCTGATAGTTAAGATAATATGCATGTTCCCAGACATCTATTCCCATTAAAATATTACTATTATCATTACAAATTCCTGGCATTAGTGGATTGTCCTGATTAGCAGTAGAACATATTTCCAGGTGATCATTTACCTGACATAACCATGCCCAACCAGAACCAAAACGTGTCATAGCAGCATTTTTAAATTTCTCTTTAAAATTATCTAAGTCTCCAAAACTTCCTAATATCATTTCTTTTAATTTACCATCAGGATCTCCGCCTCCATTGGGGGATAAAATATTCCAAAATAATGAATGATTGTAATGACCACCTCCATTGTTTCTTACAGCTACATTATCTGAATGATTTTTACATAAATCCTCTATCGATAATCCTTCAAGATTAGTATTTTGAATAGCATTATTTAGATTAGTTATGTAAAGGTTATGATGTCTCTTATGGTGAATCTCCATGGTTGTAGAATCTATGTGGGGTTCTAAAGCATTTTGAGCATAAGGTAAATCTGGTAAAGTGAATGACATATTATTATTATTTAAGTGTTAACTAATTTTATTTAATTTAAGAATTTTACTTTAAATACTGAAGGTTCAGCTTCTTAATTTAAAGAAAAAAGATTCTAATAGATTTTTTGACTCGGACTCAAGAATATTTGAGATAATGATCAGTTTTTTATTTAACTCTTCTTTCGATTTTCTTAAATAGCCTTTCTCTTTATCGTCTAGGGCATAAACTACTTTTTTTATTTTAGAGAGATGTATAGCTCCACTGCACATCATACATGGTTCTAATGTTACATATAGTTCACAATCATTTAAATATTTACTGCCAATTTTATTTTGTGCAGAAGTAATTGCTATCATTTCTGCATGTGCCGTAGCATCATTTAACCTTTGGGATTGATTATGACCTTTACTAATGACTTTATTATTATGAACAACCACAGCTCCAATTGGTATTTCCTCTTCCTCGTAAGCAGATTCAGCTTCTTTAAGAGCCATTTTCATAAAATATTCGTTGTTGTTTTTTAATATGTTCATTAGCCATGTAAGATTATAAAAAAAATTCATGCATTCTTCATAATTCTATTAATTTTGTTGAAAGTCATTACCGATGTTAAGAACACATAATTGTGGAGAGTTAAGAAAAACAGATATTAAATCCAATGTAGTTTTATCTGGCTGGGCTCATAAAATTAGAGATAAAGGAAAAGTTATTTGGATAGACCTAAGAGATAGGTATGGAATAACTCAATTAATTTTTCAAGAAGAGTTCTCTGGAAAAAATACTTTTGAATTAGCAAAAAAATGTGGTCGAGAATATGTAATTAAAATTCAAGGAGAAGTTTCTGAAAGGCTCTCAAAAAATCCAAATATGGATACAGGAGATATTGAAATAAAAGTTTCTGAAATAAAATACTTAAATAAGTCAGATGTACCTCCATTTACAATTGAAGATGAAACTGATGGAGGTGAAGATTTAAGAATGAAATATCGATATCTAGATTTAAGGAGATCTCCACTTCAAAAAAATATTAAACTAAGACATAGCTTAATGCAAGAGACAAGAAATTATCTCAACTCTAAAAAATTTCTTGAAATTGAAACTCCAGTATTGATTAAGTCCACACCGGAGGGGGCAAGAGATTTTGTTGTTCCTTCAAGAATGAATTTAGGAGAATTTTATGCTCTGCCTCAGTCACCGCAAACATTCAAACAATTACTTATGGTTTCTGGTTTTGATAAATATTATCAGTTGGTTAAGTGTTTTAGAGATGAAGATCTAAGAGCAGATAGACAACCAGAATTTACACAAATAGATTGTGAGATGTCTTTTGTGGATCGTGAAGATGTTTTAGAAAACTTTGGTGGTCTCATTACATATTTATTTAAAAAAATATTAGAAAAGGATTTAGGTGAAATACCTATTATAGAGTATAATGATTCAATTAAATATTATGGGTCTGATAAGCCTGATTTAAGGTTTGGAATGAAATTTCATGATATCACGTCAATTGTTCAAGGAAAAGGTTTTAAGGTATTTGATGACTCTCAGGTAGTTTTATCAATTAATGTTAAAGGGTGCAGTAATTTTTCAAGAAAGCAGATAGATGAACTTACTGAATTTGTGAAAACACCTCAGATTGGTTCTAAAGGTTTAGTGTATATTAAAAATAATGAAGATGGTACTTTAAAATCTTCAGTTGATAAATTCTATTCCTCTGAGGATTTAAAAGTGATTGCTAGTGAAAATAATTCTAATCCATTAGATTTAATTCTAATTCTAGCAGGTGAAAAGAAGCAAACCTTTTCTGCCATGTCATCCCTAAGATTACTTATGGGGGACAAATTAAATCTCAGAGACCCGGAAATCTTTAATCCTGTTTGGGTTGTTAACTTTCCATTAGTTTCATGGGATGAAGAATCAAAAAGATACCATGCTATGCATCATCCTTTTACATCTCCAATTGAAGATGATATTGATCTTATTAACTCAAGCCCAGAAAAAGTTAGAGCTAATGCATACGACCTTGTAATAAATGGAGTAGAAATAGGAGGAGGATCAATTAGAATTCATGATAGGGTTCTTCAAGAGAAAGTTTTTGAGATATTAGGCTTTACAAAAGAGGAGGCAAATAATCAGTTTGGATTTTTACTTAATGCATTTAAATATGGCACACCGCCTCATGGGGGTATAGCTTTTGGATTTGATAGACTCTGTGCCCTATTTGGTGGAAAAGAATCTATAAGAGATTTTATTGCATTCCCTAAGAACACTTCGGGTAGAGATGTTATGATAAATTCACCATCTCAAATTGATAATGATCAACTTAAAGAATTAGGATTATAATTAATTTTATTTTCTTTTAATATTTTCAAATAATAGTTTTTCCCACCCTGGTGTATTACTTTTCTCTTTATCCACAATTTTCTTAACATCTTCTAATAGCTCTCTAGCATCAAAAATTATACCGTCTTTTATAGTTTTTGATACTCCACCAACTCTTATCACCTCATTATTTTCAAGCTTGATATCCCCAGTGGCATATAAATACTTAAGATTTTTCAGCGGATTTTGATCCATTATTATTAAATCAGCAAGTTTTCCAGTTTCAACAGATCCAATTTGATCTTCCATTCCAATAGCCTCTGCTGCATGTAGGGTAGCAGCTCTAATCACCTCCATTGGATGAAATCCAGCCTCTCTTAATAATTCAAGTTCTTGTACATATCCAAATCCATATAAATTATACATGTATCCAGAATCTGCACCTGCAGTAACCCTTCCACCTCTATTTTTATATTCATTAATAAAAGTCATCCACAACTTATAATTATCTTTCCAAACAGTTTCTAATTCTGACCCCCAATCGTAATAAGCTGCAGCATGGGAATCTCTGGCTGGAAGGAAGAACTTAAGAAGCTTAGGTCTTGTATAGTCCTTATGCCACGGCAAGCTACTTGCTCTTTGTACATCTCTAAATACACTATAGGGTACAAATGTCACATCAATAGTAAAATCAAGAGATATTAATTCATTCATTACATCATTCCATTTTTTAGAATAGGGTTCGGCAGCCTGTTTCCAAAGTTTTCCAGCTTCCTCAAATCGATCACCTTCATTCATATAATTATATTCTACTGGATAATTTTGAACTGTTTTGTCTTCAAATAAAGCTTCTGGTAGACCGTACCAGTGTTCCATAGTAGTTAGACCATTTCTTGCAGTCTCTAACACATTCATTTCAGACACGTCCATTTGTGCATGGTGACAAGCAGACCTTAATCCTAATCTTTTGTTTTCTTGAAGAGCAGCTTTAAATATATCAGGTCTAGAACCAAAAAACTTAATACCATCAGCTCCTCTATCAGCATTTTTTCTAACCCAATTTACAGCTTCTTCTGGAGTATTTATTCCATTTTTTGCTCCTTGACCGAAACTTGTATACGCTAAAATTCTTGGTGCTGTAATGCTATTTTTTTTACTTTCCTCTTTCTGATGGAGAACCCAATCAAGTCCTTGACCACAAGAAGGATCTCTTATAGTAGTTATTCCATGAGCCATCCACAATTTAAAAACATATTCAGCAGTACCTTCTCTTTGTGAGGAAATATGACCATGCATATCAATAAGTCCAGGGAGAACATATTTTCCGTGGGCATCAATTTCTTTAGCTCCTGGCTTTGCTAAAGGTCTTCTACTCTCTTTAATATCAAGACCTGGATAACCAACATTTCTAATACTTATAATTTTATTCTTTTCAATAACTATATCAACTGGTCCAGTTGGTGGGGCTCCATTGCCATTTATTAAAGTTGCACCTCTAATTATTAATTGGTTAAATGGTCCCTCTCCTCTATATCTATCTGGTGCTTTTTCAATTTGACTTAAAACTTGACTTGAAAAAAATAAAAAAATAATTAGGAAGGAATTTTTCATGACTTTAGGTTAAATGATATTAAATTTAATTTAGTTAATAATCTAAATATAATAAAATAATGGCTTTAACATATTCTCAAATGCTTCCTTTAGGTACGAAATTGCCTGAATTTGAATTATTAAATGTTTTAAATAATGAGATATACTCTACAAAGAATATAAGACCTTCAAAAAATACTGTTGTAATGATAATTTGTAATCATTGCCCATATGTTATTCATTATCATGACGAAATCAAAAAAATGATATCAAAATATGAAGAGCAAATTAGATTTATGGCTATTAGTTCAAATGATGTAATTAATTATCCTGAGGATTCTCCTGAAAAAATGAAAACACTTTTTAAAAATCTAAACCTTAATATCCCTTATCTTTTTGATGAATCACAGGATGTAGCAAGAATGTTTAAAGCTGAATGTACTCCAGAGTTTTATTTATTTAATAATGAGAATAAGTTAGTTTACAGGGGTAGATTAGATTCATCTTCACCTGGTAATGAAGATGATATAGACGGAAAAGATTTAAGAAATGCAATTGATGCTATTTTATCAAATAAAATTATAGATGAAAACCAATTTCCAAGTATGGGATGTAACATTAAATGGAAGTAAAATCATTTTATAATTATCTATTCCTTTAGATAAAAAATATCTATAATTGCTTTCTATTTGACAAAAAATGCATATTTATGGAAGGAAGTAAAATAAAATTTAACAATGGTAAAATAGATGTCCCTAATGATCCTATAATTCCATTTATTGAAGGGGATGGTATTGGTGTAGATATTTGGTCTGCAAGTAAGTTAGTTTTTGATTCAGCTGTAGAAAAAGCTTATAAAGGAGAAAAAAAAATATTTTGGAAAGAGGTGCTTGCTGGGGAAAAAGCTTATAATAATACAGGTGACTGGTTACCTCAGGAAACATTAGATATTTTCCAAGAATATTTAGTAGGTATTAAGGGTCCATTAACTACACCAGTAGGTGGAGGAATTACTTCTCTTAATGTTGCTCTTAGACAGAAGTTAGATTTATTTGCTTGTGTTAGACCAGTTAGATGGTTTAATGGTACCCCATCTCCAGTGAAAGATCCATCAACTACTGATATGGTTATTTTTAGAGAAAATACTGAGGATATTTATGCTGGAATTGAATTTGAAAATGGCACTGAAGAGAATCAAAAAATTAAAGAACTTATAAAAAATAATTTTAAAGACAGGTTTGATAAAATTAGATTTCCAGATACTGCTGGAATAGGAATTAAACCTATATCAATTGAGGGAACTTATAGGTTAGTTCGTTCATCAATAGAATATGCTATTAAAAACAATAGAAGTTCTGTTACTCTTGTTCATAAGGGAAATATAATGAAGTACACGGAGGGTTCTTTTAGAGATTGGGGATACCAAATAGCAAAAGAAGAATTTGGAGCAAAAGATTATGAGGGTGGACCTTGGCAAGTAATTCAAAATGGTTCTAATCAAATTATAATTAAAGATGTTATTGCTGATGCTTTTCTTCAACAAATATTGTTAAGACCAAAAGAATATTCTGTGATAGCCACTATGAACCTTAATGGTGATTATATATCTGATGCATTAGCTGCAATTGTAGGCGGTATAGGTATCGCTCCAGGGGCTAATATAAATTATGAGTCAGGTCATGCCATATTTGAAGCAACTCATGGTACTGCACCAAAATATGCTGGTCAAGATAAGGTGAATCCTGGATCTGTAATATTATCTGGAGCAATGATGTTAGAGCATTTAGGTTGGAATGAAGCTAAAGAGTTAATTCATATTGGATTAACTAAATCTATAGAGTCTGGTAGGGTTACTTATGATTTTGAGAGATTAATGAGTGGTGCCACTCTATTATCATGTTCTGATTTTGCAAAGGAAATTGTTAATAACATGTAGCGTTTACTTTATGGGAAAAGAAAAAGTTTATGTTTTTGATACAACATTAAGAGACGGTGAACAAGTACCTGGTTGTCAACTAAATACAAAAGAAAAAGTTGAAATAGCTCTTGATCTTGAATCTCTTGGTGTTGATATTATTGAAGCTGGTTTCCCTATATCAAGTCCTGGTGATTTTAATTCAGTTAATGAAATTTCAAAAGTTGTAAAAAAATCTATAATATGTGCACTTTCTAGGGCTGTAATATCTGATATTGATATGGCTAATCTAGCATTAAAAAATGCTAAAAGAAAAAGAATTCACACAGGGATAGGTGCTTCAGACATTCACATAAAAAATAAGTTTAATTCTACAAGAGAAAAAATTTTGGAGCAGGCTATTGCTGCTGTAAAATATTCTTCTAAGTTTTTTAATGATATTGAATTTTATGCTGAGGATGCCGGTAGAGCTGATGAAGATTTTTTATGTAAAATGGTAGAAGAAGTTATAAAAGCAGGAGCAACTGTTATTAATATTCCTGATACTACGGGATATAATTTGCCAGAGATTTTCGCTAAAAAAATTAAATATCTTATGGATAATGTCCCTAATATTGATAAAGCTATATTATCAGTTCATTGTCATAATGATTTGGGTTTAGCTACAGCTAATACTATTGCTGGTCTTCAAAATGGTGCCCGTCAATTTGAAGCAACTATTAATGGAATAGGTGAGAGAGCTGGAAATACATCCTTAGAAGAAGTTGTAATGGCTTTAAGGGCCCATCCAGATTTAAATTTAGATACAGGGATTAAATCAAAAAAAATTACACCAATAAGCAAGAAAGTAAGTAGAATGATGAATATGCCAATTCAAAGAAATAAAGCTATTGTTGGTGCAAATGCTTTTGCTCATTCATCTGGTATTCATCAAGATGGCTTCCTAAAACACAGGGAAAATTATGAAATTATTAATCCTGAGGATGTTGGTTTGAAGGCATCCTCAATTGACCTAACTGCAAGAAGTGGCAGAGCAGCTCTTAAACATAGGCTTCAACTATTAGGTTTTAGTTTTTCTAAAGTTGAGTTAGAAACTATTTATATTAAATTTATAGAAATGGCAGATGAAAAAAAACTCCTTCATGATGAAGATCTCTATAAATTAATGAAAAAATATAGTTAATGGCAAAAACTATTTTTGATAAGGTTTGGGATAAACATGTAGTTGATTCAATATCTAATGGCCCAAGTGTTCTATATATTGATAAACATTTAATCCATGAAGTTACAAGTCCACAGGCTTTTTCAGGATTAAAAAAGAGAAATATTAAAGTTTTTAGACCAGATAAAACAATAGCAACTGCAGATCATAATGTTCCCACAATTAATCAACATTTGCCGATCAAAGAAGCTCTTTCAAGAAACCAAGTAGAGACATTAACAAATAACTGTAAAGAACATAATATAAATCTATTTGGCTTAGGTCATAAATATCAAGGAATTGTTCATGTGATTGGACCTGAATTAGGTATAACCCAACCAGGCATGACCATAGTTTGTGGTGATAGTCACACATCAACTCATGGTGCTTTTGGATCAATCGCTTTTGGTATTGGAACTAGTGAAGTAGAAATGGTTTTATCAACACAATGTATTCTTCAATATAAACCAAAAAAAATGTTAATTAAAATTGATGGGGAGTTAAATGATGGTGTATATTCTAAAGATATAATCCTATATATAATTTCTAAAATATCTGCGTCAGGCGGAACAGGTTATTTTGTTGAATATTCTGGTTCAGCTATTGAATCTTTATCTATGGAAGCTAGAATGACAATCTGTAATATGAGTATAGAGATGGGTGCTAGAGGAGGAATAATTGCTCCTGATGATGTTACATTTGATTATTTAAGAAATAAAAAATTTAGTCCACAAGGTGATAAATTTAAAAAAGCAATTGGTGAATGGAAGAGACTTAGATCTGATAAAGATGCTAATTATGATAAAATTTTAAATTTTGATGCTTCGGATATTGAACCAATGATTACTTATGGAACAAATCCTGGAATGGGAATTAAAGTTAGTGATTATATACCTAAATCTTCTAAGAATACATCCATAGAATCATATAATAAATCTTTAGATTATATGGGTTTGAATCCAGGAGAGAGTTTATTAAATAAAAAAATCGATTATGTTTTTATTGGTAGCTGTACAAATTCTAGAATAGAAGATTTAAGAATTGCCTCAAACTTAATTAAAGGTAAAAAGAAAGCGGATCATGTAAATGCATGGGTAATTCCTGGATCAAAATCTGTTGAAAAAGTTGCAATTCAAGAGGGTATTGATAAAGTTTTTAAAAATGCAGGTTTTGAATTTAGGCAACCTGGTTGTTCTGCTTGTCTAGCTATGAATGAAGATAAAATTCCAAAAGAAAAATATTGTGTCTCTACCTCAAATAGAAATTTTGAAGGTAGACAAGGTCCAGGAGCAAGAACTTTTTTAGCAAGTCCAGCAACTGCAGCAGTTTCAGCTATTAATGGATTTATAACTGATATTAGAAATAATTAGAATGGAGAAGTTTGTAAAGTTTGATTCATCAATAATGCCTCTTAATATTGAAAATATTGATACAGACCAAATTATACCAGCAAGGTTTTTAAAATCTGTAACAAGAGATGGTTTTGGAGATAATTTGTTTAGAGATTGGAGATATAGTAATGGTAAATTAATAGAAAGTTTTGAATTAAATAGGATCAAAAATAATTCTAAAATTCTTTTGGCTGGTAGGAACTTTGGTTGTGGTTCTAGCAGAGAACATGCTGCATGGGCAATTTATGATTATGGATTTAGAGTTGTCTTGAGTAGTTTTTTTGCCGATATTTTTAAAAATAATGCATTAAATAATGGATTATTAGTTATACAATTAGATAATGTTATAATTAATAAAATATTTGAAAAAGTTAATAATGATTTCAATTCATCATTTAGTGTAGATTTAGAAAAACAGTGTTTTAAATCTCTTGATGGAGATATTCATGAAATATTTGAAATTAATGAATATAATAAAACATGTTTATTAAATGGGTTTGATAATATTGATTATTTATTAAGTCAGAAAGAAAAAATTTTAAATTTTGAAAAAATAAATGACAAATAAAATAGCGGTTCTTTCTGGTGATGGGATTGGTCCAGAGGTAATTAATGAAGCTTTAAAAGTTTTAAATGTTATCTCTAATAAAATAAAAGTAAACTTTGAATTTAACAAATGTTTAGTTGGTGCTTCTGCTATTGATTTGGAAGGTAATCCTTTTCCTGACTCTACTAAAAAAATATGTGATAATTCTGATGCTATTCTCTTTGGAGCAATCGGAGATCCAAAATATGATAATGATCCAAAAGCAAAGGTTAGGCCTGAGGATGGGTTACTTGAAATGAGAAAATATCTTGGTCTTTTTGCTAATATTAGACCTGTTAAAACTTATGATTCTATAATTGATAATTCGCCAATTAAAAAGAATATAGTTTCTGGAACAGATTTTGTTGTATATAGAGAATTAACAAGTGGAATTTATTTTGGAAATAAAGGAATTTCTGATGATAGATCTCATGCATTTGACACTTGTTCATATGAAATTAAAGAGATTGAAAGAATAAGTCATTTAGCTTTTAAGGATGCACAAAAAAGAAAAAAACACTTAACACTAATTGATAAAGCAAATGTTTTAGAAACATCTAGATTATGGAGAGAAGTTGTTCAAAAAATATCAAAAATGTATCCAAAGATCAAAGTTTCATTTTTGTTTGTAGATAATGCAGCTATGAAAATTATAACAAATCCAAAGGATTTTGATGTGATACTTACCGAAAACATGTTTGGAGATATTATAACAGATGAGGCATCAGTTATAACCGGATCATTAGGCATGTTACCCTCTGCTTCAGTTGGTAATAGAATTTCATTATATGAACCTATTCATGGATCTTATCCCCAAGCAGCAGGTAAAGGTATTGCAAATCCAATGGCTATGATTTTATCTGCTGCAATGATGCTTGATCATACATTTAATTTAAAAGAAGAAGCTGAAATAATTGAGAAAGCAGTAGAGGATGCTCTTGTTAATAATATTGTAACAGAAGACATAAATAGTGAAAATAGTTTCTCAACTATTGAAGTCGGAGATTGGATCTCTAATAGGGCTGAAGAGTTGTTTTGATAGTTTTAACTTTTCTTAATATTTTATTTTTTGATATTAAAATGAATTTATTTTATTTTTAAGTATGATTAAAATATTATTATCTGTACTAATAATGAATTTCAACTTAATTTTTTCTCAAGAAAAAAGTGAAAAATATAAAATTGATTTATATCCAAATCCGGCCACTGATTATATCAATCTAAAAATTAACTCTGAAATAGAAATAGATGATCTTAAATTTTCAATTCATTCTTTAATAGGTAATGAAATGTTAATTATTAAGGAGAAAATTTCAGATGATGAAATTAGATTTGATTTAAATAACTATAATAATGGTTATTACTTTTTGTCAATTAATAATCAGAAAGATAGTAATAGAAAAATATTTAAATTTTCTAAAAATTAATTCGAAGAATTCCTAGAATAATTTTTTTCAAAAAGATCTCTATATTTTTTTGATAATTCTTTATCAGGAAACTTATTATAAGCTCTTGCAAGTGTATTTAAAGAAACAAGATTCCTATTAATTTCATATTTGTCATTGATTTTGTTGTCATAATAATAGTTTAATATTTCATCTGATCTTTCTCCAATTATATTAGCAATTTTATTTGCTAAATCCTCAGTTTCTAATTTTGATTTAGATTTTATATCTAAAAGGAATTCTACAAGTTGGACAGAAAAGTGATCATACATTATTGCTTTATCAGGAATTAACTCTATAGATTTTTTTATGACTTCAAAAGCTTCATTATAAGCTCCTTTATTTATTAAATTTTTTATTAAAGTATTAAATGTAGATCTGTAATTCATTATAAAACCTCTGTGATCTTCTGAAAAATATGCCTTTGAATCATTTAACCCTCTCCAATAAGAGTTATTCATTATATTCTCATACATTAATTCGGTATTAACTAAATTTCCAGATGCAGAATTTAAAACAGGATATAGTCTATAAGCAAAACCCTCTTGAATAACGTTTCTTTTTAAATCTAGATTTATTCCATTTAGAGATGTATTATTAAAATAAATTGGCCTTTCCCAATTATTAGCTTGTAATAAATCCAAAAATGCCAAATCTTTTTTCTCTAATCCTCCTTTATTACTTTTTAAGCTAACAAATAATGTATCTTGTTTAAAATTCTTAAATTTTTGTGGGATTATGTTTTGAGCATTTCTATCTATTGATAGCCAGAATGATTTTGAGGGTATTGAATTATAGTTGCTTACTGAGGTTGGAACTTGTATTGCTTTGCTATTTCTTTGAACAAGATTAATATAACCTTTAAGGTTGATAGCTACATTTTGAATTCTAGGATTATTCACATAAGGAAGATAATCGTTCAACCCACCTTGAATGTAATTATCTAAATCAATTGAAAATTTTATCTTTTCAGAAAGATTTTTTTTGCTCATCATTTGTTCAATATACCAATCGGTATTAAAATAACTAAGTACTATTACTCGTACATCAGTTCTAAAGTTTTCAACTTCTTGAACATACCATAATGGAAATGTGTCATTATCTCCACCAGTAAATAATATTGAATTTGGAGCGCAAGAATTAAGTAAATTTTTTGCTGAATCAACTGTAAGATATCTATTGGATCTGTCATGATCATCCCAATTTTCTTTTGCTAATATTAGTGGAGAGGATAGAGAAATAATAAAAGTCAATACGATAGCAATTTTTTCTTTTTTTATAAATTTATTGATCATATGAAAAATAAATAGAGATCCATAACCTATCCATATAGAAAAAGCATAGTAAGAACCCGCATAAATATAATCTCTTTCTCTGGGTTCAGTTGGAGGACTATTAAGATATACAACTAACGCTAATCCAGTTAATATAAAAAGTAAAGCAACAACATAGAAGTTTTTATTGTCTTTGTAGTATTGAAAAAATAAGCCTATTATTCCAAGAAGAAGGGGTATCATATAATAATTATTTCTAGCTTTATTTATTTCCAATTGATATGGAACTTCATCAAATACATTTTGTAATCCCAACCAATTTGCATTTTGTATATCAGATGATCTTCCAGAAAAATTCCACATCAAATATCTAAGGTACATATGTCCAACTTGGTATTTTATAAAGAATTCAATATTATCAGAAAATGTAGGTTTTTGATTTTGAGATAATCCTGTAATCTCTTTATATCTTTCAATATGATTTGGTGATCCACTATACATTCTTGGAAAAAGAGTACTTCTCTTTGGGTCATATACATATCTAAATTTTTTCTCCTTTACTTCATATCTATCCTTTCCCTTTTTATAACTTATACCACTTTCTTCCTGTCTAACAACTTCAGCATCAAAATATTGACCCCTAAATAATGGTCTATATCCATATTGCTCTCTTTTAAGGTAAGAAATGAAATTCAAAATATTTTCAGGATTGTTTTCATCAATTGGTGGATTATAATTAGATCTGATTAAAACTAAAGAATATGAAGAATATCCAATTAAAATAAAAGTGAGTGCTAAAATAGATGTATTTAATATTTCCTTTTCCTTTTTCTGAGAATACCATATTAAGTATGATAGACATAAAATAAAAAATAGTATAAAAAATATTATACCTGATCCAAATGGTAAACCAAATGAATTAACAAAAAGTCTTTCTAAAAAACTAGCTATAGATGGTAATCCAGGTATAATTCCTTCTACAATAAAACCTACTATAATTAAACCTAATGCTAATGAAAATATTAATCCTAATAAAGATATTTTTTTTGTTTTCTTAAAATATATTATTAGAGCAAGCGCTGGAATAGCTACTAAATTAAGTAGATGAACTCCAATAGATAAACCCATCATGTAGGCTATTAAAATAATCCATCTATTTTGAATTTTATTATTTTCTGAACTCTCCCATCTAAGTATTGCCCAAAATACAAATGCAGTAAAAAAAGATGACATAGCATAAACTTCAGCTTCCACGGCAGAAAACCAAAAAGAATCAGTGAATGTAAAGGTTAATGCACCTGTTAATCCTGAAATTAATACAATCAGTATATTGTTGAAACTATCAGTTTTTATAATTTTTGATGTTAAATAAGTAATTGTCCAAAACAAAAAAAGTATTGTAAAAGCACTTGATACAACGCTCAAAAAATTAATTGCTAATGCTATTTTCTCTGGATCACCAAATGAAAAAAATGAAAAAAACCTACCAAGTAATAGGTAAAAGGGAGCACCAGGAGGATGAGGTACTTCTAGCTTACTTGATACTGCAATAAATTCTCCAGCATCCCAAAAACTAGCAGTATCTTCTACTGTGATTGAATATACTATGAGAGCGATTAAAAATGTTATCCAGCCCGTATAATTATTTAGTTTTTTGTATTCTTTCATTTTAATAGATTACAGGCGAAAATAATTAAAATAATTATAATCATATTCTTAATGATTCACTTATTTTGCTTAAATATTATGAATTATTTTAAGATTATCTTCTTCTACTTTTTCAATATAATTTTTATATATCCACAGGATACTACAAGTATATTAACAAATCTAGATATTCAAATAGAGGCCACAGCAGCAATTAATAAAATGTATGATTTTAAATTTGATGAAGCAGATAAAGAATTTAATTGGTTAGTACAAGAATATAAAGATCACCCTCTCCCAATTTTTTTAAAAGGATTAAGTATTTGGTGGAGGATTGATGTTTATTCAGGTTTATCTGACATTAAAGAAAATAAAGAAATTGAACGACTTGATAATATTTTTTTAGAATTAATGGATAAATCAATATCTCTATCTAAGAAAGTTTATGATAGTGGAAATATGATTGACGGTGCTTTTTTCCAAGCTGCTGCATATGGATTTAAAGGAAGGTTATTGTCAGAAAGAAAAAAGTGGAGAGCTGCTGCTTTTGCAGGATTAAATGCTTTAAAGTATTTAAAAGAAATTAGAGAGGATGATATTATGATACCTGAGATTTCTTTTGGTAATGGATTATTTAATTACTATTCAATTTGGATTTCAGAAAGATATCCTCTTTTGAAACCAATTATTAGGTTATTTCCAAAAGGTGATAAAAAATTAGGAATTGAACAACTTAATAATGCAGCTCATAACTCATTTTATACTAGAACAGAAGCTCAATTATTTTTAGTAAGAATTTTTTCTGGTGAAAATAATATTAATAGAGCAACATTTCTTTCCAAATATTTATTTGAAACATTTCCAGATAACTCTATTTTTCATAGGTATTATACTCAATTATTATATAGAGGGTCAAATTTTTATTTATGTAAAAAGGAATCATTTAAAATAATAGAAAACTTTAGAAAACAAAAATTTGGTTATTATGATAATGACATGAGATTAGCTCATTTTTATTTAGGTGAAATATTTCTATCTGAAAAGAAAAATGATGACGCAATTTTTCATTTAAAATCATCTCTAAAATATGCTCAGAGTTTTAGAAATAATAAAATGGGTTATACAATATATTCAAAATTTTTACTGGGAAAAATATATTATAATAATGGAGACAAAATTTCCTCTAAGAAATATTTTAAAAGCGTTATTAGAACTTCGAAAAGAAAAAGTGAGTTAAATTCAAGATCTAGAGATTATCTAAAAAGACTTTAAAAATTTTTTTAGATTTTATTGTCTTGTCACAGAACATTAATTTAAATTTTTACGTTTTACCAAATATAATTTTTTATATGAAAATAGATAGAACTGACAAAAAAATTTTAGAAATATTACAAAAAAACGCTAAAATAACTAATGCTAGGTTATCAAAGGAAATCGGTTTGTCTCCTGCTCCAACCTTAGAAAGAGTTAAAAAATTAGAAGCAAGAGGAATTATTAGTGGTTATCATGCAAAATTAAACATCTCTAAAATTGGATTAGGAGTTAGTACTTTTGTAATGGTTTCGCTCAAGGGTCATAATAAGAAAAATCTTGAGTCTTTCCTTGATAAAATTAAATATGTTGAAAATATTGTAGAGTGTCATCATATTACAGGGAGTGGAGATTTTATTTTAAGAATAGTTGCTGAAAATATTGAATCTTATCAAGAATTAATGTTAGATAAAGTCAGTGAAATTGAAGTTACTGATAGTTTGCAGTCAATGGTTATTCTTTCTACATTTAAAGACAATAAAGTAATGCCAGTCCAAAGTCGATGAAAAATATTGTTCTTGATTCCGATGATATTTTAAATAAAATTAAAAGAATTTCATTCGAAATAATTGAAAAAAATTTAAAAGAAAAAGAAATTTATATTTTTGGAATTCTACCTAATGGTAAATATTTATCAGAAAAAATAAAATTTTTTTTTAATAGTAATTCAGAAATAAGGTTACATATTCATTATATTAAAATTGATAAAGGAAATTATTCAATTAATAAAGTAGTACCTAATCTTACTCCAAATAAATTAAAAAATAAAGTTTTTATTGTCGTTGATGATGTAATGAATAGTGGAAGTACGTTAATGTATTCGATTAATAAATTACTTGAATTTAGTCCAAAAGAAATACAAATTGCTGTATTAATTGAGAGAAACTACAAAAGTTTTCCTTTG
>CACPJB010000004.1 GCA_902634135.1 uncultured Marinoscillum sp. | reverse complement strand
AATACAAAAAAAGGATTATTCTATGGTTTAGAGAGCCTAAAACAAATTATTTATTTTACTAAAAGAAAAAGAAATGACGTAACCTTCACAAGTTTTGATTCTGAGATTAAAGTTGAACAGATTAATGAAACAAAATCAAAGCAAAATTTTAATGCTGCAAATCTTACAACAACAGGATATAAAAATGTAAACGAAACAGGTTATTATCAAGGCCTTGAAAAAGTAGAAACTAAATCATTAGATGTTTACAATATACTTCCTATGATAATTGAAGATTTTCCAAGGTTTAAACATAGAGGTATGATGTTAGATGTGTCTAGACATTTTATGTCTAAAGAATTTATTATAAAATTTCTAGATATTTTGGCCATACATAAAATGAATAAATTTCATTGGCATCTAACAGATGATCAGGGCTGGAGAATCGAAATTAAAAGATATCCAAAACTAACTGAAATAGGATCAAAAAGAAATGAAACACTCATTGGGCATGCTAGATTTGCAGGTAAAACCCCAAAGTTTGATGGCATTCCTCACGGAGGTTTCTACTCACAAAATGATATTAAAGAAATCATTAGTTACGCTGAAAAAAAATTTATTGAAATCATACCTGAAATTGATATGCCGGGACACACTGCTGCTATGATTGCTTCTTACCCAGAGCTTGGAACATCAAAGCAGAATATTACAGTTAAAAAGTCATGGGGAGTACAAGATGAAATCTTAATTCCATCGGAAAATACTTTTAATTTTTTGGACGGTGTATTTAAAGAAATTTCTGAATTATTTCCATCGCAATATGTTCACATTGGTGGGGATGAAGCTAGAAAAAAACAATGGATTGAATCTTATCAAGTACAAAATTTAATGGAAGATTTAGAAATTGAGGATGAAGACAGTTTGCAAACATATTTCATTGGTAGAGTTCAAAAAATTCTTTCAAATTATGGAAAAAAAATTATAGGATGGGATGAAATTATTGAAGGGGGATTAGTAGAAAATGCAACGGTAATGTCGTGGAGAGGAGAAGAAGGGGGAATATTTGCAGCAAAATCTGGTAATGATGCTATAATGTCTCCAACCTCTCATCTATATTTTGATTATTATCAAGCCAAAACAGGAGAACCCCTTGCTATTGGAGGTTTAATTCCTCTAGAAAAAGTTTATTCTTATGAGCCTATACCTAAAGGACTTGACATTAATCAAGCAACTAAAATTCTTGGTGCTCAAGGAAATGTATGGACAGAATATATAAAAACTCCTAAAATGGTGGAATACATGTCAGTCCCTCGAATGACAGCTCTTTCAGAAATAGTATGGTCAAAAAGAAAAAAAAGAGATTTTATTGAATTCAAAAAAAGACTAAAATTTTTTACGTATTTTCTTGATCTTAATAAGGTAAATTATAGAAATAAAGATTTTTAAAACAATCAGAGTTTAATTTTCCATTAATTCAGTTTGAAATTAGTTTGTTTGTATTTTAATATTGTGCCATGTGTGGAATAGTTGCTTTTAAGGGAAATAATAATAATACATCAAAAGTCATATTTAATGGCTTAAAACTTCTTGAATATAGAGGTTATGATAGCTGTGGTATTGGTGTGATAGATAATAACGAGATTAAAACTTTTAAATATAAAGGGAGAGTTAGAAAAACTGAAAAAAGATTTAATGAATCAAATATAAAATCTTCTATCGCAATAGGTCATACAAGGTGGGCTACTCATGGTGAACCAAACGATATAAACTCTCACCCTATAAAATCATTCAATGGTGAATTTGCAATTGTTCATAATGGAATTATTGAAAACTATAGAGAACTTAAAAAGGTTTTAATCGAAAAAGGATATGAGTTTTTTACAGAAACTGATACTGAAGTTCTTATTAATTTTATTGAGTTGTGTGTATCAGAGTCTAATGATCTAGATAAGGGAATATCATATGCTTTAAGTAAACTTGAAGGTGCATTTGGAATAGTCTTAATTAAAAAGTCTAATCCTAAAATTATGTATGCAGCAAGAAAAGGGAGCCCTTTAGCATTCGGAAAGAAAGGAAATGATTTTTTTATTGCTTCAGATGCAACTCCAATTATTGAGTATACAAAAAAAATAATATATCTCGATAATGGTCAACTTCTAAAAATTAGAAATAAGAATTTTCAAATACTAGACTTTAATTTAAATAGAATATCAAAAAAATTCAAAGATGTTGATGTAGAACTAGAAAAAGTTGAACTTGGAGATTATGAGTCATACATGCTTAAGGAGATTATGGAACAACCCGAATCTTTAAAACAGACAATACTTGGAAGAATAAAAGATGATAATATAACACTAGGTGGTATTCAAGATTATGGCAAACCACTATTAGAAACAAAAAGAATTATAATAATTGGATGTGGCACCTCATGGCACGCAGGATTAGTTGCGGAATACTTTTATGAAAAATATATAAAAGTACCTGTTGAAGTTGAGTACGCATCAGAGTTCAGATATAGATTTCCAATAATTAATAAAGGAGATGTTGTTATCGTTATTTCTCAGTCAGGGGAGACAGCAGATACCCTTGAAGCCACAAGAATTGCTAAAAAGAAAGGAGCAATTGTTCTTGGTATTGTGAATGTAGTTGGTTCCTCAATTGCAAGATTAACAGAAGAAGGATGTTACCTTCACGCTGGACCAGAGATTGGAGTAGCAAGTACAAAAGCTTTTACCTCTCAGCTAATGGTACTATTAATGATTGGAGTGAAAGCAGCATACCTTAAGAAAAATATTACCCAGAAGAAATTTCATAATATGATATCTCATTTAAAAAAAATCCCATCTCAGATAAATAAAGTACTTGAATTAAATAGTGAAATAAAAAAAATATCAAAAAAGATTTATAAAAAGAATCATTCTCTTTTCATGGGAAGAGGAAATAATTTTCCTGTTGCATTAGAGGGCGCACTTAAACTCAAAGAAATTTCTTACATTCATGCAGAAGGATATCCAGCTGCTGAAATGAAACATGGACCAATAGCATTAATAGATAAGGAAATGCCGGTGATAGTCATATGTACAAAAAGTGATGAATATGATAAGATGATTGGTAATATTAGAGAGGTTGGATCTAGAAATGCAATTGTTATTGGTATTATTGATAAAGAAAATAAACACGTTAAAGATTACTTAGACTTTTCCATCATGGTACCTTCAACCTCAAAAGACTTTTCACCTATAATTAACCAGATTCCCCTACAACTACTAGCTTATCATTGTGCTATACTTAGAGGTTGTGACGTAGATAAGCCAAGAAATCTTGCTAAATCTGTAACAGTTGAATAATGAATGAATTTAATGAAATTCTAGAAATTATTCTTGTAGAATATTGGTTCATAAGTTTGCCAATAATTATATTAATAGGTTTAATAATCTATTATTTAGATAAAAAAAAATTCAAAAAAGAAGGTGATTTATTAGAAAAGATGGGGTTTAATAGAACAACCAATACCTTAAAACTAAGTCTCCCATCAAAAGGCTGGTTTAATGGGGGTAAAAATATAAACCCAATAACATCAGAGAAATATCCTCACATACTGATATACCTAAGAGAAATATCTCAAGGGGAAGCTGGAGTACATCAAACAAGAATATTACGTCTAAAAAGTAAAAGAAATAATAAATTCCCTCAATTTACTCTTAGAAAGGAGAGTTTTTTTGATAAACTAAGAAAAGATATAGATTATAGAAATAATCCCGAATTCTCAAATAAATTCTTCTTGAAATCCTTAGGTAATAATGAAAATAAATTGGCTGTAGAGAAACTATTTAAAAATTTTTCCTTACAAAAGAAATTACTTTCAGATCCATTGAATATAGAAAGTAATGGTGATGAAATATTTTATTATTGGGAAGGAGTAAAGTTTCCGATTGAGGAACTCCCTAAAAGAATTTCAGAGGTTGAATTTCTTCATGATAATTTTTTTGATATATAAATGTTAAGATTTTTTATCAACCATTTAAATATTTTTTCATTATAACATTATCTACCTTGAAACCATTTCTCTGATAAAACTTAATAAGCTCTTCATCACAGAATAATGTTATTCTATAACAACCTTTAGATTTTCCTATACTAATTAATTCTTTAACTAATTTCACTCCTACCATTTTTCCTCTTACAGAACTATCTACCACAATATCTTCAATGTGGCCAGCAACATGACCTCTAATCTTATTTTCAATAACTATACTTCCGTATGCAACTATTCGATTTTCATATATACATACGATAGAATTAGAACTAGTATTAGATATAAAATTTCTCCATGATGAATCTTTATCTATTGAAGTAATATCTTTTTTTGATAACTGATTCAATAAGATATAAACCTCATCTAAATCATCTTTTTTTATTTTTCTAAAAACTATGTCTGACATTTATTTCTTTCTCTTTTTTATTCCCCACTTAATTAAAGAATATTTTAAAGATAATTGAAACATAGTATTCTTAGTTTCATTATTTAATATATTATTATCTGAAATATTTCTTAGTCCCTTAACATACCTAAGAGATAATCCTAAATTAGCTGGTAATCTAACTGCTATTCCAACTACAATACTAAAGTCTCGGCCAAGAAACTGATCTTTAATAGAATTTTTTACTCCTTTCAATGAAAAAGCATCAGTTAAAATTCCAAATTGAGGACCAAAATGAAAATTAAAAGGGCCAAAATCATTTCTTATTAAAATTGGAATATTTATATATCTTAAATTATTTTTATTCATTACCTGATTAATTTGAAATTCACTACCCTGAGTTGAATATTGTCCTTCTACTTGAATTCCGAATAGAATAGGCAATTTAAAATATAAAAATCCACCAATATGATATCCTGTTATTGACTCTACACCGCTTATCCCATTGAGTTTTTGAGTTGCAAAATTAGTCCCTCCTTTCAGACCAAATTCTAATTTTTGAGAATAGGAATTATTTGATAAAAGGAAAAACAAAAAAAATATTGTAATAGATTTTTTTATCATAGTTTTATTTCAAATTTATATAATTAACAATTAATTAAATTTAATATTATGAATAATGCACTTGTAAATCCACTAAAATCGGATGATAAAGAATTAAATAAACTTATTGAATTTTATAATGAGACTCTTGGATTCTGCCCAAATAGTATTAAGACTATGTTTATGAGACCTCCAATTGCTTATGCTTTTATAAATCTAAATAAAGCAGTTATGGAAAATAAAGGAAAAGTTACAAGTAAACTCAAAAGACTTATAGGCTACTTAACAAGTACAGTAACTGGCTGCAATTACTGTAGAGCACATACAATCAGAGCAGCAGAAAGATATGGATCTAATAAAGATCAATTATATGAAATTTGGGATTTTAGAAAAAGTAAAAAATTTAATAAAAAAGAAAAGGCTGCATTTGAATTTGCTATTGCTGCTTCAAGTATCCCCAACAAAGTTGATAATAAAATTTCTAGTGAATTAAGAAAACATTGGGATGATGGTGAAATTGTAGAGATTCTAGGAGTTATATCCCTTTTTGGATTTTTAAATAGATGGAATGATTCGATGGGAACACCAATAGAAGATGATGCTTTAGAATCAGGAAATATCTATATTAAAGATTGGCATCCAGATAAGCACATTTATTAATTAGGTTTAATCATAATTTAATATATTAGTAATGAAATAATTTTTTTAATAAAATAAAATTTTTAAAAAAATCTTTTATGAAATCCATGATAATATTTTTTATTTTTAGCACTTTATTTTTAAGTTCTTGCAATAAAGATATTCTCTGTATCGACGAAAATAAGATAGATGAAGCTAGAGCATGTACAAAAGAGTACAGGCCAGTTTGTGGATGTAATAACATTACTTATAGCAATTCTTGTGTTGCAGAAGGAGCAGGAGTAATGTCTTGGGAAGAAGGTGAATGTAATTAGGTCTACCTAACTATTAATTTCTTGAAGACATGTCTATCATTCTCTTTTAATACCTCAAGTATATACATACCCCTATTTAAATTAATTTGTACATTCCCTTCTTTAGAGTTAATATCTTTAAATATTAGTATTTCACCATTCATTGATCTTAAACGAATATTTTTTATAATTTCATCCTCAGAAAATCTAATATATGATCCACCCTTGACAGGGTTAGGATAAAAACCAAAACCTATTTCCTCAAATTCAACTGATAATACAGGACCAGTAATATCACAGCCAGAGTTTGATTTATTAACATACGATTTAATCCACTCCAGAGCTGACCTTTCATCAGCACCAACTTCTTCTCCATGTACCAGGTATGCGGTCTCACGCCACATGTGATCTTTCACATATCCCCATAAAGTTATACCTGCTACATTAGGATGCTCCCACATTACAGGAAAAAGATTCTTATACCTTGTCAATTGAGTATTCTCGGGATTTTGACCTTCAGCATCTATATCAAGTTCAGATATGTAAACTGGCAATTCTGTTGCTCCAAGTTGATCTAATGAAAATTTCATTTGCTCAGCTGACATGTTCTCAATTGTAAACGAATGTCCCTGAACACCAATACCATCAATTAATCCTCTATTTTTAAGAATATTTGCTAATGCAATATGCTCATTCCTATTGCCAGGATTATTTAAAATTCCATAATCATTTAAAATTAGTTCTGCATTTGGGCAGTGTTTTCTGGCAAGCTCAAACGCTTTTATAACCCAGTCCACTCCAGTATCCCCAAGACCCCCAAGAGCATCAATATAGTTTGCTCTATTTGTACCGTTACCTTTTTCACCTCCATCAGGTTTATTTGCTCTTGCCTCATTAACAACATCGATTTGATCAGTTCCTGGATATCTTGTACAAAATTCCATTATCCACTCCTCTATTTCCTCTAGCTGTTCTTCTGAAGATAGGTTTTCCAACCAAGCTGGCTGCTGATTACCCCAGATTAAGGTATGTTGTTTAAATTTCAATCCATTATCTTTAGCTAGCTGATATGCTTTATCTAATCCTTCCCATTTCATAACATCTCTCTGACCTTCAATAAATCCCCATTTTCCAGCATTAGATGGAGTAACTTGATTCCAATATGTTAACCAATTAGCAGGTGTTGTAGTAATATTTGATGAAGACAAATCACGCGATATATTTCCTAAATATTTGGAACAATTATCCCAAGAAGAACTAACAATTTGAGCGTTAGCTACAAATTTTATCTGTATTATCAAAAAAAGAAAAGAAAGTAATTTTTTCATTTTATTTGTCAATATTTAAATCTCTCAAATGACTCTCGTCTGCATCAGTTCTAATTACTATTGATTCTGGCAATTCACCCATCTCATTATATTTTTTAAGCATTGATTTAACCAGGGTTTTTGCCAATTCCTTATTTTCATCAAATATATTATTTTTTTCTCCTGGGTCTAATTTTAAATTAAAAAGAAGAGTATCATGAGGGTCAATGGGACTTTTATACCATGTGCCTGACCAACCTTCGTAAGGAAGTTTTATTTTCCAGTCACCTTTTCTGTAAGCTTCTAGTCTCTCATAATCAAAAAATAAATAATCTCTCTCATAGGTAAATGAATTACCTTTTAATATTTCCTCTATATTAGCTCCGTCTATAATGATTTCTTTTGGGATTTCAGAATTAGTTATGGATGCAAAAGTTGGAAACCAATCAAGCTGACTAGCTAAATTTCTACTTTCTATTCCTTCTGGGATATATCCTTTTAACATAGCTACTGTTGGCACTCTCATTCCGCCTTCAAAAGTATACATCTTACCATTCCTTAATTTTCCTGCTGAACCTCCCATTTCTTTCATTGTCAGCCAAGGACCGTTATCACTACTAAAAATTACTAAAGTATTATCTAATAAATTCAGTTCATCTAACTTATTAAGAATTTTTCCAACACTCCAATCTAACTCTTGAACTACATCACCATAGAGTCCTCTTTTAGATGATCCTATAAAAGACTTAGATGCATAGATTGGAACATGAGGCATTGGATGAGCAACATACAGATAGAAGTTATTTTTTTTATTTGAATCAATAAAATTAAGAGCCTCATCAGTTAACCTCCTAGTCATAATAGTTTGGTCTGGATAATAATCAACAATATCATTACCTCCAAAATAAACTGTACTAGCCATATCATTACTGTATGGAATTCCAAAAAAGAAATCAAAACCTTGTTGAAGGGGAAGATAATCATGCTTATGACCAAGATGCCATTTACCAACAACTCCAGTTTTATATCCATTATCTCTTAATAATTCAGCTATAGTATATTCGGAAGACGGCATACCAGTATGACTATCAGGAAATAATACGCCATTGAGACCAAATCTTTGAGGCATTCTACCTGTTAACATTCCGGCCCTAGATGGAGAACAAACTGAAGAAACTGAATAAAAGTCAGTGAACTTTATTCCATTTTCAGCTATAAAATCAATATTTGGTGTAAGTATATCTTTAGCTCCAAAAGCACTAATATCACCGTAACCTAAATCATCAGCAAAAATAAATATGATATTCGGAGATTTATTATATGAACTATTATCTAAATTTTTACATGAAGTTAAAGCAATAAAAAAAAGAAAAAACGCTAAGATAGGATTATACACTTGTGATATTTTTTTTGTAAAATTAAACGATAAAAAAATTAAAAAAAAGTAAAGAAAAAATGTTAAAAGAACTGTAAAATATTAGATTTAGGTTTAAAATTATAAATTAATGATTATTAAACTTTTATTATTTACATTATTACTAAACTTAAATTTTATTGAGGAAAAATCTAAAAAAGAAAAACCTAATATTCTTTTTTTTCTTGTTGACGATTTAGGTTGGTATGATGTTGGATTTCAAGGCTCAAAATTTTATGAAACACCTCACATTGATTCCCTATCAAATAGAGGCATGAAATTTAAAAATGCTTATTCAGCACATCCAAGGTGTGTCCCATCAAGATATGCAATAATGACTGGTAAATACCCTGCAAGAACAAAGAGTCCTGGACCTGGGTCTCAGCTTCTTAAATCTGAATATACTATTGCCGAAGCATTAAGAGATAATGGTTATTCAACACTTATTTCTGGGAAATGGCATCTATCAAGAAATGAAAGAGGGTCTTCACCAGAAGAGCAAGGATTTGAAAAAAATTTTGGTGGTGGAGATTCTGGTGTGCCTAAATCATACTTCTATCCTTACAATATACAGAAAAGAGGAAAAGGAAATGAAAATGCACCAGATATAACTAAACTTCCTGAAGTTGAAGAAGGATATCACCTAACAGATCAACTTACTGACCTAACATTAAATTGGTTAGAAGAAAATTATACGAATAAAAAAAATATAAAACCTTTTTTTATTTACTTATCTCACTATGAGGTCCATACACCTTTTGAAGGAAAATTAGATCTTGAAGAAAAATATAAGAATAAAGCAGAAAAAATATATCAGAATACAGATCTAAAAAACCCTTTCTTATTTGAGACAACTACTGGCGAAACTAAGTTGAGACAAGATAACCATATCTATGCTGCTATGATTGAGAACCTAGATAGTAATTTTGGAAAAGTTATTAATTTTTTAAAAGAAAATAACCTTTATAAAAATACAATCATTGTTTTTACATCAGATCATGGTGGACTTTCAAATAGAGGTAACGGAAGACCACTTGCAACTTCAAATTTACCATTAAGAGCAGGGAAAGGACATAATTATGAAGGTGGAATTAAGGTTCCTCTTTTTGTGGTCTGGGAAAATAAAATTAAAAAAGGTTGGACTAATACTGTTGTTACAGGAACTGATCACTACCCTACATTGCTAGAATTAATAGGTGAAAATATAATGGAGGAGAAACATCTTGATGGTTTAAGTTTTAAAAATTCATTAATGGGTAAAAATCAAGATAACAGCAAAAGACCCATTTATTGGCACTCACCAAGACCTAGACCCCAAAGCACTGGAGATCTCGCAAACACAACAGTTCGTTTAGGAGATTTTAAGTTATTAGATTTTTATAAAGAAGGAAGAGTAGAACTTTATAACATTAAGAAAGATCAGGGCGAAACAATTAATCTTGCAGATAAAATGCCCAAGAAAAAAAACGATTTGCTCAATCTAATAAATAACTGGAGAGTTTCTGTAGAAGCTATTGAATAATTATATTAGTTTTTCTTTGACCCATATCATCAAGGTTGATTAAAAATACAAATTGCCCATTATATGAAGAAACATCAATAGTTAATTTAGATTTATTACTATACCACTTTCTCAGGATTACTTTCCCAGAAAGATCAACTAATTTTATTATTATATTTTTATATACTTTATTCAAATCAACATTTATCTCATCTTTAACGGGGTTAGGAAATAGATTATAGCTTTTTAAATTTTGGATTTCTAAAGACAGAACATTACTAAATGTAACACACGATGATTCTATATCACCACAATCAGGATCACTAATTTTTACATAATATTCACCTGATCCTTCAGGTTGAAAAGACTGAAAGGTTTCATCAGTAATTGGCTGGTTTGTTGTACAATCAAACCATTGATAGGTTGCGCCCTCTTGCTCAGCTGTAATAACTCCATTATTAATGTTAACAACATTAGATAATTCCCCACTTAAATCCAATTCAATGGTAATAACACTATCCATTCCATTACTTGCATTTAAGGTAGCTGTATATATCCCACTCTCTGTATAAATTTTATTATCTGGAGCAGTATATGATCCACAAGCTGATACTTGAAGAAAATTACTAGGGGTATTTTGAGCAATATTTCTTCTTTTAAACTCTAGTTCAAATTCATTAATAATATCAGAATAATTATTATCTGAACACCTATTAATTTTTTCATAAGGATCAATTTCATAATCATACAACTCACATGCAATAGTATTTCCATATCTCTCTCCAGACTTATAGTCCATCTGAATCCATTTTGTATACCTATATTTTTCATCTCTAAGAGAATAGCCCATAACTCTTTTTCCACCTGACATTCTAGTATATTGAGCAAGTGCAGCTTGTCTTACTTTATGTGTTGGATCAACCATTACCTGGGAAATTGATTTACCCTGAACTTCACTTGGGGTATCAATACCAGCAAGATCACAAAGTGTTGGATATATATCTAAAAGTTCTACTGGCGAATTTGACTTATTATTTTCTAGTCCATGATCTGGTGAATAAATAATCATTGGTGAATTTACAGCTTGTTCAAAATTGGTATGTTTAATCCATAAACCATGATCACCTAAATGCCAACCATGATCACCCCATAAAACAATAATTGTATTTTCTGATAGGCCAAGTTCTTCAAGTTTAGAGAGTAACTTACCTACTTGTGAATCAATATAAGATACGCATGCCTTATAACCATGAATTAACTCTTTTTGCTTGTTAGTAGTTATGTTGCCATTTAAAGGTATATCTGAATAATTATTTACTAATTCATGGTTGTTATGAAATGCAAGAGAAGGTATACTATTATCTCTTCCTTGCTCAGGGTGGATTGATATATTATCTCTATCATACATGTCCCAATATATCTTTGGAGCAACAAAAGGTAGATGGGGTTTTGTATAACCAACAGCAAGAAAAAATGGTTTGCCAGAATTAGCTGCCTCTTCCATTTTAATTAAGGCGTAATTAGTTCTTGCTCCATCAACATAACCATCATCAGGAAGATCTTGATTTCCTTCTGTGGAAGGTTTAGATAAGGGGAAAAGTTTTCTTGCCTCTCTCTTTCCAGAAGTAGAAGTTATATTATTTGCTGAGATATAACTATTATATTGATCAATAGCTTGATGAACTAGAGGATCCTGATAACCAGATCTGCCATTATCATTATTGAAATAATACTGATTCGGCATACCTTGTAAAAATTGTGTTGACCAAGATATTCCATCATAATTATCATCTACTGATCTATTATCAAATATTTTACCCAGACCAACTGAATAATATCCATTATTTTTAAAGTGTTGAGGAAGAGTAACTATATTAGGGTTTTCATCTCTTATTTTGGTTTCAAGATCCCAGACTCTAGTATCATCTGGGTAAAGACCTGTTAAAAGACTTGCTCTTGATGGTGCACAAATAGCTTGTTGTGTTGATGTATTTAGGAATGAAGTTCCTTTTGTGGCTAAAGCATCTATATTAGGTGTTACCATATCATCATGACCATATGAATTAAACATTGGCTTTAAATCATCTACAGATATAAAAAGAATATTTTTCTGACCAAGAATATTATAATAAGAGAAAAGCATAAAAAATAATATTACATACCTAATCATATATTATAATTTAATTTTAATTATATCGCTATCTTCAAAACCTAGACGTGTAGATATAACATAAATATAACCTTTATTAACAATAACTGGCTTATGATATAATTTCCAACCATCATCTAAACTTGGTTGAAAATCTATGTCAGAAATTATATATGCATTTGAGGCACCAATAGTTTTAGATCTAATTGTAGCTATATTACCCTTAAAGGCTAATTCAGGTTTTTGAGTCTTTGGTTGAATGCCATTAGGCCACATATGTTCTAAATGTCTTTTTTCAGATTCTGCACCAATATCATTTATTCTTCTTTGCCAACTTTTTAGAGCTTCTCTATGTTTCTTTATTTCATGTTTATACTTCGAATCAGATATTACATTTTTGAGACTGTATGGGTCTTCAGACTTAATATAAAATTCTTCCTTTGACTTTGATTCTCTGAACCAATATTTTTGATCTGCATTTAGCTTATCTTCTTCATTTAACTTTAACATTTCATTAGTCATATCTATATTTTTCCTGTATAGAACATCTTTATAAGCTGGTCTATCTTTATGATAGTTTTTAACATAAACATATTCTTTAGATATAACACTCCTTACTCTATCATAAGTCTCATCAAATCTATCTCCGGATCCAAAAATATAATCTCTTTTAGAATTTATATTTTCATCTTGAATAAAAGTATTTCCTTGAAAGTGATCTGGAATATTAATTTTTGCTAATGATAACATAGTAGGGGCTAAATCAACAAAAGAAACTAGATCATTAATATATTTTTTTGACTTATCATATGGATTCCTAATTATCATTGGAACTTTTAAACCTGATTCATAATGTGATCTCTTACCTCTGGGGAGAGGGCCTCCGTGATCACTAAAAAAAAATACATACGTATTGTCAAGAAGACCATCAGATTTTAATTCTTTTATCAAATCTCCAACCATCTTATCCAAGAGCTCAATATTGGAATAATTTCTTGCAACATCATTCCTTACAGTCTCTGTATCAGGAAAATAAGGAGGTAACGGAACTATGCTAGGCTCAACTGTTAGGGGCTTATCTCTATGAAGCCACATTTTTGACTCATGAGTTACATCAAAATTAAAAACTGAAAAAAAAGGTTGGTCTTTTTCTCTATTTCTCCAATGAGCATTTTCACCATTCTGATCCCAAGCTGTAACTGGAGCTGCAAATTGATAATCTGTTTTAGAATTATTTGTACAAAAATATCCTTCAGCTCTCATATATTCTGTAAAGCACTTTACTTCTGGGGGTGTAACAACGGAATGAAATGGTATAGAATCACCATTAACATCAATAGCATTAGATATACCATTATAATTTCTAGAACCCCAACCAAATACATCTTTTCCGGTTCTCATCTGATGAGTTCCTATGGATACAGGATACATTCCAGTTATTATTGATGATCTAGAAGGACTACAAACTCCAACGGTAGTAAAGGTCTCAGTAAAAATTGAACTTTCAGAAGCAAGCCTATCTAAATTTGGTGTTTTAGCTGTTGAATCACCATACATTGATAATGTAGGACTTATATCCTCTACAGTTATCCATAAGATATTAGGTTTTTGAGAAAAGCAAATAGAAGGGACTGAAAGTATATAAATAAAAAGTAAATATCTAATCATTTTTTTAAAATTATCTATCATTAATATAATCTAAAGAAGAAAGAAATTTATCAAGTTCATCACTTGTTTTGAGAAAAAATTCTTGTTTATTAAAGAATGAATGACCTTGACCTGGATATATTATAATATCACACCTAACTCCATATTGTTCAGTTATTTCCTTGTATTTTTTAATTTTATCAACTGGCTCAATTTCATCTAAAGAACCATGAAATATAATAGTTGGAGGATGACTTTCATTTATTTTATCTATTGGTGAAATATCTAAACTATAATTACCTAACCTTCTTGATGAAAATGCTGAATTTGGACCAGTATCAACAATAGGATTATATAATATTAATCCCTTAACTATATGATTCTCAATATCCCAGAAAGTTGTTGAAAGAGCTAATAGTCCCCCTGCAGAACCTCCTCCAACGAAAATTCTATCTTTATCAATATTATACTTATCAGCATTAGAATAAAGATATTCTATTAAATCCTTAGCATCATCACATGATTCTTGAGGGGTTGTCCCATGTAAACTATTAATTCTGTATACAGGAGTTATAGCAATAAAATTTCTAGAGTTAAAATATTTTGAATGTCTGCTAAATTGATTAGCATACCTAGAATTAAAACCTCCCCCATGAAAGAGAATTACAGTACTATAATTTTTCTTTGAATTAAATGAATTTGGTTTAGATAATTTAAAATCTAAAACTACAGTATCAATTTTTTTATAAGTATGAGTTGAAACATTACCCTGAGAAAATAAATTAAAATAAAAGAAAGTAAATAGAACAATTAAGATTAATTTTCCCATACAACTTTTCTCAAGTTTTCTTTCATCTGATCTTTTACTTCTTGGTAATTAGGATCTAAAGCAAAACTCCAAGTTTCAAGAGGATCAATCTCATAATCATAAAGTTCCTCCATAACTATTTTATTATTACTAAAATTTGACCTATCCTCAAAGTTTCCAGAAACCCAAGCAACATATCTATACCTATTATTTCTGACAGCATAACCCATAAGAGTACAATCATCAGGATATCTACCAATTACACTTCTCATCACATTACATCTTCTTGGATATTGACTAATTGCAAAATCCTTTAATCTTTCTGATGTTTTATTTAAAATTGGAACTAATGAAACTCCCTCAACATCCTCAGGAATAGGAATACCTGCCAATTTACATACAGTAGGAAATATATCCAACAACTCAACTGGGCTATTATTGATAAATCCCCCGCTGATATCAGGACTTTTAAATATCAAAGGTGTTCTTGTAGCTTCCTCAAAATTTGAGTGTTTATTCCAAAGTCCATGATCACCTAGGTGCCAACCATGATCACCAAAAAATACAACTATAGTATTTTCATCCATCCCTAAACTTTTTAAATGATTAAGAACTAAACCAACTTGTGCATCAATAAAAGATACAGAAGCCATATATCCGTGAATAAGTTCTCTCTGTTTATCCTCATTTACAATTCCATTTTCATCCATACTTGGTTCTGTATCATGATAATTTCTTAGCTCACCAGATTGGTGATAAGCATCATCAGGTGATCCCTTAGATTTATTTTGAAATTTAGCCAGACTTATTTTATCTCTATCATATAGATCCCAATACTTTTTAGGAGGAGTGAAAGGTAAATGAGGCTTCTGAAACCCAACTGTTAAAAAGAATTTTTTTTTATTTCTATTAAACTCATTTAACAATTCGATGGTTTTTAATGATGACGCACCATCCGCATAAGCATTGTCCGGTACATCTAAGTTTTCTGTTAAGGGCCTTAATCCCGCTGATTTCATAACACTATTTACTGCAAACCAACTTCTATTTGCATTGGGGTCGGAGTCCAGCGCTGCTTGAAGAGAATCCCACTTCTTATGAATCTCTGGAGATTGGTATAGATTAGCTGGCATCTTGTAGCCATCAGCATAATCAAAATTTTCATTTGAAATAAAAGGCATTGTCCATGATTTTGGGTCATTATTTTTTGCACCATGCATAACTTTCCCCATCCCAATAGTTTCATAACCGTTATTCTTAAAATGCTGAGGGATAGTAATAATATCAGGTCTTGTTTCTCTTAGCTTAGTTGATAAATCCCATATTTTAGTATAATCAGGTCTTCTACCAGTTATAAAACTCATCCTTGATGCTGTACAAATTGCTTGTTGAGCATAAGCCTTTGAAAATAAAACTCCCTCATTAGCTAATTTATCAATATTTGGAGAGATTATTTCATTATATCCATAGCTTCCAAGAAGAGGTTTCAAATCATCAACAACTATAAATAATACATTTTTTTTTGCATTATAATTTTCTTGATTACAACTAAATAATATAAAACTTAATAAAAGACTTAAATATAATTTTATCATAAACCAGATGCATTTAATTTATAATTATCAGTTTGTTCTAAAACTTTTTTCAATTCAAAGTATGCTGGTTTGGGTTTTCCGCTAAGGTCAAAAATGAATCTAGATTTATCAGTATATATACCGACTCTATCTACTACCCCCCAAGTATTAAAAGTAACGAGACCATTCTTTCTTTTCGACAACAAGATTTTTAAAATATCAGAGTATGCTTTTGCCTGTAAGGCCTGTTTTTTTTTTGTTATATCTCCAAAAATTTTGTAATCTATCTCAGTAACATGAAAATCTAAATTATTTTTATGAGCCCAATCAATAAGGTTAGATAAATATTTAATTTCCTTCTCACCATATGAAATTCTACTAGAAAGGTGTGCCTGCCACCCAACTCCATCAACTCTTAGCCCTTTATCTTTTAAATAAATTATAGTTTCCTTTACTTTTTCCCACATAACCTCTTCCATTCCACCGTGTTGATTAAAAACCAAACTTACATCTGGAGCAAACTTATTAGCTACCTCAAAAGATTTTGAAATATATAGAGGAGTATTATTTTTATCATTATCTAATCCTATGATAGTCCATGGGTTTTCCCATTCAGCAACTCCTTTTTTTGGACCAAACCAGTCTCCAGATATTGTTATAGTTTCATTCACAACATCCATCCACTTAATATTCGGATGGCCATTATACCTTTTACATTGTTGAGATAAAAACTCAATCATAATTTTTTCTAACTCATTAGGATTCCTATCATCACTTTTAGCCCACCTAGATGCTTGAGGACTAATTGGACCATGTAACCTAACCAAAAGATCATTTTTTTTTGCCATTTCAATAATATCATCAGTTTTAGTCCAGTTCCAAGTATCAGGATCAGGGCGAACAGTAGACTGTTTGACTGCATTTTCGGGAACAGTCATATTAAAATTATTTACTAAAATCTTTTCTATATCGGTATTTAACTGTGATGCAGAGATTGTTGCTCCAAAATAAAAATTATTATATTTTTTTTCTGATAAAACATCTCTTATACTCTTTATATTTGAAACTATCTGCTGAGTACCCACTTCAATAACTGATATATCATCAAACCAAGTTTTACCAGTTGCTCCGTCAGCATATTTTAACAAGGCAATTCTTGCAGAAGTATTTTCAGGTCCAGTTTTAAAAGTAGCACTTACCTCTCCATATTCTACTTTAGAATATCTCCTTGTAATATCATCTCCTCCATAAAATCTAATTTTAAGAAGTCCTGCTTCATTATTTTCAGATTTAATATATGCCTTTACTTTATAAGTTGTATTTGGTTTTAGATCACTTACTTTTTGAAACACTCCACATTTAGTTCCTTCAAACATCAGTGCACTATTACCTGATCTTGCGTTATTGTTTACAGAATTAATAGAACATCCTTTTCCTTTACTCCAACCTTTTGTGCCGTTTTCAAATCCAGAATTATTTAGTAAATTTTTTAATAATGAAATATTAGATGTTCCGTCATCATTATTAATTGAATTTGATTTAGCACCAACTTCAATAACGGAAACATCATCAAACCACGTTTTTCCTGTAGCTCCTGCAGTATACTTTAATAGGGCAATTCTAACTGAGGTATTTTCTGGTCCAGTTTTGAATGTGGTTTTTACTTCTCCATACTGAGATTTTGAATATCTTTTTGTTATGTCTTCACCTCCATAAAACCTTACCTTGAGAAGTGCAGCCTCTTTATTTTCTGACTTAATATATGCTTTTACAATATAAGTTGTATTTGGCTTTAATCCATTAATATTTTGAAATACTCCACATTTAGTCCCCTCAAACATAAGAGACTTACCCCCTGATCTAGAATTACCATTGACTGAAAATATTTGACATCCCTTTCCTATGTTCCATCCAATTGTGCCCTCTTCAAAACCAGGATTTTTAAGTAAATTTTTAGATATAGACACATTGACTTGAGTTGAACTTTTGTTTATTTTTTGAGGAATTTGTGTAGCCTTAAAAAGCTTTTTTTCAAGAGACTGCTTGTTAAGAAAATCATTTAGAATTATTTGAAATTCCTCTGAGAGGTCTCGTTCAATACCTACGATATTTACTGTCTCATCCGGATCATTTTTATAATCATATAACTCCTTTATAATAATATCTTTTTCTTTAGGTAAATCTCTATTCTTATACCAAGCTACATATCTATATCTTTCATTTCTAATTGCATATCCCATAACACTTCCTCTTGGGTACTGACTTATAGCATAATTTTTCACTTTTTTTGATTTTCCTTTTAATAAAGGGACTAAACTAATTCCCTGTAAATTATCTGGAGCTTGAATTTCAGATAGCTCCATTAGAGTAGGAAATATATCTATAGATTCTGTAGGAGATGAATTTGTACTATTCATTTTTGAGTCTGGATCTACAATTATTAGTGGTGATCTAGTGGCCTGCTCAAAATTAGAATGTTTTGCCCATTGCCCATGATCCCCAAGATGCCATCCGTGATCACCCCATAGAACAATAATTGTATTTTCTAGTAAATTATTTTCTTTGATAGCTTTTAATATTTTTCCAACTTGAGCATCTATATATGAAACACATGCATAATATCCATGAATTAATTCTTTTTGTTTTTCTATGTTAATTAATCCATTTTCATCAAATGAATCAGGAATATCGGTATATGATTTCATCTCTCCATTATTATTGTAAACTAATTTAACAGTACCTCTCGCCCATTTCTGATATTTAGAAAGTTGAATTTCATCTCTTTCATACATATCCCAATATTTTTTTGGAGCAACGAAAGGTAGATGAGGTTTTTGAAAACCGACAGCAAGGAAGAAAGGTTGATCACTATTTGAAAGTTTATTAATTTGATCTACAGCTTTTAATGTCATAGCCCCATCAAAATATCCATCATCAGAAATATCAAAGGACTCTGTAGACGGTTTATGTTTACTCCTTAGATATTGCCACATACCTTGATTAGGAATTCCATCAGCTTCTGCTTTATCTCTGATCTCTGATAAAATTTTTTTATTTTCAGGAGACTGAAATCCAGTTATGCTATTACCATGTATTTTATGATTTACATTAACTCTTATATATGGAACTGACCAAGATTTTTTGTCTAAGCCATTATCAACACTCCTATTATCAAATATTTTTCCCATACCTACAGTTTTGTAGCCATTATCTTTATAATGTTGTGGGAGAGTTATAATATTTGGGTTTCTGTCTCTCATCTGAGTCTCTAAATCCCAAACTTCAGTAAGATCAGGTCTTAGGCCAGTAAGTAAACTAACTCGGGAAGGAGCACAAATTGCTTGCTGAACATGAGAATTAGTAAACGTAGTCCCGTAAGATGCTAGCTCATCTATGTTAGGAGTTACAGCAAAACTATCACCATAAACCCCAATTAATGGTTTAAGGTCATCAACAGCAATAAATAGAATATTCTTTTTTGAATAGGAATAAAAGGATAAATGAATAAGAAGAAATGTTAAAACATTTCTAAATGATTCAATATAGAAACTATTTTTAAAAAAAAATTTATTCTTCCTCTGCATTATATACATCAGGCTGCTCTATTCTAACGTCATTAATTACCCACTGTCCATTCTGCTTACCAGTCTGGGAGTCTTTTCTTCTCATTCTCCAATTTAGATAAATCTTATTACCAGAAATAGTATTTAAGTTTATAGACTTAGTATAATCTTGAGGAGGACCATTTCCACTATTCCAATTAGCCCCCAACCAGTCTGTACCTTCCAAACCTAGACCTGTTAATGGAACCCATTCAGCATCACTCCAA
The DNA here is from genome assembly GCA_902634135.1 of uncultured Marinoscillum sp. Lineage (GTDB taxonomy): Bacteria > Bacteroidota > Bacteroidia > Cytophagales > MED-G16 > MED-G16. The sequence continues at coordinate 29,975 of CACPJB010000004.1, read as the reverse complement.
GTTCCTAAAGATAAATTAGTTGTGTCTTCACCATAATAAAAAGCTCTATCATATTTATTCATGTATGCTGGACCATACCCAATAACTTCACCAAATACAATTTTGGTTGGTTTTGTTTTATCTATTGATGATAAGTCAATCTCTCTAACAACACATTCATCAGAATCTCCAACATAAGTTCCACCCATCCATCTTCTCATACTACCCCATTTACCAGCAACAGCTTTCATTTTTTTCCATGAGCTACCATCTGCAGTACCTGATATAAGATGAGTACTCCAACCGTCTACTGTACCAGGAGGAGCAGAGTCACCATCACCATTAATTAAATCTTCAAAAACTACAGTAGATCTATTTTCAACTTTTACAGTTAATACCTCAGGGAACTCTAAAGATATCCCACCAGCATTTTGAGGTGTAACTCCAATTTTATAATCTCCTTCTGGTAAATTAGCGTCAGCAGCAATTGTTATTTCACCAGCAGCTCCCATGCTGAAAAAGTTCTTAAAATTATCTAGTGATGGAGGTAATATTATACTCCATGATACAGCAGTCATATCATTTAAAACTGGAGGATAACTTGTATATGCTGTATATGGAGAAAGAGTTACTCTAGTTAAAGGTGTTGTTCCATCTAACTGTAATAAATTAAGAGTAGGTGAAGGACCAACATTAACTGTTAAAAGATCTGATGCTACCACGGCACCAAGGTTACTACCCACCTGAACTGAAAGTTTTACAGAACCAGAGTTAGCAGCTTTTACTTTTGAAATAATACCACTTGTCTCATTAATTGTATATATATCAGGTGCATCAATTAATTGATAAGTAATCATACTAACTACACCTTGACCGGAAAGATCAGTTACTGAAGCAGTTGCAATCTCTCCTGTTTGCAAAGACCCAACATCAACACTTTCATTATCAATATTAACTTGAATTGGAACTGAAAGTACACTAATTGTTACCGCGTCATCATATTTTGCAACACCACCAGCATTATCAACTGAAACTGATACCATATAATTCCCCTCTGTTAGACCACCCATTGTATTATCATATGTAATAACACCAGATGGTTTGTCAATGGAAAATTTAGAATAATCAAATGAACTCTCAGTCGGTGCTTTAACAGTATCAATACTAAACACTAAACCTGTATTAATACTATTATCTACACTAGGTGTATCAGTTGATATCACATCTAGTAATGGATATACATCTACATTGGCGTAGATAATTTTTCCATCGTTGCTAGCAAGAGAACCAGGCGTAAATTCTATGTAATCTAATTCTACTCTTTCCTCACAGGAAAAAATAATTAAAGAAAATAATAAAAACTTAAAGCTATTTATGATGTATCTCATATTTATCAATTTAATCGTCAATAAGATCGTTAGTAGTTACCTCACCAAGAGGAATAGGTAATTTCATTACTCTAGACTCGTCAGTTAAAAGTGTTAAATCATACTGATTTCTATTAGGTGCATTATTATGAGGTAAGATTATAGTATTTAGAAAATAATTAAATCCTCTTCTTCTATTATTATGTGAGTCTTCTCCTTCACCTAAAAGTTCAAATCTATATTCTCTCATAATTGCATCTCTAAATGATGCTTGGCCACCTTGATAACTTATATGCGGTGTCAAACCTACCCTACTTAAAACCTGTTCAACATATCCCATTGCCTCCGCATCTTTAGATAATTCATTAGAAATCTCAGCTAACATTAAGAGTAGATCAGCATATCTATAAACTATATAATTTTGGCTATTATACTGAGCTGTATGACTTTTGTCTTTTTCAGCAAACTTAAATAGATATGGATGTGACGCCCTAAAACTGTTTCTTCCTGTTGATGGATATAATTTAACTTCATCATTATTATCAGCTCTAGTATAATAATGAAGGTAAGTACCATCAAGTCTCGGATCAACCGGATAGTTTGCTACATGAGTATCATAAACACTTGCATGAACAGATAACCACCCAAAATGCTGACCAGCTTTATATTTCCAAGGGGTAAAGTTTCTTCCTAACTGACTATTACTCGCTATCTCACTAAGTTGATATTCAAAAATTGACTCATTAGTGTTTTCTCCAGCCTGAGTAAATAGCTCGTTGTAATTAGAATGAAGAGTGTACCTTCCTGAATTCTTTACTTTTATAGCTTCATCATAAGCTAACTGCCAGTAGTTACTAGAACCATCTCCTAGATCAGGGTTTGTTGCTAATGTCATATAAACTTTTGCTAAAAGCATATTAGAAGCATATTTCAATGGAAAACCAACACCTAAAGTCTCATTCATTAAATTTTCTGCTTGCTGAGCATCACTAATTATTTGTTCATATATACTTTTAGCAGAGGATTTAGCTTTATGTAAGTTATTATTATCTGGTAATACAGTCCATAAAGGTATATCCCCCCATAGTCTAACTAATTGAAAATATGAGTAAGCTCTAAGAAAATAAGCATGACCTGCAACATTATCAAATACAGGATCATTACCAGTTGTTGTATACTGAATAGCTCCATTACATCTAGATATCACAGAATAATATTCACTCCACATTGATTCAGAATCTGCATCATAAGTTGGATTTAAAGATAAGAGATTTGCATTATGAATATTTGATATTCTCTGGCCATTTCTTCCAGTAATAAATAAACCAGAAAACCCATTAATAACAAATATGCCTCTCTCTTTTGCATTATAAGCAGTAAGGCCTGCATATATTCCTTTAGCACTTGCCTGAGCAGTTTGAGGGTCTTCATAAACCGTCTTGTCTAAAAAAGGAGCTACCTCTTCAAGTTCACATGAACTTAATACAATAAAGAAAAAAGTAAAAAAAGCTATTTTAAAATTTTTCATAGTTTTCATTGTTATCAATTTTAAAAATTTCATCTTAATTATAAGTTAAAGTTTAATCCAACAGTAAATTTACGGGCGTTAGGTTGTCCATTCCAATCAACTCCATTTCTTAAACCATCATAAAGAAAACTTGTAGTCTCAGGATTATATCCGCTATAACCTGTAAAAGTGAAAAGATTTTGAGCTGATAAATAAATATTAATCTTATCAAATTGATAACTCAAATTAATATTACTTATTCTAAAGAAACTTCCATCTTCGATAATCCAGTCTGGCATCGCTATCAATCCATTTGTTGAATATCCAATTCTTGGATAAGTATTTGAGGGTCTATCAGGTCTCCATGCATTATTGTATGCAGCAGTGGTTATATTACTCCAAGAAACTCCTTCTGGAGTTGCTAGCTGTAATAAATTTCCATTTGCAATATCATTTCCATAAACACCATTAGCTAAAACTCTAAGACTTAAATTTTTGTAAGAAAGTTCTAGGTTAACACCATACACAAAATCAGGATTAGGATTTCCAATGATAGTTCTGTCTTGGAGATCAATTACACCATCACCATTTTGATCAACAATTTTATAATCACCAGCCCAATACATAGGCGGATTATCATCTGTTGGATCGTAAATTCTTGCTAGACCACCTCCTGGCAATATGTCTCCAACTTGATAAATACCATCTGTCTCAAAACCATAAAACAAACTTGATTCTTGACCTTCTATAAATACATTTGGTGCATACTTAAAAATATTTCCTCTACTAACATTATTACCTTCGTAAAATGCTGTATTCTGAAAAGAACCATCAACAAGAATATTTGAAGGTGGGAGTCCTAAATTTTTAAGTTGTGTTTTGTTAAATGCAATGTTACCTCCAATAGATAACGTAAAATCATTTTTATCTAAAACTATAGCATTTAAACTAGCTTCAATTCCTCTATTTTCTATTTCTCCTCTATTAACTTGTACATTTAAAAATCCAGAAGATAAAGGAATTGGAACATTCTGAAGTAAATCTTTAGTTAGTTTACTATATACATCTACCGTAGCTGTTAATCGACTTTCAAAGAAAGCAAAATCTAAACCTAAATTAATTTGCTCAGTAGTTTCCCATCTTAGATCAGGATTTGCAATATTTTGAAGGAATATAGGAATATCAACTCCATTATCTGCATTACCATAAAGGACATTAGTATTACTTGCATAATTTGATAATGTAGCATAAGGTCTAATCCCATGATTTCCAATTTGTCCCCATCCAGCTCTTAGTTTTAAATCATCAAATACATTAAGATCTTCAATAAATGATTCTTGTATTAATCTCCAAGCAAGTGAAAATGATGGAAAGTATCCATATCTATTTTCTTCAGAAAATTTAGATACTCCATCTACCCTAAGTGTAGAAGTGAGAGTGTACTTATTCTTGAAAGTATAATTTGCTCTTGCTAAATATGAAATTAATCTGGTATCAGAAGCTCCAGTAGCAAGAGGTGTAGAATTAAGCTGACCAAGAAGGGGTTGCTGAGTTGTTAACGCAGTAGTGACAAAATCTTCAACAGCAAAAATCTTAGTATCTACATCTCTAGAGTCCCATGTAAATCCAGCTACAGCATTTACCCTATGCTTTCTATTAAAGGTTCTATTAAATCTTAAAAGATTATTTATTTGATATGACTTCGTATTAATATTAGAAATTTGAAGAGCTCCATTTCCATTTTTACCTTGGTAAGTATTTAGACCCCAAAATCTTCTTCTTTCTTTACTTCTCATATTCCCCCCTGCTCTTAATTCATATTGAAGACCTTTTACCGGTAAATTATAGGTTAGAGTAATTGACCCTAAAAATCTACTTTCCTCAGACTTATCTTCAAAATCTTGAACCCAACCTAATGGCGTTGTTGTGTTTAAAGCATTACCATATTCCTCCATCTCATCATTTGTTATAGGTACATTAGATAATATACTCCTAACACTACTTTGATTTGCACCAATTAAATCTCCCGACTCGGCAAAGTCTAGATTACTATAAAAGCCACTAAACCTAGCATCCACTTTAAGTTTATCTGTAATCTTTTTATCAAAATTGTATCTTATATCGCCACTCTGAAATCTTGAATTTTCAACAAGACCTTTTTGATCAGTATATCCAAAAGATAAGTAGTAACTTCCATCACTATCACCACCAGAAACTGAACCGCCAAAGTTATAATGTTCAGTTATCTGATAAATCTCATCTTGCCAATCATGAAGAATTGCCGGTGTTGATGCTAATGAACCATCACTTAAAATTGGATAGACCTGATCACCGTCAATATGATATCTAACTTTGTTATAATTCATAGCTTGAACTTCATTCTGATATCTTGCAAAATCCAGACCACTTAAAACATCATATCTCTGATCCTCCATCATCCTTATTCCAGAATTAACAAATAAATTAATATTTCTTTTCCCAGAAAGTCCTTTTTTAGTTGTGATTAAAACTACTCCATTTGCACCTCTGGATCCATAAATTGCGGTAGCGGAAGCGTCTTTGAGAACTTCTATACTTTCAATATCTCTTGGATTTAAACCGTTAAGACCGTTCTGAACTTCTTGACCTGAATTACCGATACCACCTGCAGGATTTACATCTTCACCAGCTGATGAAATTATTATACCATCTACAACATATAAAGGCTCATTATTTCCTCTAAGACTATTTGTACCTCTTATTCTAACACTAATACCAGACCCAGGGGAACCTGCATTTTGAGTAACCTGAACTCCAGCAGCACGTCCTTGTAGTATCTGATCAACAGTTGAAAATTCTCTAGCTTCATTTTCTGAAAGCTCCACAGAAGATACAGCACCAGTTAAGTCACTCTTTCTTACAGTTCCATAACCAACAACTACAACTTCTTCTAACTCTTGTAAATCTTGTACTAAGGTTATATCAATAATAGATCTTGCTCCAACTGTTATATCTTGAGATCCAAAACCCAGAAATGAAATTCTAAGAACTGCATCTGAATTTGACACAGAAATCGAAAAGTTGCCATCTATATCCGTTACAACTCCATTACTAGTATTCAATTCAAGGATTGTAGCACCAGGAATTGTTTCACCAGTTTCATCTGTTACGGTTCCAGTTATAGTTTGCTGAGCGAAACTTAATGTTGATATAAATAGAGCAATAGATAAAAGTAATAATCTCATCGTTTGGTCATTTAGTTAATTATTAATTTATTCTGTCTTTAGTTACGAAAAACAGCTGTTATTTAGAGGTATTCTAAATATTGAAATTTAATTTATAACATAATTATTAAAAAAACAATAATTAAACATTTCTGTTAGGAAAACAATAATTGTAATTATTTTCGGTATGGATATACTGTACTGATATGTCCATTTCTATCATAAAAAATTTCTACGACCTTCATACACCTTAAGTGTGTGACGCCTTTTGATAAAGATGAATCATGGTAAAACAAAAACCATCTTCCTTTAAATTCACAAATTGAATGATGAGTTGTCCAACCTATAACAGGCTCTAAAATACGACCAATATAATGAAATGGCCCTAAAGGATTTTCCCCAATTGCATAACATATGTAGTGTGTATCACCTGTTGAATAAGATAGATAATATTTATTATTAAACTTATGCACCCAGGGCCCTTCAAAATATCTCCTTTTATTATCTCCAGCTAATAATGGGTTACCTTTTTCATCTAAAATTAAAATTTCTTTTGGCTCTGAATCAAAACTTTTCATATCAGCTGACATTTTAGCAACTATAGGACCAAAGGCTGATTCTTTATCACTTAATAAATCATTATTTATATTATATTTATTCTTTCTATACTTCTGAAGTTGGCCTCCCCATATACCACCAAAGTACATATAAAATTCACCATTATCATCAAAAACTGCTGGGTCTATAGAATAGCTTCCTTCTATATATTTTGGCTCTGGAATAAAAGGTCCAATAGGTGAATTGCTTGTTGCTACCCCAATTCTAAAAATATCATCCTTATCTTTAGCAGGAAAAAAGAAATAGTATTTATTATCCTTTTTTGCAATGTCAGGTGCCCACATTTGTCTTTTAGCCCAAGGCACATCATCAATATCTAAAATTTTTCCTAAATCCATTGCCTTAAGATCATCTGGACTATTCATTGAGTAGACATGATAATCTCTCATTCCAAAATGATCTCCATTATCATTAAATGGAATTCCAGCATCAATATCATGCGAAGGATAAATGTAAATTTTACCATCAAAAACATGAGCAGATGGGTCTGCTGTAAATTTGTCAGTAACTAGAGGATGTGATACTGCCTTTTTTTGCAAATCATTAAAATCAATCTTATTCTCCTCAGACATATTATCTTTTATTTTTTAAATCTATTTCAATTTGAGATTCCATATTCTTATCTATTTCATAAAAGAAAAGGAGTAATACACAAAAGATAAATGGAACTGAAGGAAAGATACTTATGAGCATTTTAATTCCATAAAGAGTATTAGATACCTGTTCTACTCCAGCCTCATAGCCATAATAACCTAAAATTGAAGCTACTAAGGCTCCTCCAATACTTAGCCCACCTTTAAGACCTACCATCATAGCAGAAAAAATTATAGCTGTAGCTCTTCTATTATTTTTCCATTCTGAATAGTCAGCAACATCAGCAATCATTGCCCATAATAAAGGTATGGTTATTCCATAAAAAAAACCATGAAGAATTTGTGAAAAAAACATAAAAAATAGATTATGAGGGTCAAAAAAATAAAAAATTGATATGAAAAGAGTTGATATAAAAAGAGCACTCATAAAAATATCCCTTTTACCAAATCTATCAGCTAGACCTTTAGAAAAAGAAATTCCTATAATCATAGTTATTATTCCTCCTGCATTAAATAAACCAAAACCTGCAGAGACTGGATCTTCTGCAAAAAAGTTTAGGCCTATTAGGGATAGAAAAGATATAATAGGTGCTATGAAATTTGATAAAGCTTGTTCATTAACATAATTTTCAAAATAGTATACATAAGCACCGCCTTTCATTGATAAAGTAATGAATAGTAGTGTAGTCACTGATAACATAATTAACCATGGGATATTTGAAGAAAGATCATTTATATCTTGCTTCAAACTTGACTTTTGTTCTGGTTTAGGAATTATTCTTTCTTTGGTAGTAAAAAAAGTTATTAATAACATAATTGTTCCAATAATGGCCAAGTAAGTCATTACAGTTTCAATTCCTAAAGCTTTATCTCCTCCTCCTGCTTTTAATATAATTGGATACATAAACACTTGAACAAAAAATTGTGCGACCATAACAGCAACAAATCTGTATGATGACATGCTATTCCTTTCTTTCATATCTCCTGTTATAACTCCACTTAAAGCAGCATATGGTAAATTATTAGCAGCATACAAAAAGAGTAATGCAGAATAAGTAACTATTGCATAAATAAATTTTCCCTTATAGGAAAAATCTGGTGTAGAGAATGCGAGTAAGGCTACTATTCCTAGTGGAATAGATGTCCATAGAATCCAAGGTCTAAACTTACCCCATTTTGAATTAGTTCTATCTGCTATTGCTCCAATAATGGGATTAAATGTAAAGGCTGAGATAAGACCAACTGTTAATATTATATAGGATGAATCTTCTGAGGAAAGGCCATAAATATCTGTATAGAAATAAGCTAAATAGGTGATAAGAGTTTGGAAGACTAAATTAGCAGCTAAATCACCTAAACTATACCCTATCTTTTCTTTTACAGATAATATTTGAGATTGTTCCATCTAATTTAAAGATATAGTATTAAAATTATTTTTTACCAAAGCGTCCTAATATATCCTGATATGCTTGCTTAGGCTTATTTTCTCTATCAAAAAGTAATGGGTAATTGGTTCTGCCTTTTGCTGGCCAATCATTTTTCCAACTATGTCCATCTGACAATCCCCAGAAAGTTACTCTTTCAATTTTTTTGCTGTGTTTTATAAATAAATCAAAAATTTCAGAATATCTGTTCGCTAATAAATTTGATATACTATCTGGAAGATGTTTTCTGTATGGATTTAATTCATCATTAGATTTAAAATTATCTGACAAGTCAGCACCCTCAATTTCCCATAGATTAGGCAATACATCAATATCTAATTCAGTAAAATGAACCTTATAACCTGCTTCATAAATTTTCATTATACTTCTTTCAATTTCTTCGATAGATGGATAGTCTAAACCCCAATGTGCTTGAAGTCCAATTCCATCAATTCTAATACCTTTATCTCTTATCTTGTTTGCAACTATAATTGCAGCGTCGCATTTCTCAGGTTTGTACATACTAAAATCATTATAATATAGCTCAGCACTAGGATCAACATTTTGAGCTATTTCAAATGACTTAATAATATAATCTTCACCAGCTATATTATAAAAATCATTTTTTCTAAAACTACCATCATCTAAAATAGCTTCATTAACAACATCCCATCCTTTTATTTTTCCTGAATATCTTCCTGCAACTTTTGAAATGTGTTGATCAATATTAAGAAATAGTTTTTCCCTATCTACTAGAGAGCCATCTGCATTCCTAGTAACCCATTCAGGAATTTGATTATGCCAAACAAGAGTATGACCTATCAAATCTTGGTTATTGTCTATAGCTAATTCAACTAAAAGATCAGAAAATTTAAAATTATATTTTTTTTCATTCGGATGAATTTCCTCCCACTTCATAATATTTTCTGCTGTTAGTGAAGAAAATTCAAGTTTAATAAGTTCTGCTTCTTTAGTATTCTTTTGTTTTATTTGTTTTTTATTTAACGCTACACCTATTTTAAAATGAGATTCAAATACCTTTCTGAGAGATTTAAATTTTTCAAGATTATATTCAGTTAATAAAGTATATGATGCAATGATATGCAGAAGAAAATATTTACCAATTGATAACATATTCAAATGTAAAATCATAAATTAAAAAAACCCCACACTTGGTAGGGTTTTTTACTGTGGGCCCTGCTGGATTCGAACCAGCGACCCCCTGCTTGTAAGGCAGGTGCTCTGAACCAACTGAGCTAAGAGCCCAAAAAATTAGTGAGCAAATCTATAAGTATTAATCAACTAATCCAAGCCAGGGTAATTGCATTTGTTTTCATTTAACTCCACTAATTTTTACAATTTTATTTGAAACTAATGGCTTTGCTGTAAAGCCAACAAAAGATAAATATAACAACCCAACCAAAATTACATGCATGCCTATTTTTAAACCAAATAATTGACCAGTTAGTGCTATGAGAAAGGGGAAAACAGCACCTCCAATAATTCCAGTTAAAAGAATCCCCGTAAATATTGAATGATTTTTAGGTATTGAATTTAATCCCATTGAGATCATAACTGACCATACACCTGAAATTGAAAACCCTAAAAGCTTAAATGAAAGGACAGAAAAATCTGCATCACCATGAATTGCAGTAAAAATTAGTAAAGAAGAAGAAAGAGCATAAATATTTAAAAGTTTCTTTTCATTAATAATTTTAATTAAGAAGAGACTAACAATAGTTCCTACTGTTAAATTACCCCAAAAGGAAGATATAACATCAACTCCTATAACATCGGGATCTAAAGAATGATACTGATATAAAAATTCAGAAGACCAATTATTTATCCCTTGCTCTACACCTACATAACAAAAAATTCCAAAGAAATAGAAGTATGTTTTTCGATTATTTAAAAATTTAAAGAAGGTATCAAAATCAAATCGTTCAATTTCTGAATCATTATCTGGAATTTTTAGAAAATGAAGGAAAATTAGAAGCAATATTACAGCTCCAATAAAAAGTACATAAATCCACATCCAAGGACTATAACTGAAAAAAGTAATTCCTAAAGGATTGTTATTTTCTAAAAGAAATTTATAGAAGATGGGACTGATAAAAGATGCTGATCCAAAAGCTAATTGTCCAATAATGGAAAAGAATGCAAAGTTTTCCCCTGAAACAGCATGCCTTAGTAAAGGGTTAATAGCAACCTGTAATATTGCCATGCCTGTACCTATCAAAAAAAAAGATATAATAAATGAAATGTAACCAGGAAAAGCAATTATTAATCCGGCTCCAAATGAAGATATTAGAAAAGCAACTATCATTATTATTTTACCCCCATATCTTTCAAGATAAATTCCTGCGGGAATTGAAAATATACCATATGAAAAAAAAAAAGAAAGGGGTAAAAAAGAAGCTAAAACTAAACTTAAATTATAAGTTTTAATAAACTGAGGAATAAGTGGGCCAATAATATTTGTTATAAAAGATATAACAAAAAATACCACCATAACAAAGATTACCAAATATATATTAAAGTTTATTTTCATTTGATATTCTAATACCTCTTGAAAACCCTAACATAATCTATCTCCATTGTATCTTGAATGAAATTTGGAGAAATATCTCCTCCTAAATTTCCACCTATAGCTATGTTTAATAATAGATAATGAGGATTATCATATGGAACATCTCCATTGTTTATTAGAGAAACAAATTCTTTATTATCCAACAATATTCTGATGACTTTGTCAGTCCATTCCATAGAATATATATGGTATTTATCAGATGAATTAGAAATATTTGTAACACTACCATGTGATCCGTAATCACCCTGAGGATTTGCAAAATGAAAATATCCATATAGTTCGTTTTTATTCCAACCATTCTGTTCCATTATATCTATTTCTCCACATCTTGGCCAACCAACACTACCATCAGAGTCACCAAAGTAATTACCTACTTCATTAATATTTGTTCCTAAAGTCCATATAGCTGGCCATGTTCCTTGAATTGATGGTAGTTTTGCTCTTACATCCACTCTACCATATTTAAAACTATATTTTGAATTTAGTCTTGCAGATGTGTAATTTTTTGTTGAATTATTAAAAGTATAATTTTCTTTGATAGAAACTATTTTCATAGTACCATCACTAACAAATGAATTTTTTATATTATTAGTATAATGCTGCATCTCATCATTCCACCAACTTCCATTATTTGGTGGTATTATTTGGTGGTGCCATTTATTTTTATCTAATTCTCCCTCGTATTCAAATTCATCACCCCAAACTAATGAATAATTATCATCAAACTCATTTTCTATTTTACATCCATTCTCATCCACTACAAAGCCTTCCTTTGTATTTGGACATAGATCATCTGAATCAATAACTCCATCATTATCCGAATCTTTTGATGGGGATACTTTTTCTGTAAACTCAGCAACAATACTAAGATCTGAATTTATTTGAATCTCTAAAGGGTTTGAAACATCATTTACACTGCCAGACCATCTTGAAAAGGTAAAATTTTCATTATTTTCAATTGCTTCAAATATTAATTTACTTCCGGCATCATACATACCAGGTGCTGGGAAGATCTCTCCACCATTAATAGGAATAACATATGTTGTCAATTGAAATTGCTTTTCATCTTTACATGAAATATTTATAAAAAAGATCAGAAAAATTAGAATAAAATTTTTAAAAATTAGGTTTGGCTTCATTTCATTAAAATTCATTAACTTAATCAATAAGTATGGGAAGTAATTTATATATTTTTTTAATCTTATTTTTAGTAGGATGTACTTATAATTATAATACTAGACTCAGTAATACTAGACTATCGAATATTGACAATTTAATATCATCAGAAATAGAAAAAAATAATATTCCTGGAGCTGTAGTTATAGTTGGAGATGAGAAAAATATTCTATTTCACAAAGCTTACGGAATAAAAGACCCGGTAAGTAAAGAAAAGTACAAGATTGATGATATTTTTAGAATAGCTTCAATGACAAAAGCGATTACTTCTATTGGAGTTATAAAATTATGGGAAAATGGATTAATAGGTCTAGATGATCCAATTGAAAAATATATACCAGAATTTAAGAACATTACAATTTTAGAAAATTTTAATAAATATGACTCTTCTTACTCAAGCATTCCATCAAAAAATAAAATTACTATTCGTCAATTACTAACTCATACATCTGGAATTGGATACGGCTTCATTGATGGAAACCCAGCAATAAAATCAATTTATCAAAAAGCCAAAAATCAATTTATGAAAAACGGGGTGCTTTGTTTCTGTGATGAAGATATCTCCATTGGTGAAACTATTAAAAATTTAGCTCATGTCCCTCTCCACCATGAACCAGGAGAAAAATATACTTATGGAATTGGTCTTGATGTTTTGGGATATCTAATTGAGATTGTATCTAAAAAAACTTTAGATGTTTTTTTTAAAGAGGAGATATTTAGTCCTCTTGAAATGAATGATACATATTTTTACCTTCCAAAGGATAAAGAAAATAGACTTGTACCAGTTTTAACAAAGGAAAATAAAAAATGGAAAATATTTAGAGATAATAGATTTAATGTGAATTATCCTATTGAGGGGAGTAAGAGGTTTTTCGCAGGTGGATGTGGTCTTTCAAGTACAGTAAAAGATTATTACAATTTTCTTTCTGTTTTCATTAATGATGGAAATTTTAAAGGAAAAAGTTTTATTAGTAAACAGACAAATGATTTACTTTTTGAAAATCAGTTACCTGGAATTGAAAATTTTTATCTTTTAAATTATGGGAAAGGTAATCTTAAAACTGAATCATTTCCTCTTGGTCATGGACTAGCATTTGGGTTAATAAGAGAAGAAGACTTAAGATTAGGAGGAAGAGGAAGTAAAGGGACACTGTACTGGGGAGGATATTATAATACCTCATATTTTGCTGATCCAAATGATAAGTTTATAGGCATAATTTTTAAACAAACACAAAATATTTACGATAACTCCTCTGAATTATTCCAAAGAGCAGTAACATCTTCAGTAGTTAAATAATTTTTCATTAGATATTTTTTAAAAAAGCATCGAAATAAATCGAATATTTAAATTATTTTAAATTATTTGATTAAAAATTATAAATTATTTAATAATTATATTAATAAGATGATATTTATGTAAAAAAATAAATATTATATTAAAAATATTTTAATTTAGTGTATTCATTTTATAGTTTGGTTTAAAAACACAGACTTGGTTAGTTAGTTAGTGCCCCACTCAAATGGGGCATTTTTCTTTTAAATTTAAAATTTTATATTTGCGCGCTTAATTATAAAATATGGACTTCAATTTCAAAGAATTTATTTCAGCTACAATGATTTTATTTGCAATTATAGATATAGTCGGCAATATTCCTTTAATTGTTCTTTTTAGAGAAAAGTTTAAAGTAATAGAATCAGAAAAAGCATCAATAATTTCACTTCTGATTATGGTTGTTTTTTTATATATAGGTGAGGCACTTTTAAATTTATTAGGTGTAGATATAAATTCATTTGCAGTAGCAGGTTCAATTATAATTTTATTTTTAGCCACAGAAATGATTCTTGGCATAAAGCTTTATAAAGACAATAATCCCAAAACCGCATCTGTTGTTCCAATAGCATTTCCTTTAATTGCTGGCCCAGGTACATTAACAACACTTATTTCTATAAAGTCAGAGTATAATGAAATCAATATTATTCTTGCAATAATTTTTAATATGATTTTAGTTTATATTGTTCTTAAATCATCTGAAAAATTACAAAAAGTATTAGGTTCTCAAGGCATAAATATTTTAAGAAAAGTATTTGGAATTATTTTGTTAGCTATAGGAATAAAACTTTTTACAACAAATATTAAACTGATATTTGCCTAATAATATTTTCTAATTTTTCTAGCTTAAAACTTCTTGACCCTTTAATCAAAATGTCAGAATTTTTAATTTTTATAGAACTAAGCATATTTTTGAGATCACCCACATCTTTGAACCACTTTGAATTATCTAATATTTTGTGCCCAATCTTCATGTTTTCTCCTATTAAATAACAATCTTTTATTTTTAAGGAATCAATTAAATTTGCAATACTAATATGTTCTTCTTTAGAGCTTTCTCCTAACTCGTTCATATCGCTAAGAATCAAAATCTTATTTTTATTTTTAAATTTTGAAAAAGATATAATAGCATTTCTCATAGAAGTTGGATTAGCATTATAAGAATCAAGCATAAGACAATTAGAGCCAACATATTTTTTCTCTGACCTATTTGTATCACCCTGAAAATCACTTATAGCTTTTGAAGAAACTTGCTCTTCAATGTCAAAATATTTACCAATAGTAATAGCAAATAGAATGTTTTGAAAATTATATTCTCCGAATAGATTTGATGTAAAAACCTCTCCATTAATCAGTTGAAATTTAATGTCAGGCTCCGACTCAATTAGTTTCACATTTATAATTGAGTTATCACCGTCTACACATATAGGATCTTTGAATCTTTTTGAGAAATTATTAATTATTTTATCAAAAGTATTAATTATGACTTTGCCTTTATTTTTTAATAGATAATCAAAAAGTTCAGACTTTCCTCTGACTACCCCATCTAAAGATTTAAAACCTTCAATATGTGCATTAGAAATATTCGTAATTAGTCCAATTGATGGTTTAGAAATACTACACAAAAACTTTATCTCACCAACTGCACTTGCTCCCATTTCAATTACTGCCACTTGATGAGTTTTCTTAATAGCTAAAACACTTAGAGGAACTCCTATATGATTATTTAAATTTCCATCCGTAGCTTTAACTTTATACTTTGATGACAAAACTTTTTCAATCAGATTTTTTGTAGTTGTTTTTCCGTTAGATCCCGTTATGCCAATCACAGGAATATTTAAATTATCTCTATGATGGATAGCTAAATTTTGTAAAGCTGATAGCACATCCTCTACAAAAAATAAATTATCTGATTTTCCTTTCAATGAGATATCATCTACTACGGAGATTGTTGCACCTTTATTGAGTGCTTCTAATGCAAAATCATTGCCATTAAAATTTGATCCTTTTAAAGAAAAATAAATTGAATTATCCTTTATATTCCTGGTGTCAATTGAAACACCACTTGATGATTTATAAAGAGAATAGAGCTTATTGATAGTTTTAGGATTCATCATTCCACATTATAGTTAACATCACAATTACCTTTAGTAATTTCTAGTAATTTATTTTTAATAAGCTTTCTTTTAAGTGCAGATAAATAATCAATAAATAATTTACCCTCAATATGATCATATTCATGCTGAATAACTCTTGCTTGCATTCCCGAAAAATATTCTTTTCTTTCATTCCAATCCACATCAAAATATGATAACTCAATATCATTTTTCCTTTTTACTTCTTCTCTAATACCTGGAATACTTAGACAGCCTTCATCAAAACCCCAGGATTCACCAGACTCATTAACTAATTTTGGATTAATAAACACTTTCTTAAAATTCTTCATCTCTTCATTATCTAAAGATGTGCCATCTACAACAAAAATTCTCTTAGAAATACCAATCTGAGGTGCAGCTAATCCTATTCCATCTGCATTATGCATTGTTTCAAACATATCTTCTGATAAGGACTTAACATCTATTTTCCCAGGAACTATATCCTTGCATTTTTCTCTCAAAACTGAACTACCATAAAGAACAATTGGATAAATCATATACTTTTTCTTTTCAAATATGACTGTAAAATTAATGAAGCACTAATTTTATCTACATTACTTTTGTTTTGTCTATACTTCTTATTTTTACCCATACTTAAAATCGCATCTTTTGCAATTTTTGAAGTATATCTTTCATCATAAGTATCAATATTAATATGAGTGAAATGTGATTTGATTTTTTTAATAAAACTTAATGTATGTGTTGTTGCGTCAGTACTTTTACCTTTGAGGTCGTAAGGTAAACCAACAACTATTAGATCAATATCATTTTCTTTTTTATATGACTGAATAAATGAAATAACATCTTCAGAATTAATAGTATCATATGGTGAAGAAATTATTTTAAGTTCATCTGTAACGGCAATACCTACCCTTTTTAAACCAAAATCAAAACATAGGATTCTTCCCATTAATTAAGAAAAGAAATATTTCTAATTTGATTAGAGACTTTATCTTGGAGTTCAATTGCTCTTGGAAATAATATTTCATTTTCAATTTTAGAATGAATATCTAATTCAGCGTCAAAGGCTTTTAGCTCTTGAAAAATAACTTTAAGATGCAAATTTGTAACCTGTTTTAATGAATAATTTTTAGTAAGCCCTCTAATACCTTCCATTTCAGAATCTTCTTCTAAGTGTTCTTTAGCAATATCTTTCAAGGAAATTTTCTTCATCTCAAAAAACATTTTGGCATGGTTTTTATGATTTCCATCTAATTCAAAAAGTTTTTGGATATAAGTAAAAATATACTTTTCTTCCTCTAGAATATGCTCAACAAAATCTTCATAGAAATGAGGAAAAATAAATTTCAGATCTTTAAAAAAATTATATTGTGTTTTATCTACAGATAAGTTAGATATTAAATTTCTTATGTATGGTAATTTATTTTTGATAAAGTAACTGTGATTATGCTTCAAATATTCAATAACTAAATTTATAGGAGATGACTTTAATGTGTTTAAGTCTAAATCAAAAGATTCATCCATCGCTATCCTATACCCATGAATTGAACCCGAGGAAAGACCTTTTTCCTTACAAATTTCTTTTATTGTAAAGTCGTAATTATTATAAAAATCAATTCCAAAAGAGTCCAGAGCTTTAGCGTATCTAAAGTCATTAGAAACAATATCAAAAACTTTTTTATTGTCTAGATTTTTTGTCTGAAAAAACATGAAAATAAATCTAGAAATTAAATTTATTATTTAATAGAAAAAATTAAGAAAAGTTAAGAATTAGCCGTTCATTGAAACAAGAAACTCTTCATTATTTCTTGTCCCTTTAATTTTTGATAACAAAAATTCCATAGCTTCTACTGAATTCATATCAGCTAAATATTTTCTTAAAATCCATAACCTGGAAAGTTCATCTTTTTCCATTAACAGATCTTCCCTTCTAGTGCCTGATGCTGTAACATCGATAGCTGGGTAAATTCTTCTATTTGAAAGTTTTCTATCTAATTGTAGTTCCATGTTTCCAGTACCTTTAAACTCTTCAAAAATAACCTCATCCATCTTAGAACCCGTTTCAATTAAAGCTGTTGCAATTATAGTTAAAGAACCGCCTTTCTCAACATTTCTAGCTGCACCAAAAAATCGTTTAGGCTTGTGTAGTGCATTTGCATCAACACCCCCAGATAAAATTTTACCTGATGATGGTATAACAGTATTATGAGCTCTAGCTAACCTAGTTATTGAATCAAGTAAAATTACGACATCATGTCCACATTCAACCATCCTCTTAGCTTTTTCAAGAATAATATTAGCAACCTTAACATGTCTTTCAGCTTGTTCATCAAAAGTTGATGAAACTACTTCAGCTTTAACGCTTCTTGCCATATCAGTAACTTCCTCTGGCCTCTCATCAATTAGTAATATCATTAAATATACTTCAGGATGATTTTCAGCAATTGCGTTTGCTATTTGCTTTAATAAAACTGTCTTTCCCGTTTTTGGTTGAGAAACAATCATTCCCCTTTGACCTTTACCAATAGGTGAAAACAAATCAAGTATTCTTGTTGAATAATTATCTTGATTAGTACTTAAATTTAATTTTTCTTCTGGAAATAAAGGCGTAAGATATTTGAATGGAATTCTATCTCTAACTTCATCAGGTGTTTTCCCATTAATTTTTGAAACTTCTATTAGAGCAAAATATTTTTCGTTTTCTTTAGGTGGCCTAATTTTGCCAAATACTGTGTCTCCAGTCTTTAAACCAAATAATTTTATTTGAGATGGAGAAACATAGATATCATCAGGACTTGCTAGATAATTATAATCACTACTTCTTAAAAACCCATAACCATCTTGCATCATCTCAAGAACACCTTCACTCTCAATTACCCCTTCAAATTCTTTAATTTGATTTTCATAATCTGATTTTTTCTGCCTACTATCTTTTACAGGCCTTGATGGCTTTCTTGAAGAAGTAGTACTTCTAGTTTTATCTGATGGCTTAGATATTTTTGTAGATTTTTTATCAGAACTTTTCTTTGGTTTGGAAATAGCTTGTTCATCCAATATCTTATAAATTAGATCTTGTTTTGAAAGTTTTGACGCTCCCTTAATTCCTAACTCTTCAGTAATATTTTTTAGTTCTGATAATAACTTATCATTTAACTCGTCCATTGTATACATATCTGTGAAATTTATTGATTATTAATTGATTGATTTATGTTTTAGGGTTGGCCTAATAACAATTGACACCGCAATGATACCATTATTATAGATATTGTCAAAAAAAAAATTAATTTTTATTAGATTGAGCTTTAATAAGCATTCATAATAACTTCGCATTAAAATTTCATGTTATGATTGAAATTAATAAGATAAGAATTGAAAAAGAAAATTATATTAATTCCCTCAAAAAAAGAGGTCTTGAAAATATTGAAAAGATAATTGAAGATATTATAAGTTTAGATGATGATAGAAAATCATTAAAATCAAAACTTGATAACTTATTATTTGAATCTAATAAATTAGCCAAGGAAATTGGCAATAAAATTAAGTCTGGAGATAAAAATATACAAGACCTAAAAATAAAATCAACTGAAATTAAAGACAAAAGCAAATTAATCTCTGAAGGATTAAAGGAAAAAGAATTAGAAATTAAAAATATTTTAGTAAACATTCCTAATGTTCCAGATGATAAAGTTCCCGAAGGGAATTCAGAAGAAAATAATATAGAAATATCAAAAAATGAGGTATTAATAAATGATAATGAACAACTAAAACCTCATTGGGATCTTATTAAAGAGTTTGATCTAATTGATTTTGATAATGGAAATAAAATTACTGGTGCAGGTTTTCCAATTTATAGAGACAAAGGAGCAAAAATTCAAAGGGCTTTAATAAACTATTTTTTAGATGAAGCAGAAAAAAAAGGATATACTGAGATCCAACCACCAATATTAGTTAACGAAGATTCTGGTTTTGGAACTGGCCAACTTCCTGATAAAGAAGGTATGATGTATAAAATTGAAAATGAAAATTTGTTCATGATACCTACTGCAGAAGTTCCCTTGACAAATATTTATAGAAAAAATATAATTGACGAGGAAAAACTACCCATCAAAAATGTTGCATACACGCCATGTTTTAGAAAAGAGGCAGGTTCATGGGGCACACATGTCAGAGGATTAAACAGATTGCATCAATTTGATAAAGTTGAAATTGTACAAATAGAAAGCGAAGATAAATCTGATAAAGCTTTAGAAGAGATGTGTAATTATGTTGAGAGCCTAATTAAATCATTAGAAATTTCATATAGAAAACTTTTATTATGTGCTGGTGATTTAGGGTTTTCTTCAAGCATAACCTACGATTTTGAGGTATTTGCTCCAGGTCAAAAGAGATGGCTAGAATGTAGCTCAGTAAGTAATTTTAAGACATATCAATCAAATAGGATGAACCTAAAAATAAAAAAAAGTAAAGATAAAGTATTAGCTCATACACTAAATGGTTCAGCTTTAGCTCTACCAAGAATTGTAGCTTCAATCTTAGAAACTCATCAGGATAAAAATGAGATCAAGATACCCGAAGTATTACATAAGTATACAGGGTTTAAAAAAATTAATTTATGATTATAAGGAAGGGAGTAAAAAAAGATATACCCCAAGTCCTAGATTTAATTAAGGAACTAGCTGAGTTTGAAAACGCCTTAAATGAAGTTACTAATACTGTTAAAAGACTTGAAGATGATGGTTTTGGTGATAATCCAGTTTATAATTTATTTGTAGCAGAATCGGAAAACAAAATAATAGGTATAGCAATAACTTTTTTTAGATATTCTACGTGGAAAGGGAAGAACTTATATATTGAAGATTTAATTGTAAACGAAAAGTTTAGAAGAAAAGGAATAGGAATCAAAATATTTGAAGAAGTAAAAAAATATGCTCAAGAGTCATCATGTATAGGGATTTCACTTCAAGTATTAGACTGGAATAAAATAGGAATAAACTTTTATAAAAAGCTCAATATGAAATTTGATAATGAATGGGTTAATTGTTATTTAGAATTAGATGAAAAGTAAAAAAAACATTTGTGTAATTGGAAGTGGTTTCTCAGGAATATCATCTGCTACCTACCTAGCGGACAAAGGTCACAATGTTTATGTACTTGAAAAAAATTCAAAATTAGGTGGAAGAGCAAGACAGTTTATATCAAAGGAATTTACATTTGATATGGGTCCTTCCTGGTATTGGATGCCTGATGTTTTTGAAAAATATTTCAGTGATTTTGATAAAGAAATAAAAGATTATTTAACACTTAAAAGGCTTGATCCCTCATATAAAGTTTTTTTTCAGGATGAGTCAATAGATATCCCAGCAAATTATGAGGATCTTAAGGATTTATTTGAAAGTATAGAAGAAGGCAGTGGTGAGAAGCTTGACTTATTTTTATCTCAAGCTGAAAAAAAATATAAAGTTGGAATTCAAAATCTAGTTTATAAACCTGGATTATCAATAAAAGAGTTTATTGACAAAGAAACATTAAAAGGAGTTTTAAAACTTGATATCTTCAAATCTATGCATAGCCATATAAGAAAATACTTTAAAAATGAAAAGATTATAAAACTTCTGGAATTTCCTATTTTATTTTTAGGAGCCACACCAAAAAATACTCCAGCATTATATAGCTTAATGAATTACGCTGATATAAAACTTGGGACTTGGTTTCCAGACGGTGGAATGTATAAAATTGTAGAAGCCATGGTAAAGCTAGCTGAAGAGAAAGGAGTAAAGTTTTATACAAGTGAAGAAGTCAAGAAATTTTCTTATTCAAAAAAAGAAATCTCTCACGTCATAACATCCAAAAAAACCTATGATACTGATTATGTAATTTGCTCAGGAGACTACCATCATTTTGATCAAAATATTCTTGAGGAAAAATATAGAAACTATAGTTCATCTTACTGGGATAAAAGGATTCTGGCTCCATCCTCATTACTATTCTATATCGGACTTGACAAGAAGTTAAAAAATGTATCTCACCATTGTCTCTTTTTTGATAAAGATTTTGAGAAACATGCTGAAGAAATATATTCAACGCCTAGGTGGCCATCAGAACCTCTGTTTTATGCATCATTTACATCAAAAACAGATACATCAGTAGCTCCAAAAAATCATGAAAATATGTTTCTACTTATTCCAATTGCTCCCGACTTAGAAGATAACAGGATTATAAGAGAAAGATATTTTGAGTTAATTATATCTAGACTTGAAAAATTAACTAATCAAAATATAAAGGATCATATTATATATAAGAAAAGTTATGGAATAAGAGATTTTAAAAAGGATTACCATTCATTCAAAGGAAATGCTTATGGGCTTGCTAATACTCTATTTCAAACTGCTATTTATAAGCCATCTATAAGAAATAAAAAATTAAAAAATTTATATTTCTGTGGTCAACTAACTGTTCCCGGTCCCGGAGTGCCTCCATCATTAATTTCTGGAAATGTTGTTGCTAACGAATTAATCAGAAATATAGATTAATATTCTAACTCATAGTTATCAAGCTGAATATCATCCATTCCATCACCATCAAATGGATTCTCTATTTGTTCTTGAACATTAAATAATGAAATCAAAATAAATGATATAATTACATTTAATGCATAAACTAAAAATGTAGTATCAAAATATTCTGATCCACCATCAGTTGCGCCTATTTCAAAACCTAATGCTGCATTTCCAAGATTATAGATCAATGTCGGTGCGTAGTAAAAA
Organism: uncultured Marinoscillum sp.; assembly: GCA_902634135.1. Classification (GTDB taxonomy): domain Bacteria; phylum Bacteroidota; class Bacteroidia; order Cytophagales; family MED-G16; genus MED-G16. Next base: position 7,307 of record CACPJB010000004.1, on the reverse strand, counting down.
GGAAAAATATAAATAAATAACTCACAATAAGCCCTAATTGTTTGTGGAGTCCTATGAAGTTTAATAGAAATTGAATTTTCAACTCCCATTATTACATCACGCATTAATCTATAGACCCTTACTGAAATACTTCTACCCAAAAATTCTCTATTCTTATCTATAAATAATTTTATCTCATTTATTGATTCGTTTAAAGTAGTTTTATTATTTGACTCTGAATATAAATATTTTATCAACTCTGACTTTACTTTTTTAACTTGCTCTTCAATTTTATTCTTCTCAACATTAGATGCCTTTGAAACTGTAAATATATATTTAATAGCAGCAAGAGAACCTTTAGCTCTACCTAGATGCTCAAGAGCTTTTTCTCTTCTTTGAAAAGCACTACCTAAAGTAAATACTAAGGGAAAAACAACAGCTATTGAAATTAAAGTTAAGTCTAGATTAAAAGACAAATTATACTTATATGCAATCCATGTTGCAATCAAAGAAATAATTACAGAAATTAGAGTTCTGAAATTTAAAGCACTGGTGTATTTTCTAAACATAATAATTATGAAAATTAATAAACAAACTAAGAAAATTCTATTATTATCAATTTTATATTTTTTAAACTTTGAAAATATTATTTTTTCTCAAGACTCAAATCTCTTCTCTGATAATATAAATTTAAAAGCTCAACTTTCATTTGATTTTAAAGATTTATATAAAAACACTAATGACTCAACATTTATAAAAACTCAAATGGTTTATTCAGGTAATGATATTAGTGAAGATACAATTACAGTTAGGATTAGAGTAAGAGGAAACTTTAGAAAAAAAATCTGTTATTTCAAGCCAATGCGATTGGAAATAAGAAAAAAGCAAGCTGAAAATACCATTTTTGAAAATAATAGAAAACTAAAGATTGTAGTCCCTTGCCAGAATGAGAAGAATAAAGATGAGCTAATATATAAAGAAATGTTAGCATACAAATTATATGAGAACTTATCAGATATACATTTAAAAACTCAACCCATTTCATTAAAAATTATAGAAACTAAAAATGAAAAAGAGATTGAGCATACTATGTTTGCTTTTCTTATCGAAGACGACTCAAAAGTTGCCAAAAGACACGAAATAAAAAAATTTCCAAAAAAAAGAACTAGTCCATTAAATGTATCAGACTCATCAGCAATTAATTTTGCACTCTTTTCATATATGATAGGTAACGCAGATTGGTCTTTGGCTTACCAGCATAATGTTGAAATGTTTTTTAATGGGAGAAAACTAGTTGCTGTACCTTATGATTTTGACCACAGTGGATTAGTGAATGCATATTATGCAAAACCTAATCCTATGTTAAAAATATCTAGCGTAACAGAAAGGGTTTATAGGGGTTTATGTAGAAGAGATCCAAAAGTTTTTTCCGCAATTAGAAATAGGTATATATCTAAAGAAATGGAAATATTTAATACTTTAAACAATTTTAAAGGTAAAGTCAATGACAAAGAATTCAAGAGAGTAAATGAATACATCCAATCTTTTTATGATATAATTAAATCTGATATTGATTTTAAGTCAAAAATCCTAAGTAAGTGTAGAGGGTAAAATGAATAGAGAAGTCAAACTTTATAATGAAGTAAGTTCTTACTGTAGTGAATTAATTACAAAAAAATATAGCACTTCTTTTTCATTAGGAATAAAAACACTTCATAAAAACATTCACAAGCATATCTACAGCATATATGGATTTGTTCGTTTTGCAGACGAAATTGTTGATACATTTCATGATCTAGATAAAGAAAAAGTTCTAGATCAATTTGAGAAAGACACTTTTGAATCTATTGAAAATAATTTTTCTGCTAATCCTGTTCTCCATTCATTTCAAATGGTCGTTAATCAATTTAACATAGATAAAAAACACATTAAAGCTTTTCTTAATAGTATGAGAATGGATTTAACTATGAAGAAATTTTCTGAAGATGAATATAAAGATTACATATATGGTTCAGCTGAAGTTGTGGGACTCATGTGTCTGAAAGTATTTTGTAATAATCAGAATAAATACAATGAGCTAGAGCCTTATGCAATAAGTTTAGGTTCAGCATTCCAAAAGATAAATTTTTTAAGAGATATAAAAAGTGATAATGACGAGAGGGGAAGAGTTTATTTTCCTGGAGTTGACTATAGTACATTTTCTACAAAGGACAAAGTAGAGATTGAAGAAGACATTGAAAAAGATTTTAATCATGCACTTATTGGAATTAAAAAACTCCCAAGTGTTGCTAGGTCAGGAGTGTATCTTTCATATAATTATTACAGAGAATTATTGAAGAAAATAAAATTTTTGGATGCAAAAAGATTGAAGAAGGAAAGAATAAGAGTATCCAACTTTAAAAAGTTTATAATACTTTTGTCATCATACATTAATCCATTATAAGTGACACTGTACTTTCAATTACTTATTTTTACTATCTCTTTTCCTCTGCTTGCATCCTGGGATAAAAGGTTTAAGTATGCCTCAAAGTTTAAATATCTTTTTCCAGCAATTTTAATTACAGCTTCTTTTTTTATTATTTGGGATATAATTTTTACAAAAAATGGAGTTTGGGGTTTTAGTAAAGTTCATACATCAAATATTGATCTGTTTTATCTACCCATAGAAGAATGGCTTTTCTTCATAATTATTCCTTTTTCGTGTGTCTTTATCTATGAAAGTGTTAAATACTTTTTCACTTTAGATAGGTATGAAGGTTTTTCAAGAAATTTATTAATGATAATTGGGGTCGTGCTAATTATAACTTGTTTTTTTAATCTTGAAAAAAGTTATACGTTTTGGAACTTTCTATTTTGTGGTTCTTTTTTAATATACAGTACAATTAAAAAAAGAGGTTATCATGCTAACTTTTTAATAGCTTATCTTTTTCATCTTATACCATTCATTATAGTTAATGGAATTTTGACTGATGGTAACTTTGATTTTAATTTTTCTTCTGATCCTGTAGTATGGTACAATAATGAAGAGAATTTATTTATTAGGTTTATAACAATACCTGTAGAAGATTTTTTCTATAGTATGCTTTTGTTACTAATGAATGTAACATTCTATGAAAAATTTAAGTCTTAATCACTGTAAAATTTTATAAGTAAATTTGTAATATGTTATCACTTGACGTTACTATAGACACAAAATCAGGATTCTGTTTTGGAGTTGAATTTGCTATTCAGATGGCAGAAGATATTTTAAAAGAAGAAGGTAAGCTTTATTGTTTAGGTGACATAGTTCATAATGATAGAGAAGTCAAGAGACTTGAAAAAATGGGACTAGAGATTGTTGATCATGATAAACTCAAAGAGATGAAAGACATAAAAATTCTCATTAGAGCTCACGGAGAACCCCCATCTACATATGATTTAGCAATTAAAAATAATATTACTCTTATTGATGCATCATGTCCTGTTGTTCTAAAATTGCAAAATAGAATTAAAAAGTCTCATGATAAAGAAGAAAAAATATACATATATGGAAAACATGGACATCCTGAGGTAAAAGGCCTTATGGGACAAACAGGAAAAGATGCAGTTGTTTTTCAGGATATTAAAGAGCTGGATCTAAATGCATTACCTAAATCGCTAACCTTGTACACACAGACAACAAAGAGTAAAGAAAAATTCTACGATATAGTTAGTACACTAACTAAAACAGGAATAGATATCAATGTTAATGATACTTTATGTAGACAAGTTAGTAATAGAGACACACAGCTTCAGGATTTTTCTAATAACTATGACAAGATAATTTTTGTGTCAGGAACAAAATCTTCTAATGGAAATGCATTATTTAATGTATGCAAAAAAAACAATGATAAATCATATTTCGTATCATCCTCTGAAGAAGTGAAAAAGGACTGGTTTGAAAGTCAGGAGAAAGTAGGAGTTTGTGGAGCTACATCCACACCAATGTGGCTTATGGAAGAAGTAAAAGAAAAAATTTTAGAATTCTAAAAAATGTTAGTAAATATTTTTATTGTATTAGGCACATTTATTTTTATGGAAGGGGTAGCGTGGTTTACTCATAAATATATTATGCATGGATTTCTTTGGAGTTGGCATAAATCACATCATAAAAAGCATGATCATTTTCTTGAAATGAATGACTTATTTGCCGTAGTATTTTCTATACCTTCTATTCTTTTAATATACGTTGGTTATACTTATGAATCTTATGCAATACTTAAATATTTTGGAATTGGAATATTTCTCTATGGAGTAGCATATGTGATTTTTCATGATATAATTGTTCATAGAAGAATTAAAATTAATTACAAAGCTACCAGTCCGTATATGAAAAGGATCATGAACGCACACTATGTGCATCACAAAGGACATACTAAAGAGGGAGGAAAAGCTTTTGGTTTTTTATTTGCACCAAAAAAGTATGATATTAAAAATGACTAATCAATAAGTTTAGGAGGACCAGGAGGTATCTGAGGTTTATAAACTCTATCCCCTTTTCTAACTAAAAACTCTTTTTTCACACCATCAATTAATTTTGGATTATTATAAAAATCAAGCATAGTCATAGCTAATGCTTTTGATGCATAAATCATCCCCTTATGACCTATTGACATGCCAGTACAAGCTACTACAGCCCAAGAATGCCAAGGTCCATCCTTTGCAGCGGTAGTGGTTCTTAATCTAACAACTGGTACAACCTGACTAACATCACCTACATCTGTAGATCCACCTTGAGCAGGCAATGTTGGCCTAAGTGGTTTTAGTGTTCCGTCCAAACCCTTAAGTTCCTTTCCTGATTCCTTTAAAATTGTATTTGCATAATTAATTTCAGAATCTGTATAGTCTATTTCACCAAGAATCTCAAAATTATTCTGAATAATACCTGCACCAAATCTATTTGGTATAATTTCATAAATACCTGAGATAAGTTGCATATCATAGTCAACGTTTGCCATCATTGAAGCAGCCTCAGCAATTTTTTTAGCTCTTTCGTAAAGTATATTTACATTTTCTTTATCGTTCTCCCTCAATCTAGTCCAGATCTGAGCGTATTCAGGAACAACATTTACTACATCGCCAGCTTTCTCAATATCATAGTGAATTCTTGCAGTTGGTTTAATGTGCTCCCTATAATAGTTAAGACCCGTAGTATATAATTCCATGGCATCAACAGCACTATTTCCATTCCAAGGATCTCCAGATGCATGAGCTGCATCTCCATAAAATCTCAACCTAAAATCAACAAGAGCTTTACTACTCTGAGTACTTGCCTCAATTTCATCACCTGGATGCCAATCCATGCAAAGATCAAGGTCATCAAATAATCCAGCTCTAACCATCCAAACCTTTGCAAAAATTGTCTCCTCAGCAGGAGTTCCATAAAATCTTATTGTTCCAGAGATTTTTCCAGACTCAATCATTTCTTTTATTGCAATTGCAGCACCAAGACTTCCTGTTCCAAATAGGTTATGACCACAGCCGTGACCAGCAGCTCCCTTAATTAAAGGTTCTTTTATAGGTTGCTTTTTTTGTGATATTCCAGGGTTAGCATCAAACTCCCCCAATATTCCAATTATAGGTCTACCTGATCCGTATTCAGCTACAAAAGCTGTAGGAATTTCAGCAACTCCTTTTTTAACTCTAAAACCATTTTCTTCAGCATAATCTGATAAGTACTTTGAAGATTTAAATTCTAAAAGAGCTGGCTCCGCAGCTTCCCAAATATTATCACTAATCTCTATAAGTCTATCTTTATGAGCTTCCAAAGTATTAATTATTATTTTTTTGTCTTTCTGAATTTTATTATTGGCAAATAGATTGGGCACAAAAATAAAAACTACTATAAGTATTTTGATAGTTTTAATAATTGAAGAAAGGTTAATAAGTTGAATATAGGTCATGGATTTAATTTTTGGTTTATACTATAAATATAAGAAAAATAGTAAACTACTATGATCCAGTATCTCCAGATAATATATATTGCTCAGATCCTATATTAATAACAGAAATAGTAGCATACTTCCCTTCTGTTGTTGTCTTACCACTTCTGTTTACAAAATTAACTCCACTTGCTGCTTGAATGGTAACCTGTCCTAACCCTTTTTGTACCATCTTACAATTGAAACCATCGCCTAATTCTATAGGGATTGTTACTATGATTGGACTTTCATTATTTAAGGTAACTACCTTTCCATTATCAGAAGAGGAGAGAACATATATAGTACCTGTCTGATCATTAAGATTATCATTAATCTCTTTAACACTCTCTTCTATTGAAATTTCTTCATTTGTCAGATTTGTAATCATTTCCCCCTGTCTTTGAATCATCTCCTTTTGATCATCTATCATCTTCTGTTGTTCCTGTATTGCCTTGATAAGTGGAACAGTCAATGCGCCGTACTGCACACTCTGCTTCCCATCAGAATCATTCTCTGACCATCCACTCCAATCAACATCTAACTCATCTATAGTCTCTTTAACCTCCTGAGCAATAAGACCATTATACACAGTTTCATTATCCTCTGGCCTTACCGCTCTTTGAAGATTTGGACCACTTCCAGGAAATGAAGAAAACCTATCCTCAAGAATTTCATCAGGATAGTCTGCAGGATTCTTAAGCTTATAAGTAACAGGCCTGAGCTTATTGATAAATGCTAGACCAAGTTTACTATCCTGGATATCTCTTTTAATCCTCTCATCAGAATAGGTAGAAAAATTAACCTGCCCTTTAATAGATGTGATATCAGTATTTCCAAGAGAAACAGAATTATTTCCAGTACCGGAAGCTCCATAACCAATCACGATTTGATTTACAGCACTACTAACACTCGCATTTGCTTGATTTCCAATAATAGTATTATTAGATCCTGTAGTTATAATTTCTCCGGCTCCGTATCCAATTGCTGTGTTATACTCTCCAGTAGTGTTTTTATATAAAGCATAAGCACCACTTGCTGTGTTATACCTTCCAGTAGTGTTTTTATATAAAGCAGTAGTTCCAATTGCTGTATTATAATCTCCTTCAGTGTTTGAAAATAAAGCAGCAGATCCACTTGCTGTGTTATACTCTCCAGTAGTGTTTTTATATAAAGCATCAGCACCACTTGCTGTGTTATACCTTCCAGTAGTGTTTGAATATAAAGCAGTAGATCCACTTGCTGTGTTTTTATTACCTGTAGTGTTTAGATTTAAAGCAGCATATCCACTTGCTGTGTTTCTATCTCCTGTAGTTACAGCACCTAAAGCATCAATTCCAACAGCTACATTATATTGTGCAGTACTAGTCGATGATGAGGGGTTATTTCCTA
>CACPJB010000003.1 GCA_902634135.1 uncultured Marinoscillum sp. | reverse complement strand
AAGTTGAAATAATTGAAACTTGGAACAAAATAACTAACCATAATACACAAATAAGAACAAAAAAAATCTTTATAAAAGAAAATAAACTTTATATACAAATAAGTTCATCCCCGTTAAGGAATGAACTTACAAATCATAAAAAAAACATTTTAATTAAAATTCAAAAAGAACACACCTCAATTGAAGACATATATTTTATCTAGTTATCTAAAAGAACTTTATTTTGAAAAATTAAAAGTAATGCTACCCCAACAAAAATATAGGAATCAGCAAGATTAAAAACGGGCCATAATGACAAATATGTTCCTCCTATTAAAGGTATATTATCAGACAAATATCCTTCCCAAATGTCTATGTAAAACATGTCTATCACTTGACCATGAAACAGAGTAAATGGAGCATTCATTGGAGCATTATCATATATAATACCATAAAAAATACTATCTATTACATTACCAATAGCGCCTGAAAGAATTAAAGAAACACATAATAATAAAATTGGATCTGATTTTTTTTTGAGGAGCCCAAACAAATAATATCCAATAACAAATGAGGCAACTAATCTAAAAAGTGAAAGAAGCAGTTTAGTGTATTTAAAATCAAAATTTATACCAAAAGCCATTCCAGGGTTTTCAATATGATATAGCTTTATAAAATCTCCAATGATTGAAATTTCTGAGTGGAGTGGCATGTTTACATGAACAATATATTTTACAAATTGATCTAAAAATATTAAGCTGCCTATTAATATAAAATATTTTGATTTCATTATTTTTTAACCTTTTTAATTTTAAACTTAAGCTCAGTTGAATTAATCTTGGATGAGGCTAGATCAATATCCATAAGTTTTGAATCAACAATATTATCTTGAATAAAAAGATCCAGTGCTTGTGTCTCATTACATATAAACTCTTTGTGTTTTAATAAAAATGAAACAATTTTTTGAGATAAATTATCAATATGAATTTCAATTTTATCTGTTACCTCAAGTTTTGTGTCTTTTCTTTCATTTTGAATCTTATTAATAAACTCTCTTGACACCCCCTCGGAAAGAAGATTATCATCAATAGATATATCAAGTGCTATAGTAAACACATCATTACTTGCAACTTGCTTTCCTTCAATTTCTCCAAATAATATTTCAACATGATTAACTAATAGTTCGATGATCGAATTATTATCTAACTCTAAACTTATTGATTTGTTATTTTCCAAATAAGTAATTTCATCTTGTGTCATTAAAGATATTCTATCTGCTACCAACTTCATATTCCTTCCATGAATTGAGCCTAACTCTTTATAGTTTGGTTTAATTTTTTTGATAAAAACTTTAGAGTTGTCATATACATATTCAATCTCTTTTACATTTACCTCAGATAAAATAATATTTTGGACATCCTTAATTTCATATTCCATTTCTTTTGATTTCATTGGTATAGAAATCTTTGATAGAGGTTGCCTTACTCTAATTTTTTCTTTTTTTCTAATTGAATGAACTAATGAAGAAATATTTTGAGCATATAACATTTTTCTTTCTAATACATCTGAAATTCTTTTGTTATCTATCTCAGGAAATTTTAAAAGATGAACTGATTCAGAATCAGAAATATTAAATGCATTTAAATTCTTGAATAGTTTTTCAGAATAAAATGGGATAAAAGGAGAAGAAATTATAGAAACTTTATAAAGGCATTCATATAAAGTCTGATATGCCATAAGTTTATCATCTGTCAGATCTCCTTTCCAAAATCTTTTTCTATTTAATCTAATATACCAATTACTCAAATCATCATTTATAAACTTATTAATTTCTCTTGATGATTTCGTTGGATCATAATTATCAAGTTTATTCTCAACAATCTTAATAAGTGAATTTAACTTACTTATAATCCACTTATCTTCAAGACTTCTTTTCTCGTAAGGAATTAACTTTTCTTTTCCAGTAAACCCATCAATATTTGCGTATAGAGCGAAAAAATTATACACATTATTCAATGTTCCAAAAAACTTTCTAAGTATCTCAGATATACCATCAATATCAAATCTTAGATTATCCCATGGATTAGAATTAATTACCATATACAATCTGGTGGCATCAGGACCGAACTTTTTAATTACATTGAAAGGGTCAACAGCATTTCCTAATCTTTTTGACATCTTATTTCCATCTTTATCTAATACTAAACCATTAGAAATTACATTTTCATAACTTACTTTTCCAAATAACATTATTGAGATTGCGTGGAGAGTAAAAAACCATCCTCTAGTTTGATCCACTCCCTCAGCAATAAACTTTGCAGGAAACATTTTTTCAAAAAGGTCTTTGTTATCAAATGGATAGTGGTATTGTGCGAATGGCATTGATCCAGAATCATACCAAACGTCAATTATATCTTTTTCTCTATACATTGGTGACCCATCCTTAGAGGATAAGATAATTTTATCAACATATGGTCTATGTAAATCAATATTACTTGAAGTATTTTTTTTCATTAAGCCTAATTCAACTGACTTATTAATTTCTGTTTGTAATTCTTTAACACTTCCTATACAAATTTCTTCTTTACCATCTTTAGTTCTCCATATAGGGAGTGGTGTTCCCCAAAATCGAGATCTACTTAAATTCCAATCAACAAGATTTTCTAGCCAGTTACCAAATCGACCAGTTCCTGTTGACTCAGGCTGCCAATTAATTTCTTTATTTTTATTTATAAGATCATCTTTAAGTCTTGTTGAATTTATAAACCAAGATTCAAGTGGATAGTATAATATAGGCTTATCTGTTCTCCAGCAATGCGGATAACTATGCTCATATTTTTTAACATCAAATGCCTTATTTTCTTTCTTTAATTTGATTGAAATTTGCTCATCAGTTGTAAGCCCTTCAACATCAGAAAATGATTTAACTTGTAGGCCAGCAAAATCTACTATTTCTTTTACAAAATTGCCAGACTTGTCAACTATTGGAACGTTTTCATTTTTTTCATTTTTAACAAAAATTCCAGGTAAATTATTTTTCTTTGAAACATAAAAGTCATCAGATCCAAAAGTTAAACTTATATGAACTATTCCCGTTCCTTCCTCAGTAGTTACAAAATCACCTGATACAACAGTAAAGGCTGGCTTTTCTGCTTTTACATAAGGTAATAACTGTTCATAATCAAATCCAATTAAGTCTTTACCTTTAAAAGTATTTAAAATTTTATAAGGTATTTTTTGTTTATCATAAACTAATTTTTCAGATGTTTTTAAGTTACTAGAATCAAAAAACTTTTCAATACATTTTTCAGCAATTATTACATTAATTTTTGACTCAGTATACTTATTAAAAGTTTCAATTAAAACATAATTAATTTTTTCACCTATAGCTAAGCCATTATTAGCGGGCAAGGTCCAAGGTGTAGTTGTCCAAGCAAGAAAATAACAATCATTATCACCAATTAGATCATTGGATTTTTTATTTTTCTCTATTTTAAATTGAGCTGTTAGCGAAGTGTCTTTAATATTCTTATATGCTCCAGGCATATTAAGTTCATGAGAGCTTAATCCAGTTCCTGCAGCAGGAGAATAAGGTTGAATGGTATATCCTTTATATAAGAGATCTTTTTTGTAAAGTTCCTTTAATGACCACCATATAGATTCAATATAATTATTTTCAAAAGTTATATATGCGTCATCAATATCAAGCCAATATCCAATACTTTCTGTAAGTTCTTCCCATGTCTCTTTGAATTGCATGACAGCTACTTTACACTCTTCATTATATTTTGCAACAGAAATTTTATTTCCTATATCATCTTTTGTAATACCTAAATTTTTTTCAACTTGAAGTTCAACAGGAAGCCCGTGTGTGTCCCAACCACCTTTCCTATAAACTCTATAACCTTTGAGTGTCTTATATCTACAAAAAATATCTTTTATTGTTCTGGCCATAACATGATGGATTCCAGGCATACCGTTGGCTGATGGAGGTCCCTCATAAAATGGAAAAATTTTATCTTTAGATCTGCTGTTAATTGACTTCTCAAAAATGTTATTCGAATTCCAATAAGAAATTATTTCCTTACTTATTTTATAATAATCAATTGAAGTTTGTTCATTAAACTTTCGTTTTCCCATCTAAATTATTTTTTATAGAAATATAAAATTATACTTGGCAATAAAGTTAAATTGGTAATCATAGCTACAAATAAAATTATTGAGGTTAGCACACCTAACACAATTGTTCCTCCAAAATTAGAAAATGCAAATATTATAAATCCGAAAAAGAGAATAAATGATGTAAAAATCATAGATCTACCAGTTTGATTTATAGTATTAATTATAGAATCCTCTAATTTTTTACTTAGAAGTTCATTCTTAAATTTTGCAAGAAAATGAATTGAATAATCTACTGATATCCCAAAAACTATGCTAAAAACTAATGCTGAACTAGGCTTTAAGGGTATATTGAAATATCCCATAATTCCTCCTGCAATAATGAGTGGTATAATATTTGGAATTAATGATATTATAACCATTTTAAAATTCTTGAATAGCATAGACATAATTATACTTATAATAAAAAAGGCTAAAAGCATACTCTGCAACAGGTTTTCTACTAAAAAATTAATGCCCTTTATAAAAATCAATGTAGTACCTGTCATTGCGACTTCGGCTTTTGATTTTGAAAATATTTTATCAATCTCAGGCCTAAATACATTTTTTACTACAGAATCTAACTTCATAGAACCCAAATCTGCTACATTTAATGATATTCTCATTTTCTGACCTATTGAATCAACAAATGATTTTGACAAATTGTCATTTGATACATTATTTTCATAACCATCTGAAATATATCGGAAAATAAAATTTTTATCTCTATTATTTGGAAGGGTATAAAATGAGGGATTGTTATTATAATATGCTTGTCTTGAGGCTTTAATAAAAGTGACCAATGATATTGGAGATGACACATAATCTTTTTGCTCTAAAAATTGTTCTAATCTATCAACCCGTTTAAGCAAGTTAAGATTCTGAATTCCTTTTTTCATTTTAGAGTCAACTACTATTTCAAGAGGCATTACACCTGAAAAATTTGATTCAAAAAACTTTAAATCTTTCATTAAAGAACTTTCTGCAGGAACATCATCAACCAAAAAAGAAACTGATTTTATTTTTGACAATCCATAAAAAGAAAAAATCAATATAATAGAAAAGACTATAAAAACTCTTTTCTTGTGAGAGAATGAAATCTCTCTAAAAGCATTAATTAAATAATTTATAAACTCATAGTTTAAATAATTAACCTGATTACTTTTAGGTTTTGGCAGAGCTAAATAAATAGATGGCAATAAAAAAATACTTACAAAGAAAGTAGCTAATACATTAACCCCAGCTACAATTCCAAATTCAGTTAAAATTTTTATATCGGTAGTAGAAAGAACAAAAAAACCAACAGCTGTTGTTAAGTTAGTAATTAAAGTAATTAATCCTATTGTCTTTATTACATTTACTATCACCTTTTTTTTATCTTTTAATTTCTGAATTGAAAAATGATAATAATTTAACATGTAAACACAATTTGGAATTCCAATTACAACAATTATAGGAGGAAGTAACCCTGTTAATAAAGTAATTTTAAAACCAAATAAAGCTAATGTTCCAAAAACCCATGTGACAACTATTCCAATTATAATTAATGGGACAAAAACTGTATCAATAGATCTGAAGAAAATAAAAAGAATTATTCCTAATACCACTACAGATACTATAAGTAACATTGTCAATTCTTTTTTTACACTCTCTGCAAGAATATACCTAGAGTAAGGTAGACCAGCATAATGAAGCTTTATGCCAGATTCTAGACTAAATCTCTCACTTGTAGAAATTAAATCATTCATTAATTTATTTCTACTTTCAGAATTTAAAACATTTTTATCTATTGTGACTAGTAACGTGAGTGCACCAACATCATTCAAAATTTTTCCTTCATAAAATTTTTCGTTTTTTATCTGACTTAATAAACTGTCGTACTCTAATTGAGAATTCGGAAGAGGATCAAATATATTAATGAAATTAAAATTTTTCTTTTCATTATTTTTTTTAAGAGCTTGTAACCTTGGTAAGCCTAAGGCTCCTTTTACTCCATATATATTTTCTACCTCACCAACGTAATCGTTATATAACCTGAAGTTTTCAATATTAAATATTGAAGAATCTTTCAACCCAATAGCAAATACGTTCCCATCTTCACCAAATGTGTTTTTAAATGAATTATAATATATCATTTCCTCATCAGTATCTGGCACTGTCTGAGAAAAATCATAATTATATTCTACATCTAGCCCTTTATATCCCATGAACATAGTATAAATAAGAATTAAGAAAATGAAGAGTTTTCTGTTATTTAAAACAAAGTGTGAAAATTTTTCTGCCATTAAATTTTCCTTAATAAATTATTAATAGAAGTGAATTTTGAGATATGAGCTTCTAAATTTTTGATAGGAATTCTTTCCTGATTCATTGAATCCCTATTTCTAATTGTTACTGAATCATCTTTTAAAGAATCATAGTCAACAGTAACACAAAAAGGGGTTCCAATAGCATCTTGTCTTCTATATCTTTTGCCAATGGAATCTTTATAATCATATTGAGCATTAAAATTTAATTTTAGGTCATCATATATTTTTATAGCTTTTTCGGATAATCCATCTTTATCATTTAAAGGCATAACTGCAACCTTTATAGGTGATAACTCAAAAGGTAACTTTAATAATATTCTTTCTGACCCATCATCTAACTTTTCATTCTCAAGAGCAGAGGAAATTACTGATAAAAATAATCTATCTAGCCCTATTGAAGTCTCGACAACATATGGAATATAGCTCGATCCTGATTTTTGATCGAAATAATTTAGCTTCCTACCTGAATGTTCTTGATGATTTTTTAAGTCAAAATCTGTTCTTGAATGTATACCTTCAAGCTCTTTGAACCCCATAGGAAAATTAAATTCAATATCACATGCTGCGTTAGCATAATGAGCTAAATTTTCATGATCATGAAATTTATATGAATTTTTTCCAAGACCTAAGGCATAATGCCATTTCATTCTTTTCTCTTTCCATTTTTCATACCATTCCATCTCCGACCCTGGTTCAACAAAAAATTGCATTTCCATTTGCTCAAACTCTCTCATTCTAAATATAAATTGTCTTGCAATAATTTCATTTCTGAATGCTTTTCCAATCTGAGCAATTCCAAATGGTATTTTTACTCTAGTTGAGTTTACAACATTCAAAAAATTAAGAAATATTCCTTGAGCTGTTTCGGGTCTTAAATATATTTTTTTTGAAGACTCTGAAGAAGATCCAATATCAGTAGAAAACATTAAATTAAATTGCTTTACGTCAGTCCAATTAGACGTACCGGATATAGGGTCGTTAATATTTAAAGAATCAATTAAATTTTTTAAAGTTTTTAGATCATTTGATTTAAGAGAAGAATTCATTTTAGTTGAAATTTCTTCAATATGTCGAGAATATTTTAGTACTCTTTCATTCGTTTCTCTAAAAACTTTTTCTTCAAATTTATCTCCAAACCTTTTACTTGCTTTCTTTACTTCCTTTTCAATTTTGGAGTTTACTTTAGAAATATAATCTTCTATTAAGACGTCCGCCCTGTATCTTTTCTTTGAATCTTTATTATCAATTAATGGATCATTAAATGCATCAATGTGTCCCGAAGCTTTCCATGTCATAGGATCCATAAACACTGAGGAGTCAATTCCTACAATATTATCATTCATTTGAGTCATCGACTTCCACCAAAACTCTTTCAAATTATTTTTAAGTTCTGAACCATATGGTCCATAATCATAGACTGCACTTAGGCCATCATAAATTTCACTTGATTGATAAATAAAGCCATTAGCCTTTGAGTGAGAAATCACTTTCTTTAGTATATCATTGTTATCCATTCGACAAATATAACTTTACAATCTTTTTAAAACTAACTATCAAATCTTAATGTTAACTTATCCAAACTATTTCTAGACCCCAAAAAGGTTATTATATCTTCTTTTAAGAGTCTTGTGTAGCCATGACTAAGAATTATTTCATCATTTCTTTTAATAGATAACATTAACACATCTCGAGGGAGCTTTAAATCACGTAAAAGAGATCCAGATATTTTTTCATTAACTAATCTAATATCTCTAACCTCCTTATCTTTTTCCTTTCCCAAAAATATTGATGTGCCTAAAGGAGATCTAACGTATTGATCAATTAAATTAATAATTGCATCTGAGGGATGAATAAGTTTGATATTAAACTCAGAAAATGAATCAGCATTTAGGTGTTCATTTATTCTAACAATTAGGTTTTTATTTCCATAAGTTGAATGAGACAAATTACATATTTCTTGATTTATTTTATCTGAACAGAAGCATATAACTGAGTCGGCTTTTGTATATTCAATTTTATCAAAATTATATTTATCAATATTTTCAATCTTTATATTTTCAATTCCTTCTGGCACCTTAAGTGACTTGTCTGTTTCAAAGGTTACAATATCAACAATCCAATCTCTGGATTTTAGAAGAGATGCAACAGATAAAGACTGTGGCTCAAGTCCAAATATTATGACCCTCTTTTTTTTAGATAAAGATATTTTTTTTCTTCTATTAGTTTCTTTTAAAAAGTTTAAAGCCCATTTAAATATAGGTGGACCTACAAACTGACTAATAATAATTGAAGAAATTAATATAATTGATACTTGCCCAATAATTTCATGCTCCCAATAATTAAATTCATTTTGAATAAGTTGAATTAAACCCAATGAAACTCCAGCTTGAGTAATATGAGGAGTCCAACCTAATAGTTTATAATGAAAATGATCTTTAGCTAGATGACCCCCCAAGTAAGAAGCAAAAAAAAGTGAGATAATTCTTATAATAAAAAATAGTATAGCATATTGAAAAATCTGAAATACAAGAAAAATATCTAACGATGCTCCTATAAGAGTAAAGAAAACAACATAAATATATTTTCCTGAAACATCGACGAAATCTAAAAACTCAAGTCTTTTATCAGTTCTATTAATTACATATATTCCGGAAACCATACATATTAAAAGTGGCTCAAAAATTATTTCTTTATTTAATGACAATAATGATATATCCCTTATATAGTCTGAAAAAATAAAAGCTGAGAATCCAATAATTACTAATAAAAAATACTTTATATATTTATTAATACTGATATTCAGAAAAAGATTTAAAATAATTCCATAAATAAAACCAGCAACAATTGAAACAATTATTTCAAAGATTATAATTAATATATTTAAAAATTGAAGGGAACCATAATCTATAGACTTTATTAAAGAAAATATAATTGCAAATAATAAGATAACACCAAAATCTGAAAGGCATAAAACACCCATTGATGTTGATGTAAATTTACCTTTAGCTCTTAATTCATTTATTACTGCTAGAGCAGATGCTGGAGACCTCGCAACAAAAATTGATGCGCATAATAATGATAAATATATTTTAATATCAAACTGAACTTTATCAAAAAATTCTAATGAATTTAATGCTAAAAAAACAAGAATAAAACTAATAATAAATGTAACTAGTATACTGCTTATTGTATTCCATTTAATACTATTAAGTGTTCCTTTTATTTCTTTAAAAAAAAGCTCAGAACCAGCAGCAAATGCTATAAAACCTAAAGATATGTCAAATACAAATTCAATTTCTTTTATAATATTATTACTAATAATATTTAAAAGACTTGGCCCTATTATTAAACCCACAATAATAAAACATGTTACAAGAGGTAATCCTAATTTTTTGAGTCGTGAGCTAAGGTAAAATGAAGATATACATATAATTAAATATGTTGAGAGGAATATTATTGAGTCAAAAGAAAAATTATAAAAAAATTCCAATAGATTACAACTTCAGATACAAAGTTACAAAATAAGATAATATTATAATGATTAAGAATATATGTGTTTTTTGCGGATCAAGTAAACCAAATAAAAGTCATGAAATAGAAGATGAAGTTAGAAGGCTTGGGGAGCTTCTGTTTAAAAAAAACAAAAATTTAGTTTACGGAGGAGCAAAAATTGGTCTTATGGGAATAATTGCAAATACTATTTTAAAAAAAGGAGGTCATGTGACTGGTATCATACCAAAAATTTTATCAAAAAAAGAAATAATTAATAAAGATGTTTCAGAACTTATAATTGTAGATAACATGCATGATAGAAAAAAAAAAATGTATGATATTTCTGATGCATTTATAGTTCTTCCAGGTGGAATTGGAACATTAGAGGAATTTTCTGAAATAACAACTTGGAAAATTTTAGGTATCAAATCAAAACCAATATTTCTTTTAAATTTAAATGGATATTATGATCATTTATTTCAACAGTTCAAGGTTATGGAGAATAATAACTTCTTATATTCTGATATATTTAAAGAAATTTCAATAATTAAAAATATTTCTGATTTAGAACCCCTAATATAAAATTAACTTAAAAAAGAAATTAGAACTCCTGCAGCAACTGCAGAACCAATTACACCAGATATATTACTAGCCATTGCATAATGTAGAATGTGATTTTGTGGGTCATTCTTAATAGCTATATCATTTGCGACTCTACTAGCCATAGGAACAGCACTTAGTCCTGTTGCGCCAATCAATGGATTAATTTTTTTCTTAGTTGTAAGATTAAATATCTTAACTGCTAGAATACCACCTATTATTGATATCATAAATGCAAATAACCCTCCAACAATAATTCCAATCGTTTGTGCATTTAAGAAAGAATCTGGAGTCATAGTTGCACCAATAGATAATCCAAGAAATATTGTACTAGTATTTAATATATTATTAGATGCTGCTTTTGAGAGCCTATTAGTTGTTGACCCAATTTCTTTTATAAGGTTTCCAAACATTAAAAAACCAATTAAAGGGGTAGAAGAGGGAACTATCAGCGAAACAATAATTGTCATCATAATTGGAAAAATAATTTTAATTGTTGACAAATTTTTAATTTCATCAGAGCTAGGAAATTTTTCATCCTGTTCTTTCATATTTATTAATATCTCTTTCTTTGTTATAGTATATTTTACAATAAAAGGAATAATTACAGGAACTAATGCCATATAAGAATAGGCTGCTATAGCTATTGGCCCTAGTAGATGAGGTGCAAGAACAATTGATGTATATATGGCTGTTGGACCATCTGCACCACCAATAATAGCTAAAGAAGCTGCTTCTTGATTTGTAAAACCAATTAAACTAGCAATAATTAAAACAGTAAAAATTCCAATTTGAGCAGCAGCTCCAAAAAACACTAACCTTAAATTTTTTAACATTGGACCAAAATCAGTTAAAGCACCAACCCCCATAAATATAAGAGGAGGTAAAAACCCAGTTTTTATTAAGGCATAATATAAAAAATTAATAATGCCATGATTTTGAGCAATTTGAATTAATCCTAAACTCTCATCAATTTTAACAACTCCAAGATTTGATCCGGGAATGTTTGAAATCAAAATACCAAATCCAATTGGAACAAGAAGCAATGGCTCGTATTTTTTTGCTATTCCAAGATATAAAAGAAAAATAGATATTAATATCATTAATAAATAGTAAGGCTCAATCATCAACTCATTTAAACTAGTCATTTCTATAATTTTTTGAAAAAAGTTCATCTTATTAATTTATTATAAATAAAACATCATCATCATAGATGTCATCTCCATCTTTGAAACATATCTTAATTACATCACCAGAAAAATCTGATTTTATAGCGTTAATCACTTTCATTGATTCAATATAACAAATTACATCTCCTTTTTTAACACTATCTCCAACCTTT
This sequence comes from uncultured Marinoscillum sp., assembly GCA_902634135.1. Classification (GTDB taxonomy): domain Bacteria; phylum Bacteroidota; class Bacteroidia; order Cytophagales; family MED-G16; genus MED-G16. Next base: position 43,867 of record CACPJB010000003.1, on the reverse strand, counting down.
ATACGTTTTTCTTTTGGGTCTTTTGCAAGAAAAACCCTGCCCTCAATTGGTGATAAAACTTTATTGCCCTTAACATAATTATCTTGAGAAGAAACATCACTTCCATTATTTATGGAATATTCAACTTCATATATTACGTCATCAACTTTAATAATTTCTTTTTTATTTTCTGAAACAGGTTCCTTTTCTGATACTTTTAATTGTTTTTGAAAATTTATATCATCAATTAATTTTTTCTTTGCCTTACCAGATTTATAGTCAATATATTGAGTTTTGTGTAAAGAAAATTCTAATAACTCTTCATCATCTTTGCCACAATCCCAATTATTTTTCTTCATCTCTTTTCTGTTTTTTTCTAAAACATCTTCAACAAGATCTTGTGGATCCCCCTCATAAAACTCTTTGCCAAGATCATCAGATAATTTAATTATTTCATCTCCTAAATTGCCAGGTAGTTTCCCTGATTTACCCAGAAGCATATCCCATGTACTATCATCTATCAAACTCCACCTTTCTTTTCCCTTAATTCTATTTATTACATTGACTATTGCTACATTTTTTACATATTGACTATAAGGAGTAACTAAAGGTGGATAACCCATAATTGGCCAAATATATTTTACCTCATCAAGAAGAGATGAAAATAAATTATCTATACTTATTTCTGATTTATTATTCCTTTTTAACCATTTATTTATACTTATATGACTTTTTTCTAGGTCACTCATTAAACTTCCCATCATTCCTCCAGGTAATCCAGATTCAATTAAAAGAGAATTCATAAGTCTATTTTTAGAATTTATATAAAGACCTAAATAATTATCAATAAATTCTTGTGTCAAACTTTTAACTTCCATATAAGATTTTCTATCAAAGTCTTTAACAGTAAAGCCGTCATCCTTTAATATTTCATGAATCGTTAACAAATCTGCGTGTGTTGTACCCCATGATAACGGTTCCATAGAAACATCTATAATATCTGCACCACATCGAGCAACTTCTAAAGAAGAAGCTACAGAGAAACCTGGGCCGGAATGACCATGATACTGAACTAAAATATTAGGATCATGTTTTTTAATTCCTTTAACAATTTTTCCTAGAGATGAAGGCCTCCCTATGCCAGCCATATCTTTAATTGCAATTTCATCTGTTCCTAACTCAATAAGTTGTTTTGCTAGATTAACATAATAATCGACCGTGTGTATTTTAGAATGAGTTATACAAAGGCATGATTGAGAAACCATACCAGCCTTCTTTGCATATTCAATTGATAATTTTAAGTTTCTTATATCATTAAGACCATCGAAAGACCTTGAAATATCAGTGCCTTGTTTCTTTTTTACAGAAAACATTAATTCTCTAACATCCCTCGAAACTGGAAACATACTTAAAGCATTTAATCCTCTTTCAAGCATTTGAGTTTGAATACCAACTTCATTAAAAGGTTTGGTCCATTTCCTTAATACCTCATTAGGATTTTCTCCCGCCAATAATTGAATTTGTTCAAATCCACCACCATTAGTTTCAATTCTATCCCAGCAACCCATATTTATAATAGGATCAGCAACTTTAATAAGTTGATTAGCATTTGGCATATACTTACCCGAAGATTGCCACATATCTCTGTATACTAAACAAAGCTTAATCTCTTTAGGCATTTTAATCTAGTTTTCTGAAACTGATAATTTTAGCATCATCTCCAGCAACTTCCTTAATCTTTTGGGAGATTGTATTTTCAAGGTTAGAATTATTGTAATTATTATCTATTATAGTATTTGAATTCGAATCAAAAAAATAAATAATTATTTTTCCAAGCAAATAAACTAGGAATAAAACAATAAAAACTGTTGCCATTCCATTAAAAAGGATATTAAATAAAACAGATAAATTGGAAACGCTTTCCATTTAAAAAATATTTTTGTGGTTAGTGTTAGTTAGCAAAAATATGAACTAAATTATTGAAACTTTAATTAATAAAAGATAATTTTTTAATAAATGAATATTATAAAAGTTAACTCAAAAAAAGATAAAAAAGAGTTCATAAGTGTAGCATGCTCCATTTATGAAGAAGATAAAAACTGGATTAGGCCATTAGACAAAGATATAAATTCTGTTTTTGATCCTAAAACTAATAAAGCATTTAGAAAAGGAGATGTTGAAAGATGGATTTTAAAAGAAAATAATAAAACTATTGGCAGAATAGCTGCATTTTTTTCAAAAAAAAATGAAAAAGAGACTCTAAAAGTTGGGGGATGTGGTTTCTTTGAATGTGTAAATAATACAAAAGCATCAAAAATTTTATTTGATACTGCAAAAAATTGGTTAGAGAAAAGAGGCTATAATTCGATGGATGGTCCTGTAAACTTTGGAGAAAGGGATAAATGGTGGGGCTGTTTAGTTGAAGGTTTTAATATTGACCCAAATTATCTCCAGAACTATGGGAAACCATATTACCAAAAGCTTTTTGAAGAATATGGGTTTCAATTACTTTTTAAACAACTAACATTTTTAAAAAAGGTCCGGACACCACTATCTGAAAAATTAAGCTTTAAAGCTGAAAGAGCTTTAAAAGACCCAAATTATAATTTTAAAACTCTAGACAAAAAGAATATTGATAAGTATATACATGACTTTGCCAAAATATATAATGATGCATGGTCAAAATATCCTGGTGTATCTAAATTAGAATTATCGCAAGCAAAACTTCTTTTTGCCCAATTGAAACCTATTCTTGATGAAAAAATCTTATGGTTTGCCTATCATAATGCTGATCCCGTTGGTTTTTTTATAAGTATTCCTGAAATGAATCAAATATTTAAACATGTAAATGGTAAACTAGATTTAATCGGAAAATTAAAAACATTTTACCATCTTAAAATCAAAAAATCATGTAAAAAAATGGTTGGATTAGTATTTGGAATAGTACCAAAACATCAAGGTAAGGGTGTTGACGGAGCATTAATAATGGCAAGCAGAGAGACAATTCAAGAAAAACTTGGCTATGAAGATCTAGAATTAAATTGGATACCTGACTTTAATAAAAGCATGATTAGAGTTGCTGAACAAGTTCAAGTAAAACTTGGAAAGGTTCATCACACTTATAGATATAATTTTGATAGATCTATTCCTGTTGAAAGAGTTGTAAAAAAATAATTAATTATTTAGTGCTTCTGCACCTCCAACAATTTCTAATATTTCTTTAGTTATTGCTGCTTGTCGAGTTCTATTATAAGTTAATTTCAGTTCTTTTAATAGTTCTCCTGCATTATCTGTAGCCTGACTCATAGCGGTCATTCTGGAACCTTGCTCAGATGCATTAGACTCTAATACTGCTTTCAAAAATTGAGTTTTTAAAGTCTGGGGAATTAAATCTGAAATTATTTTATTTTTATCAGGTTCAAAAATATAATTATTATTAACAGTATTTTCAATTTGATTACCTTGAATAACGGGAAGAAAATTTTCAGAGACTGTTTTTTGTACAGCTACATTCTTAAATTCATTATAAATTATAGAAACTTTATCAAATTTGTGTTCAATAAAAGATGATATTATAAAATCACAAATTTCAGAAGATTTCTCATAGTTAAAAACATTAAGCGTATCCCAATAGTCAACTATTTTTTCAAAATTAGATTTTTTAAAAAAATCAAAAGCTTTCTTCCCAATTGGAAGGACAGTTGTATTTCTGGGATTACTATTTTCAGAACAAACTGAATTAAACTCTTTAATTAAACTACTATTAAAACTACCGCATAATCCTTTATCAGAACTAATTATTACAATAAGAACGTTTTTTATATCATCTCTTTGAGAAAACAAATCATTGTTAACTGAGTCTGATAGATTTGCCAAAATTTCATTAAGCTTTTTAGAATAGGGTCGTAATTGCAAAACTTTGTCTTGAGCTTTTTTCAGTTTAGCAGCAGCAACCATTTTCATGGCTTTAGTCAACTGCTGAGTAGACTTAACTGATCCTATTCTATTTTTAACTTCCTTTATGCTAGGCATTGATTTTATTTATAATTATTAGCAATATTTTTTGCGGTATCTTCTAAGATTTTAAGACTCTGATCATTCAAAACTCCATCTGCTAATTCATTTAATACTTTTTTACATTTAGAGTTAATATGTTGTAAAAATTCTTCTTCAAGTTTTGAAATTTTTCTTAATTCAATTCCATCAAAAAAACCATTAGAAGAACAATATATAAGAGCTACTTGTTCTTCAACTCTAAGAGGTGAATATTGAGGTTGTTTTAATATTTCCTGATTGATTTGTCCTCTATCAATAATTAATTGGGTAGCGGCATCAAGATCAGAACCAAATTTAGAAAAAGCTTCTAACTCTCTAAAAGCAGCTTGATCTAATTTAAGGGTACCTGCAATTTTTTTCATCGACTTAATCTGAGCAGATCCTCCAACCCTAGATACAGAAATACCAACATTAATTGCTGGTCTAATTCCAGAGTTAAATAAATTAGACTCAAGAAATATCTGTCCATCAGTTATAGAAATAACATTTGTAGGAATATAAGCCGACACATCCCCTTCTTGGGTTTCAATAATAGGCAAAGCAGTTAAAGAACCTCCTCCTTTTACCAAACCTTTTAGAGAATCTGGTAAGTCATTCATATCTGCAGCAAGTTTATCATCATTAATTACTTTTGCCGATCTTTCTAATAACCTTGAGTGTAGATAAAACACATCACCTGGGTATGCTTCTCTACCAGGTGGTCTTCTAAGTAATAGAGAAACCTCTCTATAAGATACTGCTTGTTTTGATAGATCATCAAAAATAACAAGTGCAGGTCTACCTGTATCTCTAAAATATTCTCCGATTGATGCTCCAGTAAAAGGGGCAAAAAATTGCATTGGAGCTGGTGCAGAAGATGGTGCAGATACAACAGTTGTATAAGGAAGGGCACCATTTTTTTCTAATATATTTGTTACTTGTGCAACAGTAGAAGCTTTTTGACCGCAAGCTACATATATACAGTAAACAGGTTCTCCTTTATCATAAAATTCTTTTTGATTTAATATTGTATCTATTGCAACAGCTGTTTTACCAGTTTGTCTATCTCCAATAATTAGCTCTCTTTGACCTCTACCTATAGGAATCATAGAATCAATTGCTTTAATTCCAGTTTGAAGTGGCTCATTTACAGGCTGTCTATACACTACACCTGGAGCTTTTCTTTCTAAAGGCATGGAATAAACTTTGCCTTTAATTGGCCCTTTTCCATCAATTGGATGTCCAAGAGTATCAAGAACTCTACCACATACTCCTTCACCCACATCAATAGAAGCAATTTCTCCAGATCTTTTAACAGTATCTCCTTCTTTAATATTACTTGAATCACCCATTAATACAGCTCCAACATTATCTTCTTCTAAATTCAGCACTAATCCTTTTACCCCGCCATCGAATTCTAAGAGCTCCCCTGCTTTAGCATTAGATAAACCATAAATTCTTGCTACCCCATCTCCAACCTGTAGGATGGTGCCTACTTCCTCTAGTTCTGAATCTGATTTAAAATTTGACAATTGGTCTCTTATAATAGAAGAAACCTCATCTGGTCTGATATTTGACATTATTTTAGTTTTAGTTTTTAATTAATTTTTTTCTTAAATTTTTCAATTTACTAGAGACAGTACAGTCTAGCATTCTGTCTCCAATTTTTAGGTTAAATCCACCTATAATTTTATTGTTTATACTATGTGATAATGAAATTTTTTTCTTAGAAACTTTTTCAGCAAACATTTTAATATCATTCAATATATCATTATCTAAATCATAAGTGGTGGTTATGTAGGATTCTTCAATGTTATTGTGCACATTATATAACTCATTAAACTTTGAGAAAATTGACCGAAGTAAATTATCCCTTTTCCTATATATTACATTAAGCAATAGATTTAGTGTATTTTCATTTATTTTATTTAAAAATATCTTCTTAGTTATCTTTACTTTATGTTTAATTGGAATAATAGGACTCGTATATAAGTTAGAAATCTCTCGAGATTCTGTAAAAACTTTAATTAGCATGTCTATATCTAACTTTACCTCTTTTAATATCTTCTTCTCTATAGATAATTGAAGTAAAGATTTAGCATACCTTTCAGAAGCCCTTACGTTTTTCATTATTTTGATTTATTTATTTCTTTAATTAAATCCTCAACATATTTTTTCTGTGATTGGTCTTTACTTAAATCCTTTTTAATTATTTTTTCTGCAATATCTAAAGAAAGTTCAGCTAAAGTGTTTTTAACATCCTTCATAGCTTTATTTTTCTCTGATTCAATAACTGATTTTGCTTCAGTAATAATCTTATCAGCCATTTCCTTTGCTTTATCTTTTGCTTCATCCTTCATTGAATTTGAAACTTTTTTTGCGTCAGATAAAATCTTTTCCCTTTCCTTTCTAGCCACAGACAGTAATTCTTCGTTTTTCTTTTGCAAATTCACTAGTTCTTCCTCTGCTTTTTTTGCAGACTCTAAAGATTCGTCAATAAATTTCTCTCTTTCTTTAAGTGACTGTGTTATTGGCTTCCAAGCATATTTGGTTAACACCAAAAAAAGTGTAGAAAAAACGAGAAGTTGCCAGAAAATTAAACCAGTACCTGGTGTAAGCAAATCCATAATTAATTTTTTTTAAAAATTATAAATATGTTTCTGGAACTACACCAAATACAATTAACATGGCTACAAGTGAACCAACTAAAGCAATTACTTCTACAAGTGCAGCAATAATTAACATAGTAGGAAAAATTCTACCATAAGCATCTGGTTGTCTAGAAATTGCTGTCATAGCATTTCCACCAATAATTCCAATTCCAATTCCAGCACCAACTGCTGATAGACCAGCACCAACTGCTGCTCCAAGTAAAGCTGTGCTCATATCAAGTATTAAAAAACTTAGCATAATTAATTTAATTTAAAATTTAACATAAAAATATCTTTAATGGTGTCCTTCTTCAACTGCCAATCCTATATAAACACAAGAAAACATTGTAAACACGTAAGCTTGAATACCTGCAACAAGTAATTCAATTATATTAAGAGCAACGGCAAATAAGGAACTCATAATTCCAACTGTATAACTACCAAAGATAAAAGTCATTCCAATAAAGCTCAGCAACACAATATGACCGGCAGTGATTGCAACAAAAAGTCTTAACATCAGAGAAAATGGTTTTGTAAAAAGACCAATAATTTCAATTGGCAAAATAATTATTCTCATCACATGAGGCACGTCTGGTGTCCAAAAAATATGTTTCCAATAATTCCTGTTTCCAGAAAGATTTGTCATAAAAAATGTGATTAAAGCTAATACCATAGTTATTGCAATATTTCCTGTTAAATTAGCTCCAGCTGGGAGAAGACCTAAAACATTTCCAAAGAATATAAAGAAAAATAATGTGAGCATATAAGGAAGATATTTCTCATATTTTGGTCCTATATTAGGTTTAACTATATCATCTTTAATAAAAATAATTAATGGCTCAAAAAGAGATTGTATCCCTTTTGGTGTCTCCATCTTATTTTTATATTTAGACGCAACTAAAAGAAAAATCACTAGCATAAGTATAGCAGTTATAAACAGGGAAAAAACATTTTTTGTTATAGATAAATCGATATAAGAAGCAGACTTATCCAATGGATATATTTTGCCGTGATAATAATAAAAACCATTATATCCTTCTTTTAGTGGCTCATGATTTTCATCGAATAAATTAGATGAAGAAAATAAAGTTAAACCCTCGTTTTTAACATATAATATTACAGGTAGAGGAATCACAACGCCATGTGTAATTTCGTATTGATAGTCGTCTAGAATATGATGCATTATCATACCGCCTATATCTATTTTTCCTTCTTCACTCTTAGCTGCATCTTCAGACGCATAAATACTTGAGGTAAACAAAAAAATAAAGAAAATTATATACAGGAAAAAAGGTCTAAAGGGATTCATTATTTAGCTATTCACGATGCAAATTAAATAATAGAATTGTTATTTCAAATAATATGAATAATAAAAAGACAATCAAAAAATTAATTGTAAATAACATAAAATTTTCTGTTGCAATTAGACCAAATAAAAACACAAAAACTATAGATAAAACAAACCTTAAAAAGGTAGATAGAATAACAATTATTACGGTGTGATTTTTTTTTTGAAAAGCATTTTTATTTAAAAATTTAAACCCTAGATCTAAAAAAATATTATAAAAGAAAATAAAAAAAAAATATTTGTGAATATAGTCTGGCTTAAATAATACAGTTAATGAATATATAATTATAAGTAAAGCATAAAAATAAAAACTCTTTTTATTAAAAATCATCACTACTTAATACTTTTATATACATGATATAATGAATAAAAAAAACCTAGAATAGGAAAAATAAATGTGAAAATAAAAAACCCAATATTTAGATAATTATCAATAAAATAGCCAAAAACCCCAGAAATAAATATAATAACAAAAAACTGAAAACCTAGATTGATGTATTTAAGATAATTATTCTTTTTCATTGATAGAATCCTCTTCTTCAATCTCTTCTTTTCCCATTGAACATGCTCCATTAAAATTAGCTCCCGACTCAATAATTAAGTTAGCAGTAGAAATATCACCATGGATAGAGGCAGATGATTTAAGAATTAATAATTCTGACACTGTAACTTTTCCTGTAACTTTTCCTGCTATCTCAGCATTTTCAGCAACTACATTTCCATCAACAATTGAAGTCTCTCCACATGCAACTTTTGATGTTGAAGATATATCGCCTGTAACCTTACCTTCTAGCCTTACATTACCTGATGTTTTTAAATTTCCTTTTAAAACACTTCCTTCACCAATAATATTATTTGATCCATTTATATTATCCAAAACCTATATTTTAAATTAAAGTTCCACAAATCTAATTATAATGATATAAATTCCGAAGGATTTACAGATTTACCATTTAACCATAGTTCAAAATGCAAGTGAGGACCTGATGATAATTCACCAGTATCTCCAATAATAGATATGACTTCACCGGTTTTCACAATTTGCCCTGGTTCTACAAAAACTTTAGAATTGTGTTTATAAACAGAAATTAAATTATTTGGATGAACGATACTGATAACATAGCCACTGTCTTTAGTCCAGGAAGCCATCAAAACTGTACCCTCAAAAACTGATTTAATTGGCTCCTCTTTTTTACAAACAAAATCAATACCAAAGTGTTCATTAGATGGATCATAAGTTGACAATATTACTCCAGAAGATACCGGGGACATTAATAATATATTTTGATCAGTGTCTGAAGATCTTATTATTTCAGAAAAAGTTAGGTTACTTTCAAATTCTTGCCTGAAAAATGAGTCAATGGCCGAAAAATCATTAGATAGATCTTTAAGCTCTAATTTATTTTCATCTGATTCATCTTCGAGGGATTGGTTCTCCCCACCTGAAAGAATAATCATAATATTTTCTATGTATTTATCTTTAATTTTTGACTCAACAATTAATGAGTCTATTGAATTTGAAAGTTTAATAAGTTCCTCATTTGCTTTTTTTTCTACATACCGAGGATCAAACCATTGACTAAGAATAGTAGTAGATAATAAAAAAGATATTGAAAAAATTATAAGTGAAAAAATTAGAGAATATACCAATAGACTCAGGTTAGTAAATTCGTATAAAGAAATATCTTTAAAATCTCTTTTATTTCTAAAGATAATTTGAAGCCTATTTCTAAACCATTTGATAACTTTGTTTCTCATGGTATAATAAATTATTATTTTATATTATATGTAAAAATAAATATTTAATAGCTACGTTTTAGCTATTGCTTAATTAAAAATATGAGATTATATATTCCATCTTTAATTCTGTTTTTTATTAATGTCTCATGTAACTCTATAATTAATAGAGCTTATAATGACACAGCAGCAAAATATAATGGGTATTTTTTAGCAACTGAGTCAATAAATGAAATTGAAAATGATTTATATAAAATAAATAATAGTAATTATGATAGTCTGATTAATCTATCATATGAAATTGATACAAACCAAATATCTGGCTTATCTGATAAAAAAGAAGATATTATCAAAAAACTTTCTATATTAATTCAAAGGCATGAAGGCTCGAAATATATTTATCCAAGTTATGCTCTTATAGGGAAAACCAGGCTTTTAGCCTTAGAAATTAATCAAGCAATAACAACTCTTAAATATGTTAATTCTAAATCTAATAACGAATATGCAAAACAAATGTCATTAATTTATTTAATGAGAGCATATACTGAAAAAGAAGATTATAATTCAGCAATAGAGGTATACAATTTTTTACAAAAAAAAACATTAGACAAGGAATTAATTCTAGAATATCATCTATTTGCCCATGCTCTTTTTAAAAAAATCAATGATATAGAAAAATTATTTAAAGAACTTATATCTATAGAATCAATTGCTAAGAAAAAAAGTTTAATTAACAAAGTCTATTTTGCTATTGGACAAGTATACTTAATCAATCAAGAATACGAATTAGCACAAGATTATTTTAAAAAATGCATTAAAAACAACCCTTCTTTTGAGATGGAATTTAATGCAAAAATTTTTTATTCAAAAGCATTAATAAATAATGAAAAAAATGAAGTTGATAAGTTTTTTAATAAGCTAATTAGAGACAAAAAAAATATAGATAACCTTGACAGAATATATTTTGAAATTGGTTTATCTAATTATAAAAAGGAAAAATATAATGATGCTATTAAAAATTTTAATATTTCTACAAAAAAAAATCAAAATAAAAACGAATTACTGTTTTATACTTATAAAAATATAGCCGACATATATTATGATAAAATATATAATTACAGATCAGCAAAACTCTATTATGACAGTGCTCTTACTTATATAAGTAGAGAATATAAAGACTATGATATATTAAAATCTAAGAGTGATATCTTAAATGATCTTGTTAAGAACTTAGATATTATTCAATTAAATGACAGTTTAATTTATTTAACTACAATTCCAGACTTTGAACTTGATGAAATTCTTAAAAAGAAAATAAAGTTGAATAAAAAAAATGAAAAACGTAAGGTAGGATCGACAAGTCAACAAAATTTTTCACTAAATGAATCAAAAATAATATTAAACAATAATGAAGGTGAATGGTATTTTAATAACTCATCAATTATTAGTATTGGGATTAATGATTTTAAAAGAGTTTGGGGAAATAGAGAGTTAAAAGATAATTGGAGATTAATTTCTAAATCAAGCTTTAATAATGAAGTAAATGACTTAATAACTCAAAAGGAAGACTCTAAAATTAACGAAAATGAAGAGATTATTGATGATGTTCAAACTGTAGACAAAATAAAATCATCTTTACCGTTTGAAAAAAATCAAAAAGAAGCTCTATTAAAAGAAATTGAAGAGGCATATTATGCTGTTGGAAAAATTTACATTCAAAAGCTAAATGAAATTGAAAGAGGTATTGAAGTGTTTAATAATTTTATTAATAGGTTCAATTTCTCTAAACATTTACCAGAGATTTATTATCAACTTTATTTAATTGAAAAAGATAATGCTAAATATAAAGATATAATATTAAGCAACTTCAAAGACACAGAATATTATAAACTAATAATTAATCCTAACTATAAAATTGATGAATTTAAAGAGCTTAACTTTTTAAAAAAGACATATAATACTCTGTATGAAAATTTAATTCAAGGTAATAGTAATGTTGTAATTTCAAAGGTTGATTCATTAGAAAAATATTATAATAAAAATCCATTTTTTGAGAATTTGTCTCTTCTAAAAGCTATAGGGAGAGGAAATCAAGCTGGTAATTTTTCTTTACAATTTGAATTAAAAAGTTTTTTAGAAAAATCAAAAAATGAGTCATCAATTAAATATGCATCAACACTTCTTCAATCAGCAAAAGAGGTTCATAATAGATTTATTTATAGTGGTTTACCAAAATTTAATAATAATAATGATTCCAAATACTACTTCTTCACAACAACCAATATTAATAAAGAAAAAGTAATATCAATTTTGAATGAGTGTTTAAATAAAGCAAACATTACTGTTAATATATATTCATTTATACTAGATGATAATATACATTTTGAAGCATTTACTTATAAGGATTATAAGATTTTGAAACAAATAGAAAAAGATTTCAAATCAAAGTTAAATAATGAGGAAATAAATGGAAATACTAATTTTGTTATTGGAGAAAAGAATATGAATTTGATTTTTAAGTCTAAAAACTATGAAGAATTTAGTAAATTTTACATGTAATGAAAAAATCAAAAAGTATAATTAATAAGATATGGTTCTCATTAATTGGCGGAATTATTTTCCTTATACTATTTATAGTCTCAGTAAACTATAATTTTTTTAATTTATTTGGTGGGATGCCAAGTTTACAAGATTTAGAGAAGCCTGAATCAGAATTGTCATCAGAATTATACTCTAGTGATAATAAGTTATTAGGAAAATATTTTAGGTATAATAGATCACCGGTTAAATTTGATGAACTATCTAAAGAACTAGTAACAACACTTTTGGTTACCGAGGACATTAGATTTTACGAACATTCTGGAATAGATTTGAAAGGGTTAGTTAGAGCAAGTTACGGGGTTGGAAAAAATATTTTGACATTTGGAGCTAGTGGATTAGAAGGTGGAGGTAGTACTATAACTCAACAATTAGCTAAAAATTTATTTAAAATCAGACAAGAGAAGAGAGGAACCTTAAGTAGAGTTCCTTTTCTAGGATTAATAATTTCAAAAGTAAAAGAATGGATTGTAGCTGTAAAGCTAGAGGGATTCTATACTAAAAAAGAAATTCTTTCTATGTATTTAAATACAGCTGAATATGGAAGTAATTCTTATGGTATAAAAGTAGCAGCTAAAACTTATTTCAATAAACTTCCATCAGAATTAAATTATAATGAATCATCTATAATAGTTGGATTATTAAATAAGCCAACAAAATATAATCCTTACTTTAATCCAGATAATGCAATTGAAAAAAGAGCTGAAATATTTTATAATCTATATAAATATGAAATTGTTGATAGAGAACTATACGATTCACTAAAGTCCATGGGTCTTGAATTAAATTATAAAGTTGAAAATCAAAACGTTGGACAAGCAACATATTTTAGAACAGTAGTAAGAAATTATTTAATAGCCTGGGCAAAAGAAAATGATTATGATCTATTTTCAGATGGATTAAAAATTTATACAACTATCGATAGTCGAATGCAAGAATATGCAGAAAATTCTGTAAAAGAACAGATGAAAAGATTACAAGGCATTTTTAGCGAACACTGGAAAGGAAGAAATCCATGGATTGATGAAAAAGGATTTGAAATTGAAAATTTTTTAGAAAATACAATTAAAAGGACCCGATATTTTAAAGATCTCTTAAAAGAAAAGGAGAATGATACCGTCGCTGTTTTTAAGAAATTAAATGAAAAGAAAAAAATGAGAGTTTTTAGCTGGGAGGGTGAAATTGATACTGTTTTTAGCCTAATGGATTCACTAAAATATTATAAAAATTTTTTACAGGCTGGTTTTGTCTCTATAGAACCTAAAAGTGGATATATAAGAGCTTGGGTTGGAGGAATAAATCACAAATTTTTCAAGTATGATCATGTTAAACAAGGTAAAAGACAGCCAGGATCAACATTTAAACCAATTGTTTATGCTGCAGCAATTGATAATGGGTATTCTCCTTGTTACCCTGTTGTTGATGCCCCCGTTGTTTTTGAACTACCAGGACAAGATCCTCCATACTGGAGGCCTGATAATCATAATAGTAAATGGACTGGTGAAACAATGACCCTTAGAAGAGCAATGGCAAAATCAGTAAATTCAATTACTGCTTTTATGACTAAAAAATTGTCCCCTAATACAGTAGTAGATTATGCAAAAAAATTAGGGATACAAAGTAAACTTGACCCTGTTCCAGCAGTATGTCTTGGAGCGGGTGGCGATGTATCTCTTTTTGATTTAGTCGGAGCATATAGTACTTTTATTAATAAAGGAATCTGGACAGAACCTTTTTTTATATCAAGAATTGAAGACAAGTATGGAAACTTAATTCAAGAGTTTATACCTACAAAACAAGAAGCCTTGAGTGAAGAAACAGCATATCTAATGCTTCACATGCTTAAAGGATCAAAAGAAGAAGAAGGTGGTACTGCGAGAGGGTTAAATCCAGAGCTGACATTAAATAATGATGTAGGAGCAAAAACTGGAACTACTCAAAACGCATCTGACGGTTGGTTTGTTGGAGTTACCCATAATCTCGTTTCAGGAGCTTGGGTAGGTGGAGATGATAGGAGTATCCACTTTAGAGACTGGGTATTTGGTCAAGGCGCCAGAACAGCAATGCCTATTTGGCAACAATATATGTTAGACATCTACAGCGATTCCGAACTTGGCATTAAAAAAGGAAAATTTGATAAACCAACAAAAATAATAAACGTTGAAATAGATTGTTCAATCTATAATAATGATATTAAGTCTGATTCTTTAGATACAATTCTTGATAAAATTGATGCATCTGATATTTTCTAAATAATGATAGATATTAAAAAAGTTGAACTTCCCAGTTCACCAGGTGTATACAAATTTATAAATAAGGAGTCTAATATAATATATGTTGGAAAATCAAAAAGGTTAAATAAGAGAGTAAAAAGTTATTTTCAAAAACAACACAATAATAAAATCTTAAAAATGATAAAAGAAATTACAAAAATTGATTTTGTAATTTCAGAATCAGAACATGATGCTTTACTTCTTGAAAATAATCTTATAAAAGAATATAAACCAAAGTATAATATATTACTAAGAGATGATAAAACATACCCATGGGTTTCTATCAAAAAAGAAAGGTTTCCTAGGGTTTTTTTAACAAGGAAATATATAAAAGATGGATCAGAATATTTTGGACCTTTTACTAATGTGAAAGGAATAAATTCCCTATTAAATATTATTAATAATATCTATCCAATTAGAGTTAGCAATTATAATTTTTCTCAAAAAAAAATAAATGATCCAAAAAATAATATTGGATTAAATGTTCATTCTAAAAATGGAAACACATTAATTCTCGGATTTGCAAAATATACTAAAAACAACAAAAAATTATTATCTGAAAAAGCTTATAATGAAAATATAAAATATGTAAGGGAAATCTTAAAGGGAAATTTTAAAAATGTAAAAGAACATCTCATAAATAAAATGAAGGAGTTTTCTGAATTACTGGAGTTTGAAAAATCTCAAAATATTAAAGAAAAATTAAAACTTCTAGATACATATCAGTCTAAATCTATAATTGTAAATGATAAATATAATGCACTTGATGTTATAGGAATAATTGAAGATAGTAAATCATATTTTATTAATTATTTAAAAATAAATAATGGGATGATCATGGGTTCAGAATCTCTAAAAATAAAGAAAAAATTAAGTCTCGAAAAAAAAGAATTAAGACAAATAATTATGGACTTAAAATTCAAATATAATAGCGTTAATAATAATATAATTTCAAATATTAACTTAAATAAAATAGTATCTAATAATCTTAAATCATATATCCCAAAAGCCGGTGATAAAAAGAAATTATTGGATATGAGTTTAAAAAATATACTTTTCTTTAAGAAAAATTTATATAATGAGAAAAAAGAAAGAAAAACAAAAAAATTATCGATACTTCTTGATCTAAAGAATAAATTAAATCTAAAAAAAATACCTTTTCACATAGAATCTTTTGATATATCCAATATTCAAGGAAAAAATACTGTAGCATCAATGGTACTTTTTAAGGATGGATATCCAAACAAAAGAGAATACAGGAAATATAAAATAAGATCAGTAACAAAACCGGATGACTTTGAATCAATGAGGGAGGTTGTTTTCAGAAGATATTCAAAAATAATAAAAGAGAATAATTTGCTCCCAGACTTAATAATTATAGATGGAGGAAAGGGTCAACTTAGTTCAGCATGTCAAGTAATGAAAGATTTAAAAATTTATAATAAAATAAATGTAATCGGAATAGCAAAAAAACTTGAAGAAATTTATTTTCCTAATGATTCTATTCCAATATTATTAGGCAAAAATACACAAGAGTTAAAGTTTATACAGAATATTAGGAATGAAGCTCACAGATTTGCAATTACATACCATAAACAACTTAGAAGTAAAACATTTATCCAATCCGAATTAGAAGAAATATTCGGAATAGGAGAAGTTACAAGAACTAAATTGATAAAGTATTTTGGTTCAATTGAAAATATTAAAAAAGCTAGCAAAAAAGAACTATTTAGAACTATAGGAAAAGAAAAAGCAGAAAAAATAATTAATTACTTTACTAGTATTCCCAAAGATTAGCTTCCCACTCCATTAGATCTTGCTCTACTTTAAAGCTGGCCATAATTCCTTCTTTTCGAGATCTAGCATAAAGCTCAGAAACTCTAATGTCATCAGCATTAGCTATTTTGACAATTATGCCTTTAAATAGTCTAAGTAAAAAAGCATCTCCCAAATTCTTATGCTGAGCAATATTATTCTCATTGTACCATATTGCGTCTCTTGACATAGACTTGAAGAGGTTATAAAGGTCTATAAATCTAAATGAAGCAATTGGCTTCTCAAATCCAGCAGGATTATAAAAACTATCTCCTGGAAGATACATTGTTATTGCCTGTATGTCAAAATAGATCCTTGAGTGAATTCTATCAAAATATAGATCTTCTTTTATTTCAAAGATTGAAAATTCTCTTTTAGGAATAAAAATTGGTCCTGTTTCTATCTCTTCAACTTCCTCAGCAAAAGGATCATCCCCCCCCTCCTCAAATCCTGCAAAAGGATCATCTAAATCAAAGCCAAATTCTTCTTCCTCTTCTATCTCTTCATCAACTTGTTGAATGTTTTCAATAAATTCCTCTCTAGACATAACATTACTGTCATTAACAGAATCACTATTATATGGTATTAAAACACCTCTCTCTACAGCTTCAATTATGATCTTAGACATCTCTCTATTTCTGGCAAAAAATGGCTTATTTTGTTTCTCCTTCAAATCAACTCTTCTCCACAATGTTTTTTTCCACATTAAATAAGATTCATGTACTTGTCTTAATGATAAAGGATTATACCCATTTGACTCAGCAGTAGATTGAGAATATGAATCCTCTACTGGCAGCAAGGTCAGTAGAACAAAAAGTACAAGAATCTTATTTAACTTTTTCATAATTTATTTTAATGGTATTGTTATATATCTAGGAGCAAAATTTTTGAATTCCTCAACTTCTCCTCTAAAATTTGCTCTAGCCACTCGCTTTATTTCAATCACAATATTATCCCCTTTTCTTTTACCAGCTAATTTATTCAGATTTACATCTTTACTGTTTACTCTTTGTCTAGAAACACCTCTACCAGCTCTTACCAAATTTACTTCAGCCTCCCTAACCTGGAAACGAGCATCTTTTGGTAAAAACTCTGCAAAACTTGCGTCAGCAATTGCGTCTAGACTGAAGCTTGGCGTACTGACTGGGATTCCGGTTTTTGCATCAATCTCCTTCCCTCTAATTCTAGCTTTAATTTCCGGAGCAGGTATTTGCCTTACTCCAAATGATTGTGAACCAATAAAGTTCCCAGCATTACTAACATTTAAATCAACTTTTTTTGATTTTGGAATAATAGTTACCTGACCAGCTTTTGAACCTCTGACAACATCCCCGCCTCTCGCTGAGAAGGTAGGATTATACTCAGAACCTAATGCTGGAACATTAACAGTAATTTCATTACCACAATTTAGATATAATGCCTGAACAGAAGCAGACTGAATCTGAATTACAGGTCTAGCAACAAAATACTCAACAGTATCAATAAAAGTTGTATCTCTACCACCAGGAAGTGTAACACTTATTGTACCAATATAACTTTGCTTTGATAATCCCTCTCTATCATATTGAGCACCCTTAGCAGTAAATTCATAATATCCTCTTCCATTAGTAACTTCTAATGTATCGCCATCAGCTGTCATTGTTGGAACTATTGCAGAAGATGCAGCAGATAAAAACAGTTGAGTTCTGTACTTAGCCCCAGCAGCAACCACTTTTTGTTCAGGTAATGTTGTAAGAGTTACTACATCAAACTTTAAGTCAGCTGCTCCAACTGAAGCTGCCAATTTATCTAATGCCTTGATTTCAAGATTGATAACATCTGCCTGTAATTGACTTAAGGTGGCAAGTCCAGCCCCCGCAGAAGTACCAAAGCCAAAATTTAATTTAGTAAATGAAGGATCTGTTGGTGGATCATCTGCATACATTGGGATCTGATCAGCGTTTCTAGCCAAATCATGAATACCAGAATTTTCATCCCCATTATAAACTGAATCTTGAATAAAAGTTGAAAATTCATTAATAAAATTTTGTAACTCATCTCCATTACTTAAGCCGTTTTTATCTTCATCTTTTTGCATAAAACTATATACAAAGTCTATGTCTTTATAACCTTTAATACCGGTCTTAGCATCTTTTCCTCCTGTTTCTACTATAATAGTATTTTTAATTTCTGCCATATAGTTAATAACAGCATCTGACTTTTCTCTAACTGACTCTGATAATGAAAGAACATCTGTGTCTTCTTTCCTATTTCCTGAGTCATTAACTGCAGACCTTATTGCTTCTATTTTATTAGAATTATCTACTACTTTTTCAGAGTTAGTTGATTCAAAGCTTTCATTTATAAGTATAAACTTTTTCAGAACTTTAGTATCAACATTTAAAGCTAACATAGCAATTAACACTAAATACATTAGGTTAATCATTTTCTGTCTAGGATTACTACCAGCAGCCATAATTTATATTTTTATAAAATTATTTTATCAAATTTTATTTATGCATAGCATCATACATGCCAACATAAATTTTATTTAGTTTACTTAAATTTTCAGTAAGATCTTGAAGTTCTTTCTGTAATCTAACCGCATCATTTTGAGCGTTTGTCATACTTTTTGCAGTTTCTGTAATCTGACCTGAAGCATCAACAATTGCACCTAAAGAACTCGAGGCATTCTTTAAATTCTCTTTATATTCTTGTGTTAGATTTACAGCCTCCTTCACACTAGTTGATGAAGCCGCAAGATCTTGAGCAGTAGACGAAATAGTATTATAAGATTCATTTACAGATTTTAAAGAATTTGTAGCGCTTTTAATACTATCTGAGTATTCTTTTGCAGCAACTGATGATCCAGCTAATTCATTAATATTACTAGCTTGAGTTGCCATTTTTTTCATTCCATCTCCAACACTTTTCAATACAGAAGAATCTAATTGAGCTTCTTTCATCATATCTTTAAATTGAGTAGCATTTGAGCCTTTTCCTTCAGGCATTAACTGGGGATAAACTTTGCTCCAATCCCACTCGTGAGATGTTGGTGGATCAAAAGCACTTACAGCAAAGATAAATGCTTCAGCTAAAAGCCCAATTATTAGCATTTCGTTAGCAAAAGGCCATCCTTGTAACTTAAATAAAGCACCTAGAATCACAACAGCTGCACCTAGGCCATAAAGAAGATTCATGTTGTCTTCATTTTGAATCCATCTTAGAATAAAATTATTCGATCTTTTTTTAGTAATCATTTTTTATAAAATTTAATTGTTTTTCTTTTTTTAAAATTAATGTTTTTTCTATAAACCTTCTAAATTTCTACCTAAATGAGGCATAGCTGTTCTAAATCCAATGAATGCTCTTGTGGAGTCTTTATATTCAAAGGTTCTAGTAGCTACTTCAATAAAGAAAGCTATATCTTTCCATGATCCTCCTCTGATAACTTTTTTATCATTAGAATCATCTCTATAAATCGGGTTTAAATCCCATACAAGAGGATTATAGGAGTCAATGTATGCATCCTCACACCACTCAGCTACATTACCAGACATGTCATAAAGGCCAAAATCATTAGGGAAAAACACACCAACGGGAGATGTATAAGCATAACCATCATCTACATAGTTTCCTCTTCCTGGTTTAAAATTTGCTAAAACACACCCTCTAGAATTTCTTGTATATGGGTTACCCCATGGATATTTAACGTTATCTCTACCGCCCCTAGCTGCATATTCCCATTCAGCTTCTGTTGGTAACCTGAATGATGGAAAAGGTAAAAGACCCTGTTCTTCTCTATAGCTGTTTAAAAAACCTGTTCTCCATTTAGCAAACTCTCTTGCAGATTCCCATGATACTCCAACAACTGGATAATCATCAAAAGCTGGGTGTGACCAATAATATGCCAATAAAGGATCTCCATAATGATTAGTAAAATCGCTTGACCATACAGTTGTGTCAGGCTTTAATGATTCAATAGTGGTTCCCTCTGATAGCTCGAAGTCTGGATTCTCTTCAATATATTGAATAAATTGTCTGTATTCATCGTTAGTAATTTCAGTATCATCCATATAAAAAGCACTTATAGTAACTTGCCTATTAAAATTACTTTGATCTGCTTGAATATTTTCATCAGCTTGACCCATATAAAATCTTCCCGTGGGAATATATACCATACCATATTGAGCTGACATTTCAAAGCCATCTCTATCTAATGTACCTACTAATTGTCCTCTTGGATTTTTCTTACTTGACCCACCTCCGAGCAAACCACAACCACATATGACTAGTGCCATTAAGCAGTATAAAACTAGAGAAATATTTGTATTGGTTTTAAACATAATTAAACGCAAAGTTAAAACTTAACTTTAAAATATCTAAATTATTGTTTTTGAACGATAAATATTTAGTTAGAAATTTAAACAAATATAATGAAACTATCTATGAATGCTAAATTTGAATGTCTTAATGAAGTCTTAAAAAATTAGTAAAAAAACCTAGGAGTTCTTATTGGTTTTTTTAATTGAGGGGTAGGAAGATCATATTTTACAATCAATTCATGAGATATTGGAGCTTTTGCCTTAACATTATGAACAATATAATCAAAAGAATATCCAACAAATAATTTGTTCTTTTTTAAGAAGTGATATCCTAAAAATCCAACAATAGCTTCATCATACCTATATGATGCGCCAATACTCATATTTTCTTTATAAGTAGCTAAAGCGCTAAGATCAAAGGTAAAAGACTTCAAATCAGATCTAAATAAAAGATAGGGCTCAACGTTCAAATCTCTATCAATCTCAATTAAATATTTACCAAGAAAGGATAAATTTATGTTTTCAGTGTTTTGTAAGTCATTTATACCAAAATCAAATGAGGGTTGAGTTAAATTTTTAGCAGCAAGACTTAATAAGATTTTATCATTATAGAATGAAATACCAAACCCCAAATCAGGTTTAGACTGTGTTTGCTTCCTCTCAATATTAAAAGGATCAGATGGATTTACAAATATTAAGGAACTAAAATTTAAAGTAGTACTTTTAAATGAAGGGGAGACACCAAAACTGAAATAAGAATTATTAATTTTTTTTGATATACTTAAATAAGGCGATAAATTAAAGACTTCTTTTGGCCCAAGATTATCAGTAATTATATTCATTCCAAATGAAACTGATTTATCTCTATTTTTTAAATTCAAAGATAAAATTCCTGTACTAGGAGATTCTGAAGAAACAGACAAATTCGTTGGATTATAATTAGCCCACTGATTTCTATACACTAGAACCACATTATTATTGTTATATAGTGAAGATAAACTAGAATTTACAATAGATGGATTTACTAAGTAAGTGCTAAAATAAGGGTCTTGCTGAGCTTTTAAACTAACATTAGCCCATAATAAAGAAAAAAATAATATTAAAAATTTCTTCATTTAGTTATATTATTTGCCTGCTTAATATAAAGCTCAATTGCTCTTGTCATTGAAGGAACGTCTTTCATTGGAGCTTTAATATCTAATTTTAAATTATTTTCTTTTATGGCTTTAGCTGTATTTTTACCAAATCCAGCAATTCTTGTGTTGTTTTGTTCAAAATCAGGAAAGTTTTTAACTAAAGAATCTATTCCGTATGGTGTATAAAAAACTAAAACATCGTAAAATACTTTTTTTAATTTTTTTAAGTCACTCGGGACGGTATTGTAAATAATTGCTTCAGAATAAGTACAATTATTTTCTTTTAAAAATTCAGATATTGTATCTCTAGTTATATTAGAACAAGGAAATAGATACTTCTCATCAGGAAATTTTACCATAGAATCCTTCATAACCTGTAAAAGCTCAGCTATTGTTCTTTCTCCAGTAAATATCTTTCTTTTTCTAATTACTATATATTTCTGTAAATAGTTTGCTGTTTGTTCAGATATACAAAAATATTTCATATCAGTAGGAACTGTTACGTTCATACCATCAGCTATTCTAAAAAAATGATCTACGGCATTTCTACTTGTAAAAATTATAGCAGTATGATTTAATATATTAATTTTTTGTTTTCTAAAGTCTTTAATTGAAACAGGATCAATTTTAATAAATGGTTTAAAATCAAGTTTTAGATCATATTTTTTAGCTAATCTATGAAAAGGTGAATTATCATCTTTAGGTTCAGGCTGTGAAACCAATATTGATTTGACAGGATTTAATCTTTTTTTATCGTATTTGATTTCACTCATTTTAGATGTTTTTTGGTGACAAAGTTAAATAATTGAATTTAAAATAAGCTAATTAAATATTTAAAGAAATCTATAAATAATAAATTATCATATAATATGATTGATGGTATCAAATCAGCTATTAGTATAACTAATAATATTTTAGAAATATTATCATAAGAAATTCTTTTAAAATAAGAATATAAAATGATTGGCCTAGCAAATATTATTATAAGTTTAATAAAATTTAAGTAGGCAAAAGCAAAATCAAAAGAAGATAACTCATAGATTATGTAGGAAGAGAAAACGTTTAATAAACTAAGGATAATGGTTAATCTCAAGAAGTTTAATATGAATATTTTTTTAATTTTTATAGTTAATTGAATGAATCGAAGAGTAATAAATATTATGATTAATCTCAAGAAAATAAATAAAAGAAGAGGTAAAGAGAATAATATCCACTTTTGAAATAGACTAAGATCTATATTTGTTTCAAAAACAATATAATTAGCATCCTCAAAAACAAATACTGAAAAAAAAGAAATAATTATTGAGTACAAAAGAATTGGGATTGTATTTCCAAATGAAAATACCTGACTTCTGAAAAAAAAATCCTCTTGATTTCCTAAATAAATAATATTTTTTAAATGAAAATATTTTTTAAAAAATAAGGAATAATTAATCTTATAATAGGTGAAAATTAGGGTTATAATAAAAAAAGATAATAATATGGAGTTATAATCATAAAATGATTTTTTTTGTATCTGTATTAAAAAAAACATAAAATGGCTGGTGTCTATATCCATATTCCCTTCTGTAAGAAAGCTTGTCATTATTGTAATTTTCATTTTAGCACTTTAAATAAGCATGATGAAATATTAAATACAATTATCCAAGAAATTGAAATCAATCAAAAAAAATTCAAAATAAAAAATATATCCACAATTTATTTTGGAGGGGGCACACCCTCTATAGTTGATGAAAACTTTTTAGAAATTATTCTTAGAAAGATTTTTCAGAAATACAATGTGTCAAAAAAATGTGAAATAACTCTAGAGGCTAATCCCGATGATATTTCAGAAGAAAAGCTGAAAAATTGGAAAAAAATAGGTGTAAATAGATTAAGTCTTGGAGTACAGTCATTCAATGAATCTATTCTTAAAAAACTTAACAGAGTCCATAGTGGTGATCAAGCTAAAAAATCCATTAAATTATTAAAAAAATACTTTGAGAATTTTTCTATTGACCTAATGTTTGGGACACCCTTATCATCCGTTAAAACAGTAAATAGTGATTTAAAAACTCTAAAATCATTTGATCCTCCTCATATATCAATATATAACATGACCATTGAAAATAAAACTGTCTTTCAAAAACAACTAGAAAATAAAAAATTGATACTGCCAAAAGAAGACGAGATACTAAAACAATATGATATAATTCTTAAAAAATTAGAGAGGTATGGTTATGAAAATTATGAAATATCTAACTTTTCAAAAAAGGGATTTTATTCAAAACATAACTCAAATTATTGGAATGATGAACAATATATTGGATTTGGCCCAAGCGCACATTCATATGATAAAAAATACAGATATTGGAATATAAATAAAAACAAGGCTTATATAGATTTAATTAATAAAAAGGAAATTTATTACGAAAAAGAAAAGTTAACATTAAAACAAAAAATTAACGAATACATTCTAACAAGAATAAGAACTAATAAAGGAATTAATAATTATGAACTAAAGAAAAAATATAATGTTCAGTTCTTCAAAGAGAAAAGTTCAGAAATATTAATGTTGTTAAATGAGAATTTAATTACAAAAGATAAACTTAGCTTAAACTTAACTAATAAAGGGAAAAAAATATCTGACTATATAACTGAAAAGATCATGTATTAAACAATTCATTTTTAAGGTAATTTCCAGTATAGCTTTTCTTGTTATTAATAATTTTTTCTGGCTTTCCCTGTGCTATAATTTGTCCACCTTTGTCACCACCCTCAGGACCAAGGTCAATTATATAATCAGCACATTTAATAACATCCATATTGTGTTCAATTATAACTACTGTATTCCCACGATCAACAAGACTATTTATTACAACCATTAAATTTTGAATATCATAGAAATGTAAACCAGTAGTTGGCTCATCAAGAATGAAAAGAGTGTTGCCTGTGTCTTTCTTATATAATTCAGATGCAAGTTTTACGCGCTGAGCCTCTCCTCCGGAAAGCATTGTTGAGGGTTGACCTAATTTTATATATCCTAACCCAACCTCATCTAATGCTCTAAGTTTATTAGAAATTTTTGGCTGCTTACTAAAAAAATCAACCGCATCAGAAACTGTCATATCTAATACATCTGATATAGACTTTCCTTTATAACGCACTTCTAGAGTATCTCTATTGTATCTTTTACCATAACAAGATTCACAATTAACAAAAACATTTGGTAAAAAGTCCATTTCAACTAACCTGACTCCAGCGCCTCTACATGTTTCACAACGCCCGCCCTTAACATTAAATGAAAAAGCCCCTTGCTTTAACCCTCTAATTTTTGATTCATTTAATGACGAGAAAAGATTTCTTATATCCGTAAATACTCCGGTGTATGTAGCAGGGTTTGACCTTGGTGTCCTTCCTATTGGAGACTGGTCTACTTCAATCAACTTATTGATATTTTTTAATCCATCAATTTTTTCATATGGTAAGCATTCCTTTTTAGACCGATATAATTCTTTTTTTAAAATAGAAGATAAAGTTCCGTGAACTAGTGAAGATTTGCCACTTCCAGAAACCCCAGTAACACAAATCAAACATCCAAGGGGAAGAGACAGATTAACATTTCTTAAATTATTTCCTTTTGCACCATTTAAATTTAAAAACTTTCCATTTCCACTTCTTCTTATTTCCGGTATTGAAATATCCAATTTCCTTGACAAATAATTAGACGTTAATGATTTACTATTTAAAAAATTAGAAGGGTCACCTTGAGCTACTACATATCCCCCATCTGACCCTGGACCAGGTCCAATATCTATAATATTATCAGCATTTTCCATCATTTCTCTGTCATGTTCTACTACAATTACAGTATTCCCTAAGTCTCTTAATTCTTTTAGAGAATCTATTAATTTATGATTATCTCTCTGGTGCAAACCAATACTAGGTTCGTCTAATATATATAAAACGCCTACTAGCTTAGTACCTATTTGAGTAGCTAGCCTAATTCTTTGTGCTTCACCCCCAGATAGTGTCCTTAATGGTCTATCTAAACTTAAATATTCTAACCCTAGATTACACATTAATTCAACCCTTTTCTTAATTTCCTTAACTATAGGCTCAGCAATAATTTGCTGATTTTTATCTAAATTTTTCTCTAATGAAAAAATCCAATTTCTTAATTTTTTTATATCCATTGAGTTAAGATCTGAAATAGAAGCTTCATTAATTTTAAAATACAAAGACTCCTTTCTTAATCTTTTCCCTGAACAAGTTTCACAAATAGATTTAGTAATAAAATCATCCATAAAATCTTTAGCTTTTCCAGATCTAAACCTTATTGTTTTATTTATAAACCCCTTAACTCCATTATATGAGGTATGCCACAATGTTCCAGGGTATTTTGTAGATTCTACAGCAACTTCAATATTTTCACCAAATAAAATTATATTTAGAATATCATCTGGAATTTTTTTTATTGGAGTAGAAATATCTAAATTATTTTTTTTAAGTATCGCATCAATTTTCTTAAATACCCACATATCTCTGTACTGACCTAATGGAGCAATACCACCACGACTAATACTAAGATTTTCATCCTCAATTATTTTTTCTTTTAAAATTTTATCTTCGACACCCAGGCCTTTACATGAAGAACACCAACCATATGGAGAATTAAAGGAAAAACTATTTGGTGAAGGTTCTTCATAAGATATTCCGGAGATAGGATCAACTAGACTTTTAGAATAAAATCTCGCATTATTAGACTCGTCTATTACATATAATTTCTTGTCTCCACTTTTTATGGCAATATCTATAGAATTAGATAGTCTATTTAGATTATCTTCATTTACAAATAACTTATCCACTACAATTTCAATGTCATGAATAACATATCTATCAAGCTGCATATTTTTTTTTATTTCTAAAATTTCTCCATCGACCCTAACATTAACGAACCCTTTTTTCCGTATCTGAATAAATAATTCTTTATAATGACCTTTTCTGCCTTTTACAATTGGTGCTGCAATAATTACTTTTTTATCAAAAAAATCTTTTTTAATATTTTCGATAATCTGATCTTGAGATTGTTTTATCATTTTTTTACCCGATTCATAAGAGTACGCAACTGAAGCTCTAGCATATAGTAATCTTAAAAAATCATATATCTCAGTCAATGTACCAACTGTCGATCTTGGATTTTTTGATGTTGTTTTTTGTTCAATTGAAATAACAGGTGATAGGCCATTGATTTTATCAACATCAGGTCTTTCTATATTTCCAATAAAAGATCTTGCATATGCAGAAAAACTTTCCATATATCTTCTTTGTCCCTCTGAATAAATAGTATTAAATGCTAATGAGCTTTTACCACTTCCAGAAACTCCAGTAATTACAACCAGATTATTTTTGTTGAACTCAAGATCAATATTCTTGAGGTTATTTTCTCTAGCACCAAAAATTTCGATTTTTTTACTCATTTCTATTTTTTACTGTAAATATCATTTAGAGCATCCCCCAACTTCGTAAATCTAAATTTATATTTAGACAACTTTTCAGATGATATATTAAGCCCATTGAGAACAAGGTCTGCTTGTTCACCAAAAATAATTTTAATTATAAATGATGGTGCTTTTACAAAACTGGGATATGAAAAACGTCCAAGAACTTTAGTTAAAGAATTTGTAAATTCTTTATTACTTATTCTTTCTGGCGCTACTGCATTATAAATTCCATCAAAATTATCATCTTCTATTGCACAAATAATTAAATCCGTCATATCTTTTTCATGAATCCAACTAATAACTTGTCTGGCAGATCCTATAGGTACACCAAGAAAAAGTTTAAATAATGGATATAGTTTTTTAAGTACTCCACCATCTTTGGATAGTACCAACCCAATTCTAAATATTGTTATTCTAGTACCTAAATTTTTAAAGTTCAATATCTCTTTTTCCCATTTCATGACAACTTTGCTTAAAAAATTATCACCAGGGTTACTTGATTCATTTTGCGGATTAACCGTATTATTTTTGTAATATCCTGTTGCAGATGCAGACACAATAGATTTGGGGGTATGTTTCAACTTTTTAATCTTATCATACAATAATTTGGTTGAGTTAACCCTACTTTCTAAAATTTTTCTTTTATAACTCTCAGTCCACCTTGACCCATCTATTGATGCGCCTGCAAGATTAATAACTGAATGAAGATTTTTTATTTTAGAGATATTTAATAATGATTTTTCAGGATTCCATTTAATAAAATGTATCCCATCTCTATCTAATTGATCTCTTCTTGAAAGAATATAAATCTTATATCTAGTTTTATCTAAAGCTTTAACAAGTCTTGAGCCAATTAATCCAGTTCCTCCAGTAATTAAAATAGATTTCATAATATTGCAACTAAAAGTAATACGTAGTTAATTAAATTAATGATGTCACTACTTAAAATTTTTATAAATTTTTATTTTATTGCTCTTCCATTTATCAGCTTAGGACAGATTAATATAGATAGAATTATTCCAAAAGATGTTTTTACAGAAATACAATCAACACAAACAACATTTAATGATAAGACACATAAGTCTATCATGTTTTCTACAGTAATTCCAAAAAAGATAATAATTGAAGAATTAGCAAGTCTTTATGAAGATATTGGAAATTTAGAAAAAGAAAAGAAAATCTATAAAGCAACCATTAAAACAAAAGGGGAGTCATTATCTCTCATAACTTTTATAACCAAAAAAAATAAAGAAACATCCATCTATATTACTGATGAAAAAGACTTAGAAAATGAGCCAACAATTAATAATTTACTTTTAACATTTAAGAAAGTTCTTATGAGGAGATTTCTTAATGATTATATTATTAAACTAGAAAAAAACATTTCAAAAATTGATAGAAAACAAAATAAAATAATTAGAAATAACCCAAATAATTTAATGATGAATTCTGGTTTTTTTTATAAGGTTTATCAAAAAAATGAGTCAAAAAAAATAGGTTTAAAGTCTTCATTAGAAACTCTCTATGAAGAACTAGAAAATATAAAATTATTGTATAATTCTATTAATTAGATTAGGAATTTATCTCTACTTTTTCAAGAATTTTTTTGATAATATAATCTGATTTAATACCCTCAGCTTCTGCTTCATAATTCAAGATAATTCTATGATTTAAAACATCATTAGCAACCTCCTTTACATCATCAGGCATTACGTAGTCTCTACCGGAAAGAAAAGCATTAGCTCTTGATGAAAGTGATAAGTTAATACTCGCTCTTGGTGATGCTCCGAAAGAAATATAGTTTTCTAAATCATCTAAATCTATTGAACTAGGATTCCTTGTGGCGCTTACAAGCTCTATGATATATTTTTCAATCGATTCTGATATAGATACTTTATTTATTTCATTTTGAATTGAATTAATATCTTTTTTAGTAAGGATAGTCTTTATGGTATTTTTAAAGTTTAGGTCTGACATTCTTTGCATGATCTTTAACTCTTCATCTTTAGAGGGATAAGATATATTTAACTTCATCATAAACCTATCTCTTTGTGCCTCAGGTAATGGATAGGTACCTTCTTGATCAATAGGATTTTGAGTAGCTAAGACAAGGAACGGTAAGTCTAACTTAAATGATTCATCCCCTATGGTAACTTGTCTCTCTTGCATAGACTCAAGAAGAGCAGACTGCACTTTTGCAGGAGATCTATTAATTTCATCAGCTAATATAATATGAGAAAAAACAGGTCCTTTTTTAACTTCAAAAATAGATTTCTTTTGATTATAAATCATAGTACCTATAACATCCGAAGGTAATAAGTCAGGTGTAAACTGAATTCTTTTAAAATTGAGCTTTAGCACATTGGCTAATGTATTAACAGTTAAAGTTTTTGCTAGACCCGGAACACCCTCTAATAAAATGTGACCCTGGGTAAACAAACCCATAAGTAGTCTCTTTATCATATAATCTTGTCCTACAACAATTTTGCTTACCTCATCTACTACTTTTTGAACTTTATTATAATTTGAACTCATATTTTAAAAATTTAGCAAATTTAATTATTTAATAATCTTTTAAGCACTTAGAATCATGCTAAAATTTGTTAAAATTTGTAATTATATGAACAAGAAATTTGATGAGTTTTTTTATCGATTAAACAATTTTACACCTGAAATAAAACAGAAGGAAAGACTAGAGCTTATAGTGAATGAATTAAATGAAAAATTAAAAGAGACAAAAGAACTGGTTTTTCTTTGTACACATAATTCAAGAAGAAGCCAAATATGTGAAGTTTGGGCATCAATTTTTTCTTTAATATATAAAAAAGAAATCTTAATAAATTCAGCAGGAACTATAAGAACCAGTGTCCATAAAGAGATATTCAACGTACTAAAGAAATGTGGAGTAAGTGTAAATGAAAATGAAGAAATAGGATTTAAAAAACTTTTAATTAAACTTAAATCAAAGACATTAGATCAAATAAATGCAAATAAATTTATAGCAATCATGACATGTTCTGATGCTGAAAAATCATGTCCTATTGACTCAAGATCTGTCAAAAATATTAACATGTTTTTTAAAGATCCAAAAGTATATGATAACACAAAATATATGGAAGAGGAATATTTAAAAACGAATAGTAATATTGCAGAAGAATTAAACTATATATTCAAAAGAATTAATTGATTCTGTCAGAAACCGCCTCATTTTTCTTTACAAAAATAGAAGCTATAGCAGCAAAAATAAAAATGAATAATAGCCCCCATGGAGTAGCTTTTAATATTCCAATAGGAGTTGTATTTTCATCAATAGATTTTTCAATTTCAGGTATTGAAGCATCAATGGCCTCTTGCGGGGCACCAAAACCCTCCATCATAGCAACGGTATTCTCTACTGTAAGTTCCTTAAGAGTCTCCGGAAGACCTGGGTCTATTACGTTATAAAGAAGAATATTAAAAATGGCACCGACTAAATATGAAACTGTTAGAACTAAAAAAGTAAATTTTAATGATTCTTTATAAGACATGTATCCCCCAATAGCATTCCTTAATGATATTCCTATATAAATAACAAGACCCATACTTATAGCTAATGCTATAAGACCATACCACCATGCTACCATCAGTTCAACATTAATAATATAAGTTAGCATAGTTACTAATATTGAAACTCCAGCAACAATTAATCCCCCTTTTAAAACTTCTTCGTTGTAATTTATATTATTTGAATCCATATTTGCTTTTTTTTAACAATATAGTTCAATAAATGTAAGAAAAAAAGTCATGAAAATACAAAGTGTAATTAGCTACATTGAATCTTCTCAAACTGAATTAGTAAATCATAATATCTATTCTAAAATTTCTACAATCGAAGATTTAAAAATATTTATGGAAAATCATATATATGCAGTATGGGATTTTATGTCTCTATTAAAAGCACTACAAGTTAATCTTACATGTACAAAAAACCCATGGACTCCCTCAAAAAATACCCAAGCAGCTAGATTCATAAATGAGATAGTTCTTGAAGAAGAAACAGATGAAATAAAGAACGGTAAAGTTATTAGTCACTTTGAGTTATACCTTCAGGCAATGGATCAAATAGGAGCAAGCACATCAAAAATAAATGACTTCATTAATAAAATTGAGACATCAAATAATTACAGGGATTTTATAAATAACTATGATATAAATCAAGAAATCAAAGAATTTTTAAATTTTACATTTGATGTAATTGAATCTGGTGAAACACATAAAATTGCGGCTGCTTTTACATTTGGCAGAGAAAATGTAATTCCCGATATGTTCATTGAAATTGTGAAAGGATTAAACAAAGAAAATAGTAATGTTGCTAGTGATTTCATCTATTATCTAGAAAGACATATTGAACTAGATGGAGACGATCATGGTCCAATAGCATTAAAAATGATAGAGAACTTATGTGGAAATAATCAAAAAAAATGGGAAGAGGTTAAGGAGATATCAAAAAAATCTATTGATATGAGGATTAGACTATGGAGCCATATTTCTTCACAAATAGAACATGAATATTCAAATAATTAAAAAAGAAGATCAAGCAGACGGAAATTTTAATAATGGTGAAATATTAGAAAAAAAACCCATTGGATTTCCTCAAGACGGAGGTAAAAATAGACCATATTCAAATTTATTTTATTGGGCTCATGCTTGGACTCCAAATGCAAAAAGCACTATTGGACTTCACCCACACCAAGGATTTGAAATTTGCAGCTTTATACTTAAAGGTTCAATTAACCACTTTGATACTAAACAAAATAAATGGATATCTCTAAAGAAAGGTGATGTTCAAATTATTCGAGCTGGCAATGGTATATCTCACGCGGAGGAGCTTAATAAAGAATCCGAAATTTTTCAAATATGGTTTGATCCCAATATAAAGTTGTCAATTACACAAGAAGCTACTTACAATGATTATAAATCTGATGATTTTGAAATTGTTGAAAGTAATGGTATTAAAATTAAAAGGATCGCTGGCATGGGTTCACCAATGAAAATTTGTTCAGAAGGAATTGAAATTAATTCTTATGAAATAGCCGATAAAAATAATTTTAATTTAGAACTAGAAGACGATTCAACATATTCTTATTTTATTTTAAAAGGAGAAGCTAAAATCAATAATAAAATTGCAAATAAAGGTGATCTGATTATAATTTCAGAATGTAATAACTTATGTCTCTATGTCAATTCTGATACGAGAATTTTTGAGATAAAGAGTCCACTAAGGCCAAGTTATACGACGTATAGTGAGAGATTTATCAATTAATCTACTTATTATCCGCTATTCTTTTTCTTCTAGCCATATCTTCAACTTCTTTATCTATTTCATCCACCTGTTTGAAAATCATTCGTAATTTCTTTTCAAATTCCCTAAGTTTTTTTCTGTTTTTATCATCTAAATCATTAGACTTATAAAGTTTCATAAGATTATCAGCCGCTTTTGTTAATTTCTCTTTACTTGAATCTACATAATCATCAAAAACCTTAAAAATATCTTCTTCCTCAGACTCATTAAATTGAAAACCTATTTTATTCATTTTATAAAATTGAAATTGTTAACAATTTATTATAATTTTTATTTTTTAAAAAATTGTAATAACATGATTAAACAAACCCAAACAATATTTAGTATAATATTTTTCATTTCAATTAATCTATTTGGTAGAGTTTTACCCAGTGATGTAGTATGGAATGAAAACGAAACAGGCTACTACACAATAAAAGACAACAGTATTGTTTTAGTAAGTACCAGAGGGAAAGAAGATAAAATTATTTTGTCCTCTTCTAAAATAAATAATATTAAGATTGAATCTTTTTCTTTTTCACCTACCAAAAACAAAGTTCTTCTTTTCACAAAATCTGTAAAAGTGTGGAGATATAACACGAAAGGTGATTATTGGGTTTATGATTTTAATAAAAATGAAATGCAAAAGCTAGGAAGAGAGATGTCTAGTTCAAGCCTAATGTTCGCTAAATTCTCACCCAATGAAAATTTTGTTGCATATGTATCAAAAGAAAAATCTGAAAGTGGAATAAGAAATAGTAGTACAAGTGTGAACATATATTTAGAGGATTTAGAATCAAGATCTGTAAAAAAACTAACCAGCTCAAATGGGACTAAAAAATTAATAAATGGAACGTTTGATTGGGTATACGAAGAAGAGTTTGGCTGTAGAGATGGTTTTATTTTTAATGATGATGGTTCAAAAATAGCATTCTGGCAAATTGATGCAAATCAGGTTAGAGATTTTTACATGATCAATAACACAGACTCAATTTATTCCTATACAATACCAGTGGAGTACCCAAAAGTTGGAGAAGACCTAAGCCCTGCAAGAATTGGTGTAATTAATCTGAAAAATAAAAAAACTACCTGGATGAAAGTTCCTGGAGAAGAAAACAAATTTTACTTGCCAAGAATGACATGGATGCCAAATAGAGATGATTTAATGATTCAACAATTAAACAGGAAACAAAACCACAGTAAAATTTATATAGCAAATACTGATAATGGAGATACAGAGCTCCTTATGGAAGAACAAGATGAAGCTTGGGTAGACCTAAGAAGTTCATGGCCTTATCAGGTTCAAGCTGGGTGGAAATTTATTAATCATGGTAAGGAGTTCTTATATACAACAGAAAAAGATGGATGGTCGCACATATATAGATTTGATATAAATAAAAAATCAGAATATTTAGTTACAAAAGGGGAATACGATGTAGTAAAACCATTAGCATATGATGAAAAAAATGAGGACGTATATTTTATTGCATCTCCTGAAAATCCAACGGAAAGATACCTTTATAAAACCTCGGCTAGAGGAAATGGAGAACTAACTAAGATTAGTCCTGCTGTTTTAGAAGGTTCTCATAATTATCAAATTAGTACAAAAGCAAAATATGCTTTCCACTCATTTTCAAACTATTTCACGAGACCTATGCAAGCAATTGTCTCATTGCCTGAACATAAATTTATCAATAAGGATCAGAATATGATCACAAAATACAATCCACAAATTAAAGAGGAACATCCCCTCGAATTTTTTGAGATCACAACAATAGATAACGTCATAATGGAGGGCTGGATAGTAAAGCCAAAAAATCTTGATCCAGAAAAAAAATACCCCGTCTTATTTTATTTTTACAGTGAACCAGCGGGTCAGACAGGAGTTAACAGATATGGTGCAGGCAGAAACGGTTTATATGATGGAGATTTAGGTGAAGATGGGTATGTATATGTTACTTTTGATGGAAGGGGGACGCCGTCGCCCAAAGGCAGAGCTTGGAGAAAAGCAATATATAGAAACATTGGAAGGATCAATGTGAGGGACATGGCCATGGGAGCAAAAGCTGTATTCAACAAATATGATTTTATAGATACATCGAGAGTAGCAGTCCATGGTTGGAGTGGAGGAGGTACAGCTACATTAAACTGCCTTTTCCAATACCCAGAAATTTTTCATACAGGCATTGCCGTAGCTGCAGTAGCAAATCAGTTAACTTATGATAATATATACCAAGAAAGATATATGGGGGACCCTAAAGAAAGTTATCAAGACTATGTTGACGGATCTCCAATTAAATATGCTAAAAACCTAGAAGGTAATCTACTATATATTCATGGAACTGGAGATGATAATGTTCACTACCAAAATGCAGAGATGTTAGCAAATGAACTTATTAAGCATAAAAAGGTATTTTATATGCTCTCCTATCCAAACAGATCACATGGCATTAGAGAAGATGGGGCTTACCCACATGTAAGGTTAATGTTTACTGATTTTCTTAGAAAGAATTGTCCTCCTGGAGGAAGGTAATCATAAAGTCGACATATCTATTACAAACCTATACCGAACATCCTTATTTATTGTTCTATCAAATGCTTCATTAATCTTTGATATAGGTATCAGTTCCACTTCAGGGTATATGTTTTTTTTGTGACAATAATTAATCATTTCCTGAGTTTCGGCAATACTTCCTATTGCAGAACCAACAATTCCTTTTCTTTTATCTATAAGAGAAAAACTCGAAATAGCAAGAGGCTCCATTGGGAGACCGACTAACATAATCAACCCATCGGTTTTCAAGAAAGAAAAAACTTTCCCCATGTCTCTATTTGCCGATACAGTGTCTAAAATATAATCACATGAATCTACATGATCTCTTACGTTACTGGCATTATTAATATTTACAAAATGATTTGCTCCCATCTCAAAAGCCTCCTCCTTTTTTGAGTCTGAAGTACTAAAAACAACAACATCAGCACCAAAGGATGATGCAAACTTTAAGCCCATATGACCTAACCCACCTAGGCCAGCAATTCCAACTTTATGCGTATTATTAATTTTAAAATGTCTTAATGGTGAATAGGTAGTTATACCAGCACAAAGGAGAGGAGCTGCTTTAGCTAGATCCATTTCAGAAGGTATTTGAATAACATAATTTTCTTTTACTACAATACTTTTAGAGTACCCTCCATAAGTAATATTTTTAGTGCCATACTCATAAGAGTTATATGTTAGCACTATACCTTTTTCACAATAATGGTCTTTACCAGAATTACAATTATTACATTTTTCACAAGCATCAACATATACTCCAACACCTACTGTATCTCCAACTTTAATTTTTTTAACACTATTCCCAACTTCTTTTACTATACCAATTATTTCATGACCAGGAACCATCGGATATATAGAAGTATTATTCCATTCGTTTCTTGCCATATGAATATCAGAATGACATACACCGCAATATAATATATCAATGTTGACATCATCAGGATTTATTTCTCTTCTATTTATGTTATAAGAATCTAGAGGTTTGTCTGGTTGTAATGCCGCATAAGATTTAACCTTTGCCATTAGATTTTTTTTTCATTTTTATAAATTCTTTTCTACTTAGAGCTTCATATTTTCTAGTATCACCTAAAAGAATCAGCTCATCACTTTTTGCAATCCTATGAGTATAAGAAGCCATCTTTCCTGATCTAGTACATATTGCATGAACTTTAGTTACATACTCGGCTATTGCAAGCAAATTTGGCATTGGACCAAAAGGGTTCCCCTTATAATCCATATCTAAACCAGCTACAATAACTCTTTTTCCTGAGTTAGCTAATTTGTTACAAACCTCAACAATACTATCATCAAAAAATTGAGCTTCATCAATTCCAATTACATCAAACTTTTCAGCGACTTCAAGAATTTTTGATGGAGATTTAATTGGTTTAGATTTTATGGAATTATTATCATGAGAAGTAACTTTTTTTTTGCTATACCTTATATCTTGTTTTGGTTTAAAAATCTTGATTTTTTGTTTTGCAAGTTTTGCTCTTTTTACCCTTCTGATAAGCTCCTCTGTTTTACCAGAAAACATTGAGCCACATACCACCTCTATCCATCCAATATTATTTGCTTGATTTATAGATCTTTCTAAAAACATTTAATACGATTATTATTTTATAAAATTAAATACACAATTACCCTGCTTGATTTTTCATGGAATGGTGTTAAATTTAATAGTTGTTTTAATTTATCTAAATATAATTAATAAATAATTTAATTTGGATTCAGTTTTTTTAAAAACTTTATACTATCGAATAATTTGATAAATCATTTAGTAATGAAAACTATATTAAATTTTTTAATTTTAGTTCTTATTCATTGGTCTGCTTTTTCACAAGATCATATAGTAAATGGTAGTGTTATTGATGAAAACGGTGAGGGTTTACCAGGAGCAACTGTTATAATAAAAGGAACAACAACTGGTACCATAACGGATATTAATGGTGAATTTTCTTTAGAAGCCTTCTCTGATACAATAATTGTAATTTCATTTTCAGGATATGAAAGACAAGAAATACCTATAAATGGTCAGACAATAATTAATGTTCAATTGACGCCAGATATTGAAACACTTAAGGAAGTTGTGGTGGTTGGCTACGGGTCACAAGAAAAAATAAATATTACAGGATCAGTTGCTACCATTAAACAAGAAGCATTGACAACAGTTCCCGTTGCAAATACATCTAATCTAATCGCTGGAAAGGTACCAGGAGTAATGACAAGACAAAACTCAGGATTACCTGGTGGAGAAAACACTCAAATTAGAATAAGAGGTTTTAGTGAAGCCCCTCTTGTTTTGGTAGATGGTGTTCAAATGGACTTTTCAAGAGTTGACCAAAATGATATAGCTAGTATAAGTGTACTTAAAGATGCGTCAGCAGCCGTATATGGAGCAAGAGCAGGTAACGGAGTTATTCTTGTTACAACAAAACGCGGAGAAGAAGGCGCACCAAAAATATCATTTAACTCAAGTTATACATCACAATCTGCAACTGCATTTCTTGAGCACGTAACACCATCACAATATGTTGAGTTGGTAAGAGAAGCAAACCTTAATGACTTTTCAGATGCTAATGCAACATTTACCGAAGAAGATGTACAGAATTATGAAAATGGAGCAGAAGGTTATGAGGGAGGAGATTGGATTGGGGCTCTTATAAACAACAATGCTCCGATGCAACAATATAATTTAAATGTTTCAGGGGGTTCAGATAACGTAAAATATTTTAGTTCATTTGGATACGTTAACCAGGAAAGTTTTTTTAGGTCAAGAGACTTTGATTATAAGAGATATAACGTAAGATCAAATATTGATATTAATTTAAATAAACATTTACGTCTAGGTGTTGATATGTCTTATCGTCAAGATATTCGCGAGAGACCTTCTAAAAATGCTTTGTCTGATATTTGGATTGACCTTTCAACAGCTCAACCTATTTTTCCAACTTCCCTGCCCGAAGGAGTATCTGTTCCTGATCCATCAAAGCCTTTTGTGTCGTACTCAGGTTCAACTACTGGAAACAGAAATCCATTAGCGCGTTCTAGTAGAAATATTTTTGGTACTTATGATCGCTTTGATAATACATTTAGAAGTAAAATTGGAATTAATTATACTATTCCTGGAGTAAAAGGTCTTGTGTTAAGAGCTAATATGAATATTCAGGTGCTTGATAGGTCTGAAAAGTCTTTTAGAAACCCTTATAATGTATATAGATACTCACCGTCAGATCAAACCTTTACACTTGAAGGTGTAGGGAATGGAGTATCTTCTATATCCGACTCACAGTTTAGAAGAACAATGTTATATCCTTTAGTTTCAGCTGAGTACAAAAAAAGTGTTGGTTCGCATGACCTTCAGGTGCTTTTACTCGCTGAACAAACAAGAAGGAGCTATAGCAGATTTTCTGCCACCAGAAAAAATTTATTTACCACCTCAATACCTGAACTTTTTATTGGCTCGGAGAATGAACAGACAAATGATGGATCTTCTGGTTCAGATATAGGAAGAAAAAGTGCAGTTGCTAGACTTAATTATAGGTTTAAAAACAAGTATCTTTTTGAATCAACTTTTAGAGCCGATGGGAACGTGTTATTTTCTCCAAAAAACAGATGGGGGTATTTCCCAAGTTTCTCATTAGGGTGGATTGCTTCAGAAGAATCCTTTTTTTCAAATAGTGAGAATATTAGTTTAAAGCTTAGAGCATCATACTCACAGATGGGAGACGACACTGCCAACGGTATTAATGGGTTTGACTATTTAGCAGGTTATCAGTCACAAAATATTTATTTATTTGGACAAAATATCTCAAATAATACAATTAGAACTTTAGGAGAGGTAAACCCATTCTTATCATGGGAAGTTATTACGATGTATAATTT
The DNA here is from genome assembly GCA_902634135.1 of uncultured Marinoscillum sp. Classification (GTDB taxonomy): domain Bacteria; phylum Bacteroidota; class Bacteroidia; order Cytophagales; family MED-G16; genus MED-G16. Next base: position 4,746 of record CACPJB010000003.1, on the reverse strand, counting down.
AGGGCTTGAAGGATCCTTTCTTCAAGGACGTCTTCAGGTTGAACTAGATTATTTTTATAGAAAAAGAGAAAATATACTTAGCAATGATCAGAAATCAGTGGCTAAGGAAGGCGGGTTTAATTTACCATTAACTAATATTAATGTTAGTGATGATAGAGGAGTTGAATTATCAGCTGTTTTCCAGCAAAATATTGGGGACTTTAGAATTGATCTAGCACCAAATTTTGCTATCGGAAAAGAAAAATTTGTTGTGAGAAATGATTTAGAAAAATTTACCGACCCTGATTATATAAGAATCTTTGGGAGAGAAGGCCAATGGGTAAATAGAAGATTTGGATATCTTTCTGATGGTATATTTATGAATCAAGATGAGATAAATAATCACACAATAATTCAAGATGGAAATGGAAACTTAACATTAAGACCGGGAGATATTAAGTATAAAGACCTTGATCAAAATGACACAATAAATTTCAGGGATCAAGACGTTATTGGATATGCATCAAATATGCCAGAAATCACATATGGAATGGGTGTAAACATTAAATATAAAAACTTTCAGTTATCAACGGCGTTTCAAGGAGCATCTAAATTTAGCATATATATTAATGGTCCTGCTGCAAATATGTTTAGTAACGGCTCAATACCATTAGCTTACCATTATCGATACGCATGGCAACCACATCCAGACAATCCAAATGTAAATATTAACCCAGAGGCTACACTTCCTGCAGCAAGTTTATCTTCAAACAGTAATAATGCAAAAATTTCTGACTTCTGGCTAAGGGATGTGAGATACCTAAGAGTTAAAAATATAAATCTATCTTATAATGTCCCAGAAAAAACATTTAAGAGGATTGGACTAAAATCAACTCAGATCTATCTTTCGTCAGAGAATCTAATCTCATGGACGAATCTTGGAATTTATAAAAACACATTCGATCCAGAATTTGATCCAGGAACACAAGCGACGAGAAGATACCCTATAACAAGATCTTATACCATTGGACTAAGAGTATTATTTTAATTATGAAAAATTTTAAAAACAGACTGTTAATATTTTCGATTATTATTTCCCTTTCAGGATGTTATGATCCTTTTGATCTTACTCGAAATGATATTATATCTGATCAAATAGTTTTTGATAACCCTAGTCTAGCAGATGCTTTCTTATTTGATTTATATGATAGGGCACAATTTCATATTAAATCTGGAAATGGGAATTTAAATATGGGGTTGATAAGTTCTTATGGGGGAGAGTCAAGAAATTATGGTGTATCGTGGCAAATTCCTTATACGCAAGTGATAGATGTAGATTACAACGAAAGTGGCCTTCAGGGTAAGATTTTAGATTATTACGATTACTCACTAGTAAGAGAATGTAATCAAATGATAACAAAACTTCCCCAATCAAATAGTTTGACACAGGATTTTATAGAGTCAAGAGTTGCTGAAGCGCGTTTTATCAGAGCTCATGTATACTTTGAAATGGTAAAGAGGTTTGGTGGTGTTCCTTTAATAACAGATGTGATCCCGATACAAGGAAGCTACGATGAAATTTATAGAGAAAGGAACTCAGAGAAAGAAATATATGACTTTATATCCAAGGAGATGGATGAGATATCTGAAGTTCTTCCTCCTTTTCCAATTGAAGATGGAAGGATAACAAAATGGGTAGCCCTAGCTCTTAAAAGTAGAGCTATGCTTTACGCAGGAAGTATTGCCAACTTTGGCAGTGAACAACTAAATGGAATATTAGGATTTCCTTCAATTGAGGCATCCTCATACTATCTTGAATCTCTTAATGCATCTAAAGAAATTATGCAATCCGGTATATTTTCTCTTTATGAAAAATATCCTGATCATGTAGAAAACTTTGGCAATCTTTTTATAGATGAAATTAATAACCCCGAAGTAATATTTAGTGAAAAATACGATTACGAAGCAGGTAAAAGTCACCAGTGGGATGCTCTAGCTCAACCAGCAGGTTTTGGTTTTAATTGGAGTTCTAATTATCCAGTATACCTGGAAACCCTGGAACAATTTGATTTTATTGACGGTTCCTCTGGTTTGGTAGACCGTGATATGTATGACGACAATACCCCTATCGATCCAAATTGGTATTTTGGAATGAGAGATCCTAGAATGAAAGCGTCAATATTTTACCCTGGTTCTAGTTTTAAAAACGGTACCGTTTTCTTTCATAGAAGTATGACAGGCAATTTAGAAGGGTGGCCTAGAAGTGGTCTTTCTAAGCTTACAGGAAGTATGGCAACAGGATTATTAATTAGAAAAAGAACAAACCCAGATACACCAGATGCTACGAGATCTAGTACAGATTATATAATATTCAGACTTGGAGAAATTTTATTAAACTACGTGGAGGCCGCATATTATCTTGGCGATCCGAATGGAGACATGGTAAGTGTGATGAATCAAATTAGAGATAGGGCGGGTATGCCATCTCTATCTTTAGGAGAAATAACGGAAGAGAAAATTAGACAAGAAAGAAGATGTGAGCTTGCATTTGAAGAGCATGTGTTTTGGGATTTGAGGAGATGGAGAATTGCTGTTCAAGAGTTAGATAATAAAAGAAGACACAGGCTTCATTATCGTTTCAATGCAAACACAGAGACATATACTATTGAGATTGCAGATGGTGACTTGGGCGGAGTAAGACTACACCCAGAAAGAAATTATTATTATGCATTAGGCTTGAATAGACTGGCAGATAATCCAAAACTCATCGAAAACCCAGGATACTAAAATGGAAAAAAAATATTTAACTTTTATTTTACTCTTGCTAATATCAATCCTTACGTTTAATTGTACAGATGAGTTAGATATAACAAGATTAGAAAGATCTAAAAATGCGCCTCCTGCTTCTGATATTGGTGCTAATCAGGATTTAGAAACAAAAAAGGGCATAGGAATGGCCTATAAGGAGACGACCTGGTCTACTCGAATTGGTAGATTAAAACCGTTCTGGCATTACTCATGGAATAGAGATTTTAGAGATGAAATTCCTGATAGCGTTGAATTTGTTCCCATGTTTTGGGGGTCTGGCAGTGTAAATGACGTTGAAGTAAATAAAATTAAGCAGCTAGTAAGTGCTGGTGTGGTGAAAAATGTTTTAGGGTTTAATGAGCCTGACCTTGAGTCTCAATCAAATTTAACGGTTGACGAGGCAATAGCTTTATGGCCGAAATTAGAAGAGATTGGTGTTCCTCTAGGTAGCCCTGCTCCTGCGGGTTTTGAAAATGGATGGCTGGATGAATTTATGGCAAGAGCTGAAGAGGAGAATTTAAGAGTAGATTTTGTGTGCCTTCATATTTATAGGAGTAACAACCCAAATCTTTTTCTTGATGTCGTAGATAATGTTTTTCAAAAATATAATAAACCTATCTGGATTACTGAGATGTCAGTAGTTGATGACGGTGCTCAATCTGCTGAAGATAATAAATATACTATATCGGAGGTCTTAGGAACTATGAGAACACTATTGCCTGAGCTCTATAAAAGAAATTATGTGAAGAGGTTCGCTTGGTTTACTGGAACAAAAAACTCGCCTAACTATCCGAGGTTAGCATCATCTGTATTATATGACGAGGAAGATAACTTGACTGAGCTTGGTGAATACTATGCCAATTACAAACCAAATTTATCTAGCGGTCCCGGATCTGACCCGGTTGTTGAAGTTGTAACAGAGGTAGAGGGAAATTTACTTGAAAACGGAACATTTGAAACTGGAGAAATTGAACCTTGGGCTGGATTTAAAAATGCAGTTATTTCGTCTGCTGCACAAGAACCGAATACAGGAAACTATCTTGCAAGAATAGATCCTCATGACGGATCAATATTTCAATTAATTGATCTAGAGCCCGGAGAAAATTATGAGTTTAAGTTTTTTCACAGATGGAAAATTCAACCAACAAATACCTTTAATGCTGTAATTAGAGATGAGGTCGGTAATAAGGTGAAGTTTGTTGAGTATGCAGTTCCTAAAACTGACGTATGGACAGAAAATAATATTGAATTTACTGTGCCTGAAGGTGTTACTAAAGCTAGAGTAGTATTCTACAAACCACAAGCAGAACCTCTTTTACCAAGTTTCTTTCTGGATGACGTAGTGGTATTAAAGAGATAGAAAAGGATAAAAAAAATAGGGTTTACATCACTGCTTTTTAGTTTTTATGGGTTTATATTTGAAGGTAATTATGTTAAAATATATATGAAAAATCTATACTACTTATTTATATTATCTTTTTTATTGATTTCTTGTGAAGAGGAAGTTCCTCCAATAACTTATACTCTCACAACTAAAGTTACTCCAGCAGGTGCTGGAACAGTAGATCCTGCCTCTGGCTCATATGATGAGGGGAGTAGTGTTACGATATCTGCAACACCCACAGAAAATTATTCTTTTAAGCAGTGGACAGGTACAGGAAGTGGAACAGCAAATCCACTTACATTTAAGATAATTTCTAATACTACAATTACAGCTGAATTTGAGTTAATAGATTCTGATAAGGATGGCGTAGCGGATGCTCTTGATAAGTGCTCTAATACTCCAACAGGAGTAACGGTAAACTCAGAGGGCTGTGCATTGTCACAACTTGACTCTGATAGTGATGGAGTAGCCGATGACAAAGACCAATGTCCCAATACTACTGAAGGAGAAAGTGTTGATGAGAATGGATGTTCCGCTTCTCAAGTAGATACGGACGGAGATGGTGTTACTGATGA
>CACPJB010000002.1 GCA_902634135.1 uncultured Marinoscillum sp. | reverse complement strand
TCATCTAAAACCTCAGTTAAAAGAATAACAGATAATACTATATCTAATATTCCAGCAAAAAGATTTGGAGAACCAGAAGAGATTGCTGATGCAGTATCTTTTTTATGTAGCAAATCTGCTAGTTATATAAATGGTATTAATTTGCCAATAGATGGAGGATTTTCAAAAAGTCTATAAAAGAGCCTTACTGATTATTACATCAAATGAATAAAAAAAAAGCGGATAAATTTTCAAAAGAATTTATAATAGCTGACGGCCATATAGATCTTCCTTATAGATTATACAAAGAAGGTTTACTTTATGAAAAAAATATTAATCTAAACTACGAAACTAAAGGAAATTTTGATATACCTAAAGCAGAAAAAGGAGGGCTAAATTGTCCCTTTATGGCAATCTATATTCCATCTGAAAAATTAGAGGAGGAAGCATATGATTTTGCAAATGATTTAATTGATTTAGTTAGAAATTTAATAAAATCTAACGAAAAATTTAGTTCTGCCTATTCACCAAAAGATGTAATAAAAAATTTTAAAAACAATCAAATTTCTTTACCAATGGGGATAGAAAATGGTTCTGCAATAGGAACTAACATTGATAATTTAACATACTTTTTTAATCGAGGAATAAGATACATAACTCTTACTCATGCAAAAAACAATCAAATATGTGACTCATCATATGATAAAGAAAAAAAATGGAGTGGATTAAGTGATTTCGGAAAATCCCTAGTTAGAAAAATGAATGATATTGGGATGATGATAGATGTTTCTCATATTTCTGATGATGCATTCTTAGATATTATGATGATTACAAATAAACCAGTAATTGCATCTCATTCATCACCAAGAGTCTTAACACCTGGTTTTGAAAGAAATTTAAGTGATAAAATGATTGAATTAATTTCAAAAAATAAAGGAGTTATATTAATCAATTTTGGTTCAAGTTTTGTTAACTCAAAATCAAATAAATTATTCAGTCAAATAAATAAAATAGCTGAAAAATGGAGAGTTAAAAAAAAATTAAAAAAAAATTCGGAAGAATTAGAAAAATATAAAGACTCATTAATAAATAAATTAAATCCATTTGCAGAGTTAGAAGATGTTTTAGATGCAATAGATCATGTAAACAATTTGGTTGGTGATAATTTTATTGGTTTTGGATCAGATTACGATGGATTAGGCAACTCTTTACCCAAAAATTTAAAAGATGTGTCAGCGTATATAAATTTAATAGAAGGTTTAATTAAAAGAGGATATTCTAAAGAAAGTATTGAAAAGATATGTTATAAAAATTTTTTTAGAGTATGGAATGCTAACCTCCAAAATCATCAAATCTGATATTTTCATCTGGAACACCCATGTCTTCTAACATTTTAAGAACTGCCTGATTCATTAGAGGCGGACCACACAAATAATATTCTACATCCTCGGGTTCTTTATGTTTACTCAAGTAATTATCATATAAAACTTGATGAATAAACCCTTCATACCCATCTTTTTTATCCTCTAATTTTTCTTTTTTAGACCAATTATCTTCAGGTAGAGGTTCAGATAGACCAACATAAAAATTAAAGTTCTTAAAATCCTTTTCTATTTTTTTAAAATGATCCAAATAAAATAATTCTTTTTTGGACCTACCTCCATACCAATACGAAACCTTTCTCTTAGTCTTTTGAGTATGAAACAAATGAAAAATATGAGATCTTAAAGGGGCCATACCTGCACCTCCACCAATATAAATCATCTCTCTTTGTGTCTCATTAATATGAAACTCACCATAAGGACCAGATATAAAAATTTTATCTCCAGGTTTTCTCGAAAAAACATAGGAGGAACAAATACCTGGATTAACATCCATCCAGTTATTTTTTAATCTATCCCAGGGAGGAGTGGCTATCCTAATATTTAGCATAATGATATTACCTTCAGCAGGATGATTTGCCATAGAATAAGCTCTAAATATTGGTTCATCATTTTTCATCTTAAGCGGCCATAAATTAAATTTATCCCAATCTCCTTTAAATACATCTTTTTTGTGACCAAGATCAGGATGAGGAGTGATATCCATATCATTAAAATCTATTTCAGTTTCAGGAACATCAATTTGGATATAACCACCAGACTCAAAGTTTAAGGTTTCTCCAGGTGGTAATTTTACAACAAATTCTTTAATAAAAGTTGAAACATTGTAATTAGATACAACTTCGCATTCCCATTTCTTTATTCCAAAAATTTCTTCTGGAATTTCAATCTTCATATCTTGTTTTACTTTAACCTGACAAGATAATCTCACATTACTTGCTTTTTCAGATCTTGAAAGATGACCTACTTCTGTGGGTAATACATCACCACCACCTTCAGAAACTGTACATTTGCACATAGCACATGTTCCTCCACCTCCACATGCTGAAGGTAAAAACATCTTTTGAGCTGATAAAGTAGATAGTAATGTTGAGCCAGCTGATGTAATGATTGGATTATCTGAATCACCATTGATAACTATATTAACATCACCAGATTGAACAAGTTTTGATTGTGCAAATAATAAGATAAAAACAAGTAATAATATCACTAATGAGAAGGCGACTACTGAAGTTGCAATTGTTAAAGACACTATTAATTCCTTAAAATTTTTGACAAATATAAATCAGAAATAATTTGATGTATTATAAATTAAAAAAAAATAAAAATTAGTTTTTCAACATCTTTAATAGTTTAGAAATTTTGTTTTTTAAATCTCTTCTATCCACTATAAAATCAAGAAAACCATGGTCGACTAAAAATTCTGATCTTTGAAAACCCTTTGGAAGATTTGAGCCTATTGTTTCCTTGATAACACGAGGACCAGCAAATCCAATTAATGCTCCTGGCTCAGCAATATTAAAATCTCCTAACATAGCATAAGAAGCGGATACCCCGCCTGTTGTTGGATCAGTCATTAATGAAATATATGGTATTTTATTTTTAGATAAAAGTGATAATTTGGCAGATGTTTTAGCCATTTGCATCAATGAATATGTTGATTCCATCATCCTTGCTCCTCCAGATTTAGAAATTATCATTAAAGGCATTTTACTTTTTAAAGAAAAATCTATGGCTCTAGAAATTTTTTCTCCTACAACAGAACCCATAGATCCACCAATGAAAGAAAAATCCATACATGAAATCACTATTTTATGACCATCTAATTTTCCATAGGCAGTTCTAATTGCATCATTTAGGCCTGTAGATTTTACAGATTTTGAAACTCTATCTTTATAGGATTTAGTGTCTGAAAACTTTAAGGGATCAGATGACATAAGATCTTTATCTAATTCTGTAAATGATTTATTGTCGAAAAGAATTTCGAAGTATTCTTTAGATCCAATTCTAACATGATAGTCATCTTCAGGGCAAACAAAGGAATTGTTTTTTAATTCTCTAATATGAACTATTGAACCACCAGGAGTTTTATACCACATACCATCAGGCAATTCTTTCTTCTGAGAGGTTGGTGTATTAATATTTTTTTGTTTTCTACTAAACCAATTCATGTTGCAAAGTTAGAAATTTAATCTACTTCTTCATAATCGATAAAGTCTCCCTCTTCATCTAATATTCCATTCTTTTTAACATCCTTAGATTTTTTAAAATTATTAACTGATTTACCTATAAATGTTTTTACATAAAATGTTGAAATTTTATAAATAACATAGATAAGTATGAATATAAATAATAAAAACTTGAACATTATTTACTAAGGTAGAGATTTCTTTTTGAATAAATATCAAGAAAATAATCATCCATTAAATCATCAATAAAATAAATCGATTCTCCTGTGGATTTCATTTCTGGACCAAGTTCCTTGTTAACATTTGGAAACTTATCAAATGAGAAGACCGGTTCTTTAATTGAATAACCATTCTTATAAGGTTTCATTTTAAAATCTGTAACCTTCTTTTTACCAAGAATAATTTTTACTGCATAATTTACATAAGGCTCTTTGTAAGCTTTAGAAATAAATGGAACAGTTCTTGATGCCCTAGGGTTTGCTTCAATTATATAAACTTTATCATCCTTTATAGCAAACTGAATATTTATAAGTCCAACTGTCTTGAGTGCTATAGCAATTTTTTCTGTATATTTTTTTATTTGATTAATTACAAAATCACCTAAACTGTAAGGTGGCAGTACAGCATTTGAATCCCCCGAGTGAATCCCTGCTGGCTCAACATGTTCCATAATTCCAATTATATATACATTTTTTCCGTCACATATTGCGTCAGCTTCCGCTTCTATTGCTCCTTCCAGAAAGTGGTCTAATAAAATTTTACCTTCAGGTTTATCTTTTATCAGATCGACAACATGTTTCTCTAACTCCTTTTCATTTATAACTATTTTCATAGACTGACCACCCAAAACATATGAAGGTCTAACAAGAAGTGGAAACCCAATTTTTCTAGACAATTCTATAGCATCAGTAGCTGAATCTATGGTACCATACTCAGGATAAGGAATTTTATTCTCTTTCAATAAGTCTGAAAATCTTCCTCTATCTTCTGCTAAATCCAAAGCATCAAAAGAAGTCCCTAAAATTTTAATACCATATTTATCTAATTTTTCAGATAACTTTAGTGCTGTCTGTCCTCCAAGTTGAACAATTACACCAATTGGCTTTTCATGTAAAATAATTTCATATAAATGCTCCCAAAAAACTGGTTCAAAATATAACTTATCTGCAACGTCAAAATCTGTAGAGACTGTTTCTGGATTACAATTAATCATAATTGTTTCGTATCCACATTCTTTAGCTGCAAGTACCCCATGAACACAACAATAGTCGAATTCAATTCCTTGGCCTATTCGATTTGGACCTGAGCCTATTACTATTACTTTTTCTTTATCCGAAGATACGGATTCATTTTCATCACCGAAAGTAGAATAATAATAGGGTGTTGCTGCTTCAAACTCTGCGGCACACGTATCAACTAACTTATAATTTCTTTTAATATTGAGCTCCATTCTTTTGTTAAAGATTTCACTTTCAAGACATCCTAGAAGATGAGCAATTTGCCTGTCAGCATACCCTTTTTCTTTCATTAGTTTTAAAATGTTTTTTGGTAAAGAATCTAAATCATAATTTTGAGCTTCCTTCTCTAATAGCACTAATTCATTTATCTGATTTAAGAACCATTTGTCAATTTTAGTTAACTGCTGAATAGTATTAAAAGGTAAGCCTAATTTAAGAGCATCATAAATATGAAAGAGTCTATTCCAGCTAGGATTTTTTAAACTTTCCAATAATTTATTTTGATCTTTTAGTTCTCTTCCGTCTGCACCTAGACCATTTCTTTTTATTTCTAAAGATTGGCAAGCTTTTTGGAGTGCTTCCTGAAAGTTGTTTCCAATTCCCATAGCTTCTCCAACAGACTTCATTTGAAGACCTAATCTCCTGTCTGAACCTTTAAACTTATCAAAATTCCATCTAGGAATTTTAACAATCACATAATCTAAAGCTGGTTCAAAAAATGCTGAAGTTGTTTTTGTAATTTGATTTTTTAATTCATCCAAGTTATATCCAATAGCTAATTTAGCAGCAACTTTAGCAATAGGATAACCAGTGGCTTTTGAAGCTAAGGCAGAAGATCGCGAAACTCTAGGATTAATTTCAATTCCTATTATATCATCTGTTTCTGGATTCACAGCAAATTGAACATTACACCCACCAGCAAAATCACCTATACCATTCATCATTTTAATTGCCAAGTTTCTCATCTCCTGATAAACTGTATCTGGTAGGGTCATAGCAGGTGCAACTGTTATAGAATCCCCAGTATGAATACCCATAGCATCAAAATTTTCTATAGAGCAGATAATAATTACATTACCTATATTATCTCTCAATAACTCCAGCTCGTATTCTTTCCATCCTAAAACACTTTGTTCAACTAGAACTTCATGCACAGGAGATTTATTTAATCCGTGGTTAAGAGCATTATCAAAATCTTTTTCTTCTTCAACAAATCCTCCTCCAGATCCACCCAGAGTAAAGGATGGTCTAATTACTAATGGGAAACCTATTTCTTGTGCAATTTCTTTACCTCTTAAATATGATTTGGCAATCTCTCCTTTACATACATTTACATTCAGCTCTTTCATTTTTAATCTGAAGAGCTCTCTATCTTCAGTTGTATTAATTGCATCAACATTTACACCAATCATCCTCACTTTATACTTTTCCCAAATACCAGCTTTATCACATTCAATAGCTAAATTCAATGCAGTTTGCCCACCCATTGTCGGAAGGACTGCATCAATTTTATGTTTTTCTAAAATCTGAATTATTGATTTTTTTGTTAGAGGTTTTAAATAAATATTATCAGCTGTAACAGAATCTGTCATGATTGTAGCCGGATTAGAATTGATGAGAGTAACCTCAATTCCTTCTTCTCTTAATGACCTTGATGCTTGGGATCCAGAATAATCAAATTCACATGCTTGACCAATAATAATAGGACCTGAACCGATGATTAAAATTGACTTGATGCTCTTGTCTCGAGGCATGGAAATTTATTTTGCAATATAAATTGTAATTCTGAAAATCTTTAGAAAAAAAAGAAAAATTTAACTTAAAAAAAGAAAAGATTATGGAGAACCTAAATTACCATCATTTAAATAATTAACAAACAAATATTTTGATATTAGTTAACAATTCCTTAACATTGAATTAACATACTATTAATATAAAATAAATGTTATGAAATATATATCAATGTTTTTGATGTTTTCTTTTTTATCAATAGACGTTTTATCTAAAGAGAAGAAGAAAGAGTTCAAACCTTTTAAGGTTAATAAGAAAGTAGAAAAAAAAGGTGATTTCGTAGTTATAAGAACTGAAACAGTTTACACAAAATCACAATGGAAAGAACTTAAAAATCAATCAAAGGTTAATAAGGCTTTTTTAAAAAAAAGAAAAAAGAAAATATCAATAAATCAAAAAAACCTCTCATCTAATTGAGGGGTTTTTATATTTCTAACATTAGTCTTGAGGGATCCTCTAATAATTCTTTAATCCTAACGAGAAAACTAACGGACTCTCTTCCATCTATTATTCTGTGATCATAAGATAATGCTAGATACATCATTGGTTTTATTACCAATTCATCATTAACTACTACACCTCTTTTAACAATATTATGCATTCCTAAAATAGCTGACTGAGGAGCATTTATAATTGGTGTTGATAACATAGAACCAAAAATTCCACCATTAGTTATTGTAAAAGTTCCTCCTTGCATTTCATCTATAGAAAGTTTCCCATCTCTAGCCTTTGTAGCTAACCTTATAACTTCATTTTCAATATCATCAAATCCTAATTCATCTGCTTTTCTAATTATCGGAACTACAAGTCCTTTAGGAGTTGAAACGGCGATAGAGATATGACAATTATCATTATATACAATTTCATCACCTTCAATCATAGCATTAACTGCAGGCCACTCTTTCAAAGCAACACAACAAGCTTTCGTAAAAAATGACATAAAACCTAAATTAACACCATATTTCTCTTTGAAAGATTCTTTATATTTTGATCTTAAATCCATAATTGATGACATATCAACTTCATTAAATGTCGTTAACATAGCTGTCTCGTTTTTAACACTGACCAATCTTTTAGCAATTGTTTTTCTAAGCTGAGTCATCTTTACTCTATTCTGATTCTCAGTTGTTTCTAATTTTTCTTCAGTATTGCTGCTAGTAACATTTAATACATCTTCTTTAGTAATTTTTCCACCAGCACCTGAACCACTAATATTATTTATATCAATACCTTTATCGTCAATTATTTTTTGAGCAACAGGTGTTACATTACTTGTTGAATCTTCTCTTTTTTCTTCTATCTCTTTGATGTCGGCGTCTTTAGGTTGTTCTTCAGTTTCACTTTCAGATTTTATAGATTTAGCTGATTCTTGAACTTTAAAATCACCCTGTTCTATTGAACATATAGGTGCACCTATTTCTAAAGTATCTCCCTCTTGTGCTTCAATTTTTAATTTACCTGAAGATTCAGCAGTTAAATCAAAAGTTGCTTTATCAGAATCTATTTCAGCAATGACTTCGTCAAGCTCAACTATATCACCGTCTTTTTTTAACCAAGAAGATATGGTTACCTCATTTATAGATTCCCCAACTGCTGGGACCATCATTTTAATTATTTCATTTTTCATATTAAATCAGTTAAATATTTTCTTAATTAATTCTTCATGTTCTTTCAAGTGTACTTTAAGAAACCCTGTTGATGGAGAAGAACTTCTTTTTCTTGAAAACAGTTCTATGTTTTTTAAATTGAATGAAGAAATGTAAGACCAATAACCCATATTTTGGTTTTCCTCTTGTGCCCAAATTATCTTTTTAGCATTTGAATAAGTATTTAAGATTTTTTCAATTTTTGATTTTGGGAAAGGACTTAATTGTTCAATTCTAACAATAGCAACATCTTTTATATTGTTATCCTGTCTATAATCGTCTAAATCATAATAAAACTTTCCTGTACAAAGTATTACTTTATTAATTAATTTTTTACTTTTTACATTATCATCTATGACTTCTTGGAATTGAGAGTTTGTAAAGTCATCAAAATTAGAAATAACAGAAGGATGTCTTAGTAAACTTTTTGGACTAAGCAGAAAACAAGGTTTTCTAAACTCCCAAGCCAATTGTCTTCGAATTAGATGAAAGAAATTTGCAGGTGTAGTCAAATTAGCTACAACCATATTATCCTCAGAGCATAAGCTTAATAGCCTCTGTGGTCTTGCACTTGAATGTTCAGGGCCTTGACCCTCATAACCGTGAGGCAGTAATACCAAAAGTCCATTCATTTTCTCCCATTTTGTTTCTGCTGAAGATATAAACTGATCTATAATGACTTGAGCACCATTGGAAAAATCACCAAATTGTGCCTCCCATACTACAAGAGTATTTGGGCTTGCCATAGAATAACCATACTCAAAGCCTAATACTCCAAACTCAGATAAAAGAGAATTATAAATATTAAAATTAGCTTGTTCTTTAGAAAGATTATTTAGTGGAGAATATGGCTGATTTGTACTAGTGTCAAACAATTTAGCATGCCTGTGTGAAAATGTACCTCTAATTACGTCTTGTCCAGAAATTCTAATGTTTTTGTTATCTAATAGCAAAGAACCATATGCTAATAGTTCAGCATCAGCCCAGTTCAATAATTTTTTATCAAAAAAATTAGATTCTCTATCCTTCAATAACCTTATTATTTGCTTAATAGGCTTAAATCCTTTCGGAACAGTAGTTAATGATTTACCAATTTTATTAATTGTTTTCTCATTAATAGATGTTTTTGGTGAACTAATAAAATCTTTACTAGTAGAATTTCTCAAAAAATTCCATTCCTCATCTTTTTTTTGAGGCTTATAAGGAAGTGGTTTCTGCTTAACTTCATTAAGTCTTTCTTGAAGTAATGATTTAAATTCTTTGTTCAATTTATCGGCCAGACCTTTATCAATTTCACTGTCTTTTTCAATAATCTTTTTAAAGTAAACATCTCTTGGGCTTGGATGCTTTGAAATTAAATTATACAAGTTAGGTTGTGTAAATTTAGGTTCATCGCTTTCATTATGTCCATGTCTTCTGTAGCAAAGAAGATCTATAAATACATCTTTTTTAAACTTTTGCCTATACTCCAAAGCAAACTGAGAAGCATAATAAACAGCCTCCGGATCATCACCATTCACATGTAAAACAGGAGAATCAATAATTTTTGCCAAATCAGTACAATAAATACTAGATCTAGCATCATCATAATCCGTTGTAAAACCAATCTGATTATTAATAACAAAATGGATAACACCTCCGACTTGATACCCTTTCAACTTTGTCATTTGAACAGTTTCATAAACTATTCCTTGACCAGCAATAGCAGCATCTCCATGAATAAGAATAGGTATCGCAGAATTAAAGTCACCTCTATACTCCTCATCAATTTGAGCTCTAACATACCCCATAACCACAGGGTTAACAGATTCTAAATGACTAGGGTTAGGAATAAGCTTAACATAAATATTATTTTTATCTCTATTTATATAACTATTATATCCAAGATGGTACTTAACATCTCCATCTCCAAAGATCTTGTCAGGATCCATATTTCCTTCAAACTCATTAAAAACCTCATCATAAGTTTTTTTCAATATGCTGGTTAAAACATTTAATCTACCTCTGTGTGCCATACCTATTACAACCTCTTTCACATCATTATCACATGCTGAGTTTACAATCTCATTTAAAAAGGTTATGGTGTTTTCTCCTCCTTCTAAAGAAAATCTTTTTTGCCCAATATATTTTGTATGAAGAAAATTTTCAAAAACAACAGCTTCGTTGAGTTTTGTTAAAATACTCTTCTTTTTATCAATGCCTATGTTTTGAGAATACCATTTATTTTCTACCCATTCCTTTATCCAGTTAACCTCCTCGGTATTTCTAATATTAACATATTCAAAGCCAATAGGTCCTAAATAAATTTTATTTAATTTCTCTAGAATTTCTTTAAGAGTACCATTATCAATTCCAATTTCGGAACCTGCAGAAAATGTTTGAGATAAATCCGAATCAGATAATCCAAATTTCTCAATTGAAAAATCAACATTATGATCTCTTCGTGTTCTGACTGGATTAGTTAATGACTTTAAATGTCCATATCTTCTATAAGCTTCAATTAATTGAGAAACAGATGATTCAGTGAATTTAACAGATCCAAGAGAATTAGTTATAGAGTAATCAAAGCCTTCAAAAAATTTTTGCCAAGATATATCAACAGAATGTGGGTCAGATTTATATTTAGAATATAAATCATCCATATAGTTAATATCAGATCCAGACATATAATTATACTTGGTCACTATTATATATTTTAACAAAAATAGTTATATAAATTATAATATAAAAACCGTTTACACGATTATACAAATAATTATTGTTTATATCCTAAAAATTAGTCAAAAAAGGAATATAATTTCTTATGGTTGAAAATATTATTAATATGTATATATTTGCGCACAATTTTTTTTAACGTTAATGGACGTGTTCCATCTAAACAAAATATTATGGCAGTAAAAATTAGATTATCAAGAAGAGGAAGAAAAAAACTAGCAATCTTTGATATTGTGGTAGCAGATGCTAGATCACCTAGAGACGGTAGAATTATAGAAAAAATAGGAAATTATAACCCAAACTCAAATCCAGCAACAATTAACCTTGATCTAGACAAAGCACTTGAATGGGTCATGAAAGGTGCTCAACCAAGTGAAACAGCTAGAGCTATATTATCTTACAAAGGAGTAATGATGAAAAAACATCTACAAGTAGGTGTTTTAAAAGGAGCACTTAAGCAAGAAGAAGCTGATAAAAAACTTGAAGCTTGGTTAAAAGAGAAAGAAGGAAAGATTACAAAGAAAATCGATTCTCTATCTGAAGCTAAAGAACAGGATCAAAAGAAAAAATTAGCTGAAGAAAAAGCTTACAATAAAAAAAGAGAAGAAGAACAAAAGAAAAAATTAGAAGAAGCTGCAAAAGTAGAAGAGGCTAAGGAAGAGGCTCCAGCAGCAGAAGAGGCTAAGGAAGAGGCTCCAGTAGCGGAAGAAGCTAAAGAAGAAGCTAAGGAAGAGGCTAAGGAAGAAGCTCCAGCAGCGGAAGAGGCTAAGGAAGAGGCTAAGGAAGAGGCTCCAGCAGCAGAAGAAGCTAAGGAAGAGGGTCCAGCAGCGGAAGAGGCTAAGGAAGAAGCTCCAGCAGCGGAAGAAGCTAAGGAAGAAGCTCCAAAAGCTGAAGAGACTAAAGAATCTGAAGAGGCAAAAGAATCTGAAGAGGCAAAAGAAGAAGATTCTAAAAAATAATCCTGATGGGATTCACCCAAATAGGGAAAATAACAAAACATAAGGGACTAAAGGGCTATTGTATCTTAAGATTAAATTTAGATATTGAATTTGATTTTAAGAATATCAATTCTTTGTATTTAGAATTAAGAGGTAGCAAGGTGCCTTTTTCTATTGAAAAGCTATCAATAATTAACACAACAACAATTGAGTTAAAGTTTAAAGATTATAATTCTAGAGAAGATAATAATATGCTAATTAACACAAATGTCTTTATAGAAAATAAAAGCGGAATAAAATTCGAAAGTGAACTTTCCAAAATAATTGGATATGAGGTAAAAGAAAATGATAAAGTTATAGGCACTATAACCAACTTTCATAAAAAAAATCAACCAATACTATTTTGTGATATTAATAATAAAGAAACTATGATTCCATATACTAAAGAAATAATTCACAGGGTTGATAATTTTAAAAAAGAGATTCACGTAATTATTCCAAAAGGATTATTAGATTTAAATTAATGAACCATATTGACATAATCACCTGCCAACCAGAACTCTTAGATAGTCCTTTGAATAATAGCATTTTAAAGATCGCTCAAGAGAAAAAACTAGTTAATATAAAAATTCATAATCTCAGAGATTTTTCCGATAACAAACACAAAAAAGTTGATGATTATGCTTTTGGTGGTGGTGGTGGTATGGTACTGAAGATTGAACCAATTTTTAACTGTATTGAGTTTATTAAAAAACACAAAAAAGTTGATGAAATTATTTATATGTCCCCTGATGGAGAAAAACTAAACCAAAAAACAAGCAACTCACTATCATTAAAAGAGAACATAGTAATTTTATGCGGTCACTATAAAGGAATAGATGAAAGAGTAAGGAAACATTTAATTACTAAAGAGATAAGTATTGGAGACTATGTGCTAACAGGAGGAGAATTACCTGCAGCAATATTAATTGATTCAGTAATAAGATTGATTCCTGGAGTTGTTTCTAATGAATCTGCAGCCCTTTCTGATTCATTTCAAGATAACTTACTGGGACACGCAAATTACACGAGACCCGCCGATTTTAATGGATGGAAAGTGCCCAAAATTCTTCTTTCTGGGAATCAAAAGGAAATTGATGAATGGAGAATAAAAACGTCTTATAAAAAAACAAAAAAACAAAGGCCAGATTTACTAGATTAGATTTTAAAATCTAATGAAACTAAAAGAGCATTTTTTGTTGACCAATTAACTACTGAATTTTCAACATCCCTGTACATCTCAATTAAATAAGCAAGTCTAAAATCAAAAGGCATTTTCTTTACTTTAAATTTTGAACCAAAACCTAATCTATTCCTTTTTAAACTTTCTTTTGATATGAAAATTTCATTATAAACAAAGGGTTTAATTCTCTTGATGTTATCATATTCATATTGATACCTTATCCTATACCTTAAGAAAGCTTTATCCCCTTCCTTAATCCTTAAAGCATTCCTTAGTCTAAGTTTCATGTTATTATTTACCTCGTACTCAAACTCTACGAAAGGTCTTTTTTCTGAAGATTTGATCCTGTGTAATTCCCTGTAGTAAATGCCAAATGATGACTTATTTAATTTATACTCTAAGCCCATATTAAACCAAGAGGTGACAGAACTACTTTCTTTATGATCATATTTATTCCTATACTTAAACTTCACATCTAAATTATCAATAACCTCCCCTTTTAAACTTATAGTTGGCCATGTCTGAAACGTAGACTGTGAAAACAAGTTAGTACTCAAAAACAAAAAAAAGATAATTATCCTTACCATATTACTCTGCAATATAGAAATTATAAAACAAAAAAGCCTCTCAAAAGTGAGAGGCAATTAGTATTTAACTAAACTGTAAAGTATTATTATTTAAATAAATCAAATTTAAACCCAGCAGTATATCTTGCTCCATAGAACTCCTCCTGCATTAAATATTCCTCGGTTCCTTGATAGTATCTTAAGGGCTGATTTGTAAGGTTTTTAGCCTGAAGATAAAATCTTAAATTATCTGAAAATGAATATGAAGCGTTAACATCTAGGAAAGATTGAGAGTCATAGTATCT
Source organism: uncultured Marinoscillum sp. (assembly GCA_902634135.1). GTDB lineage: Bacteria > Bacteroidota > Bacteroidia > Cytophagales > MED-G16 > MED-G16. The sequence goes on along the minus strand of CACPJB010000002.1, from coordinate 50,348 downwards.
ATCCTCCATAATCTCACCACCAAACTCATCAATATATGAATCAGTTACATTATAAGAAACTCTTATGTTAAACTTATTTGTTTCATAATCTAAAGAAACATTAAATGTATTTTTAGCTGCTCCTGGGAGAGGTGTTTTATCAAGATCTGATCTATTTAATACTCCTTCGGTGTTAGTGTCAGCAAACGTATAGTTTGCATAGAGACCTAAATTTTTTAGTATTTGCCTTTGGAAAGCAACTTCAAAACCAAATACCGAAGCACTCGCTCCGTTTCTTGGTTGCGTTATTTCCAGCTCGCCATTGTAACCTGAATATGTACCATCATATTGATATGAGTATACAAAGTCTTTTAAGTCTTTATAGAATAAACCAGCAGAAAATAATCCGACCGTTGAGAAGTATGTCTCATAATTCAAATCTAAATTCATAGCCTTCATCGGTTTCAATGATGAATTTCCTAAATTTAATTCCTCATCTTCTTCAATATATTCTTGGTATGGAACCAAATCATAATAGTTAGGTCTTGCTATACTATTAGTATATGATAATCTTAAGGCAGAGTTCTCTGATGGATTTAATTTAAATAAAACAGCCGGTAAAAAATTTGAATAATTATCTTTTTGTGGATCAGTAATAGTAACTGACTCATTTTCATAATCAACATCTCTTCCAGTATATTCTAAACTTGTCGCCTCAAATCTACCCCCAGCTATAAGAGATAAATTATCTGTCAGGTTCATGTCTACCATTGCATAGGCAGCAAATATATTTTCATTTGCGTCATAATTTCCTGATGCAAACTCATCAAGAAGTAATTCCGATTCGAAACTACCTCCAGTTAAATCTAAACCTCCTAAATATCCTGTAGTCACAAAATTACCTCCTAAATATTGTCCTCCAGCAAGATAGTCTGAATCTGACTGATCAATTAACGGAAATTCATTTAGCCTAGACCCCACTAATGTTCCATCGTACTCTGACCAAGTATTATTTCTATGTTTTGTTTTTGCTCTATTCTTTAAACCAAATTTTAATATACCGTCATCTGTTATCGGTAAAGTAAAATCAACTTTTGCGTTAACTTCATTTTCATAAGTCCATTTCTGTGCTTCCTCAGGATTTCTTGCTTTAGATGCTTCCCAAGCTGTAGGATCTTCATAATTAACAAGTGGCCTTGAGGGATCAGATATATCTAAAATAATAGGAACATCACTATTTCTAAAAGTAAGATATCTTTCGTTTGGTCTTTCTTCAGAAGCTCTTGAGAAATTAACCATCCAATCTATTTTTAACTTAGAAGCGGCAAGGTGATCTCCTCCTAAGGTTATATTTGAAGCTTTCTGATCTTCTAATCTTGTTCCCTTATTTCTATCATCATCGATACCACCTTTAGTTTGCCTTTCAATTCTTGCAGTCGTCTTAAATCTTCCATTTCCAAGGGACTCGAATCCATCTTCAAAACCATCAGTAATTTTCTTATATCTTAGTCTATATCTGTTTTCCCAGTCATCTCTATGGTTATAAAGAGTGTTTAAATAAATTTTACTAGAACTTGAAAATTCATAATCCAAGTTAAGAGATATGCTTTTTCTTTCTCTTTTGACATAGTAAGTTCTAATGTCCATTTCGTCTGGGACCCAATTTCCGCCTTCAGCCTCTGCCCATTCAGCTTCAATGTTATCTGAACCAAATTCTCTATTATTATATGAACCTGACAATAAAAAACCAAAATTTCCTAATCTGTTACCAAGAACAAATGATCCATTGTATATAGGTTTAGAAGTTATTGGAGTATAACCAGAACCTAAATCTGCTGAAAACCTAAATCCATCTGGAGCAGATCTAGTTACAAGGTTTACAACTCCACCTACAGCATCGCCATCCATATAAGGAAGAGTAGCTTTATTAACTTCGATTGTTTGAATCATATCGGCAGGAATAAGATCAAGTTGTACATTTCTATTGTCACCTTCTGCTGATGGAATTCTTGAGCCATCAATCATAACAGAATTTAGAGCTGAAGCCAAACCTCTAACAACAATATTTCTTGCTTCTCCTTGGTCACCTTGCATTGTTATCCCAGGAATTCTTTTTAAAGCATCCCCCATATTAGAATCAGGAAATTTCCCAGTTTGATCAGATGATATAATATTAGTAATATTTACATTATTCTTTTGTTCATTTATAGCTCTAGCCTGACCTTGTAAATTATTTCCTATTATAATTATCTCATCCCCAACCAAAACACCTGACTCTAAAGCAATATCAATCTCAGTGTTAGAAGAACCTTGAACTGAAATTTCTTTTTCTATATCTGAATAACCAATGTAGGTTATAATTAAGGTATAATCACTTGGTGTAACATTAGGTATAACAAAATTGCCACTAACATCAGAAATAGTACCATAATCAGTACCCTTTAAAATAATATTTGCTCCCGGTAAAGGAAGTCCATTATCACTGTCCGTTATTTTTCCAACAACTGCACCATTTTGTGCATAAATCACAGATGAAAAAAAACTAAATAAAAGAATAAATATGTATTTCATAATTATAAATTTTTTGACAAACTTATAATTCAGATATTAAGCTAATATTAAGAAGACATTATTTTTAAATACGAATTATATTCCATCAAAGGATTAGATGAAAGGGTTATATCATAAAATAAATCCCTCTTTTTTTTATAATTCACACGAAGATTTCCCCCTCTTGCTTTTATCAAAGGAAAATTATCTTCAAATATCTTTGAACACACAACGGAAGAAGCAACAGCTCCTGTACCACAACTTAAAGTTTCTCTCTCAACACCTTTCTCAAATGTTCTTATATAGATTAAATTATTTTCTTTTTGTATAAAATTTATGTTACAAGGTAAGTTGTCATAAAACTTAGAAGATTTTATTTTAGTTACTTCTTGTATAATATCAACTTTATTTAAGTCATCAACAAACTCAACATAATGAGGAGCTCCAGAATTAACAAAATAACCATTATTGATTTTTTTTATCTTTGATATATCGACCATTTTTATTTTGATTTCTGGATCTATTATTGCGTTATATTTTTTTCCATATGATTGGAAAGAACACTGATTTTTAATTAAATTTTTTGATTTAAGATAATGCACCGAACAGATACTCCCATTTCCACAAAAGCTTTTTGAACCATCGGGATTAAAAAAGATTAACTTAAAATCAAATTTTTCAGATGGATATAATAAGAGAAGACCATCAGAGTCCCTTACTTCATTAGTTGATATAATTTTTGATATAACTTGATTAGAAAGCGGCTTTACATTTAGGTTATCTATTAACACAAAGCTATTTCCGGAGGATTGATATTTATAGTATTTAATTTGCATAAAAAAACCTATCAAATTGATAGGTTTAAAATTAAATTTTTTCTTTGATCTTAGCGTTCTTACCTTTTCTTTTTCTTAAATAGAAAATTCTAGCTCTTCTTACCTTCCCTCTTCTAAGAACTTCAATTTTTTCAATATTAGGAGAAAATATTGGCATAATTTTTTCTACAGCAATTGAATCTGAAATTTTTCTAACAGTAAAAGTTTCTCCGTTTGAGCCTACATTTTTCCTTTGTAGTACTGTACCTTGAAACTGCTGTATTCTTTCTTTATTACCTTCTCTAATTTTTACATGGACATTAATAGTATCACCAGCACTAAAATCAGGAAAGCTCTTGCTTAGTTCTTTATTCTCCTTACTTAGATTAATATCAGCTGTTGCCATTGTTATTTTTTAGGTGTGCAAATATAGTCTATTTTTAAATTTTTAAAATTTTCTTGGTCTAAATTTTATTTTATTGAAATTCACTCTTAATCTGAGCCCATGAGTAATAATGAAATGATAAATCATCACTCATCGCCACAAATAATCCATCTTGAAATGGTTCAGGAAATGGGCCAGGATGAAATTCAGATCCATCTGAATCAATGCAGTTAACATAGAAATTACCTATCTCGTTGTAGTCATCTTCAGGAGAGAAAATTCTAAATTGATTTACTTCTTGTTGGTCAGAGACAATAACAAAATTCTTTCCATCCTTATAAACAACACTTATACCTTCTTGATCCCCCACAAAATTATTAGCAAATGTTAATATTTCTTGATTTCCTAAAAGTGGATTAGCGTAATATGCTCTAACGCCAAAACCTTCATCAGAATAATAAACAATATTCTTTTTCTTATCTACAGCTATCGCTTCAATTTCATTTTTCCCAGAAAATTCACCAAAACTTCTCTGATAAATTAATCTGAATTTATCTTCATCAAAATTCAATTTGTATTGGTTTATATATTCACCTGATTTTCCAGTTTTTTTCCCAATAATTGCATGAACATTACCTTCATCATCCTTCCATAATGCAACTCCCATAGGTTCTGGATTTTTTTCATTTTCAAAAACTCTAAGTCCTCCACCGTCTAATTCTCGCATATCTGGTAATGAAAAAATTCTTAAATTATTTTTAAATCTTTCTGTAGTGACTACTATATCAATTGTATCATCACCAAAATTAACATTGTAAATGACGTCAACATTATTAGGTCTAGATAAGTTATATATAGTTTTATTTTTATCAATCTTTCCATCTAATCCATATACAACCAAAGCCCCATTTTCATCTTTTTGAGTACCAATAATTAAACTTTCCGAAGGGTTAGTTTTGTTATACCAAATTGCTGGATCATCAATATCTCTTTCAACTTTTTCGGTCTGTACTAAAGAGGAAATTATATTTATTTTTGAATAATCAATATTTGAGAAATTACAGCCTATACTAACAAATAAAATAAGTAGATATTTTTTCATAATTTCGCAATTATAATAAACGATTTAAATATAACTGATTACAGAATTGTTAAATTTGAATTAAAATTTAATTAAATGTTTGGATTTCTTAAAAATATTTTAGGTTCAAAGTCAGATAAAGATCTTAAAGATCTTTATCCTATGGTCGATAAAATCAATTCAGAATTTGATAAACTTAAAAACATATCAGATGATGAGTTAAGAAATAAGACTTTTGAGTTTAAAGAAATAATTCAAAATAATCTTAAAGAGTCTGATCAAGTAATTGATAATCTAAGAGAAAAATATAAAAAATCAGAAGGTTCATTGTCTGAAAAAGAAAATATTCTAAATGAAATAGATTCCCTTAAGGAATCACAAAAAGAAATTATAGAAAAAACTCTTGATGAACTTTTACCAGAAGCATTTGCAGTTGTAAAGGAAACAGCCAGAAGGTTTACAGAAAACGAAAGTTTGGAAGTTACCGCTTCAGACTTCGACAGAGAATTAGCAAGTAAGAAAGATAATATTGAAATTGATGGATCTAAAGCTGTTTGGTATAATGAGTGGTCTGCTGCTGGAGTTGATATTAAGTGGAATATGATTCATTATGATGTACAATTAATTGGCGGAGTTGTTTTACATCAAGGGAAAATTTCAGAAATGGCAACAGGTGAAGGGAAAACATTGGTTGCTACACTTCCAGCATATTTAAATGCTCTTTCAGAAAGAGGTGTCCATATAGTGACGGTAAATGACTACTTAGCTAAAAGAGACGCAGAATGGAATGCTCCAATATTCGAATTTCACGGACTAAGAGTTGACTGCATAGATAAACATGAGTCTAATTCAAAAGATAGGATAAATGCATATAATGCAGATATTACCTATGGCACTAATAATGAATTTGGTTTTGATTATTTAAGAGATAATATGGTTAGAGAGAAGGGTGAATTAGTTCAAAGAGAACATAATTTTGCCATGGTTGATGAAGTAGACTCAGTTCTTATTGATGAAGCTAGAACACCACTTATTATTTCTGGGCCTGTTCCAAGAGGGGATGATCATGAGTTTTTTGAATTAAAGCCTAGAGTTCAGAAATTATTTGACCTACAAAAAAAACTGGTAACCCAATACCTAGCAGAAGCAAAAAAATTAATATCTGAAGGCAATGAGGCAGAAGGTGGCCTTTCATTATTTAGAGCACATAGGGGATTACCAAAATATAAGCCTCTCATAAAATATTTAAGTGAGATAGGTACTAAGGCTATAATGCAAAAAACTGAAAACTATTACTTACAAGATAATTCAAAGTTGATGCCAGAAGCCGATGAGCCTCTTTACTTTACTATCGAAGAAAAAAGTAATAGCATTCAACTTACTGAAAAAGGGACAGATAATATAACTAGCTCAGGAGATGATAGTAACTTTTTCATAGTACCTGATATTGGGGTAGATATAAATAAACTAGAAAATTCAGAAAAACCAATAGATGAAATAGCAAAAGAAAAAGAAAAAATAATTCAAGACTATAGTGTAAAAACTAAAAGAATTCATACTATCAATCAACTTTTAAAAGCTTACTCCATGTTTGAGAAAGATCAAGAGTATGTAGTAATGGACTCAAAGGTAAAAATTGTTGACGAGCAGACTGGAAGAATTATGGAAGGCAGAAGATATTCAGATGGACTTCATCAGGCAATAGAAGCTAAAGAAAATGTGAAAATTGAAGATGCCTCTCAAACATACGCAACTATTACACTCCAAAATTATTTTAGAATGTATAATAAATTATCTGGGATGACTGGTACAGCTGAGACAGAAGCTGGAGAATTCTGGGAAATTTACAAATTAGATTGTGTGGTAATCCCTACTAATAGAGGTATAGTAAGGTCTGACATGGAGGATAAAGTCTACAAGACATTAAAAGCAAAATTTAATGCAGTTATTGACGAGATAATTGAATTAAAAAATAATGGAAGACCAATCCTAGTAGGAACAACATCTGTAGAAATTTCTGAACTCTTAAGCAGAATGCTAAATATGAAAAAAATCTCTCATCAGGTATTAAACGCTAAACAACATTCAAAAGAAGCGGATGTAGTAGCTGAAGCTGGTAAGCCTGGAACAGTAACTATTGCTACAAATATGGCCGGTAGAGGGACTGATATTAAGCTTACTGAAGATTCCAGAGGAAGTGGTGGACTTGCTATTATTGGAACAGAAAGACATGAGTCAAGGAGAGTAGATAGACAGCTAAGAGGTAGATCTGGAAGGCAAGGAGATGTTGGTTCGTCTCAGTTTTTTGTTTCTTTAGAGGATAACCTGATGAGATTATTTGGTTCAGACAGAATGATTAAGGTCATGGATAGAATGAATATGGATGAAGATGAAGTTATCCAACACAGCATGATCACAAAATCTATAGAGAGAGCACAAAAAAAGGTAGAAGAAAATAATTTCGCCATCAGAAAAAGATTACTAGAGTACGATAATGTAATGAATTCACAAAGAGAAGTAATTTATAAAAAGAGAAGGAATGCTATTAATGGAGAAAGACTTGATGTAGACATATTAAATATGTTGTACGATACTTGTGAAGATATAGTATTAACAACCAAAGGTTCTGAAAACTATGATGATTTCAGACTTAATGTATTGACTATTTTAGGTCTAGACTTTAATGACTTTTCGAATGAAGATTTCTTTAAAAATGATAGTTCTTTAATAACTGAAAGGTTATATGTGAAGGTTATTGAAAATTATGAAAAAAAGAATACTAGCATTATTTCTGCTGCAATGCCAATAATCAAAAAAATAAAAAAAGAAAGAGGGGCTGTTGTCAAGGATGTACTTATTCCATTTACTGATGGATCAAGACAAATTGGAGTATCAATTAATTTAGATGATGTGATTGAAGATGAAGGGAAAAGTATAATTGAAGAGATGCAAAAAATTGTTTCACTTGGAATGATAGATTTTAACTGGAAAGAACACTTAAGAGAGATGGATGACCTTAAACAGTCAGTTCAAAGTGCAGTCTACGAACAAAAAGATCCATTAGTAATTTATAAATTTGAAGGCTTTGAATTGTTTAAGAAGTTTATAGCAAAAGTTAATCAAGACACAGTTTCATTTTTGACAAAGTGTTTGATTCCGGTTCAAAACCCTAGTCAAGTTCAAGAAAATAAAAGTTCGGCAAGTAAGAAAGAGTCTTACCAAACAAACAAAGAAGAATCAAGGTCTTTATTAACTGGGAACAGAACATCAGCTGTTGAGAAAACAAAACCTATCAGATCTGATAAAACATATGGAAGAAATTCAAGAGTTTCTGTAAAATATGCTGACGGATCAATCAAAAAAGATATAAAATTCAAGAAGGTTGAAAATGATATAAACCAAGAGAAATGTGTGATAATAGAGGATTAATTTACTTTCTTTCTTTTGCTATCATTTTTTCTTGCAGCACTCAAAAAACAATTACATCCAAGAAAGAAGAAAGAGGATATTATGAAGATCTCTCAATTTTAAGATCTCAAGAAAAACCCAAAAATTTTGTAAAAGAAGAAAAAATAATATTATCAGATCAAGTCAAAAATAATATAAAATCAGAGTTAGATAGTATCATTCAAATTATTAGAAGTGAAAGTGAAAATATTAATTATATAGATGGATATACCATACAACTTTATTTAGGAGGTGATAGAAATAAAGCAGAAGAAACTGAAGAGAAAATAAGTGAAATTGATAGTCTTATATTTAAGAATACAGTTTTTACTCAGCCAAATTATAGAGTGAAAATTGGTCAGTATACTGATAGATTTAAAGTAAATGAAGAGTATCAAAGGTTTAAAAAACTCTTTCCAAATGCAATTATAATTCCTGAAAAAATTAAAATTAATTAAACAATTGATCTCTCATATTTTCATTAATAGATAAAGCTAATGCTAAAGATACAGCGAGTCCAATTCCAGCATATAGCGCATCTTTAGAAATCATTTTTAATGCTTTTATATAATTGCCTTTTGAGTACAATTTTATATTTATGGCTAATTCTCTACCACCTAAAAGGCCTATAAAAACCCATGTAGTACTTATTGGAATAGTGCTAATTACTTTAAGATAATATAAAAGACAGGCGTATATAAAATCAACAACTGTAGCTGCTCTCACATCAATTATATCTGTTTTTTCAGTAACAATTTTTTGAATTCTATCTCCTCTCAGATAAAATAATAAACCTAGACCAAAGAAAATGAATGAACTTACTACTAAAAACTGATCTAAGGTTAAAGATCGAGGTAATACAACTGCAACATTTGCCATATCCTGCATAATCCAAGTAGACCATAAAGCGCCACTTGATATCCACTGTAATGGCAGCCATAATTTAGATGGTTTGTGGTTTTTATATTTTTCAAAAAGATTTGTAGTTAAAAGCCAAACAATAATTGCAAGTGCAAAAGCAATAAAATATCCAAAAAAGCTTTTTTGGAGAATACTTGTAATAGAACTAGCCTGTGTAGCAAATGCACTTAACAACAAAATTGAAGTTGAAACTGGCATTCTAAATCTTGTTAAAATAAGAAGAACAACAGGAGCAAAAACTTGTAAAAACTTAAATTGTTGAGGTGCTTCATTTAAACCTTTTGAAGCTAACCTTTCGTAGCTAATGTCACCTCCATAATTAATCCAACTATAAGTTACCGTTATCAAAAATATTGACCCCATATATATCCAGAGATAATACCACTTTTTATCAGCATTAGATGCAATAAAAGTACCAATAGTTTGTATACTGTCATTTGCTATAGCTGAATATGAAGCAAGAAAAAAAACTAACCACATCGCTACTTCTGGGTATGGATAAGCAAAAAAGCATACAATTGATAGTATAAAGGGTATTAATAAATCTGACTTTATGAATTTCATATATGAATATATAAGTTTTAAAATTTACTACCTTAAATTCTTAATTAATTTAATGTTAATTATTAAAATTAACATCATTATAAAAAAGAAAGTAACTTTACCTTAGTTATGATTAAAATAGATAAACTTATAGATTCAATATCATCTTTCTTAAGAGAAAGATTTGATAGTATGAAAGGAGATTTAATTGAAAAAATTTCTTCAATAATTTCAAAATTAATATCCTTTTTTATTCTTTTTCTTATACTAATGTTCGTTGTAGGATTTGCTAGCATATCGTTAGGGAATTACATCAACACTGTTTTAGATAGCTCTTTCTTAGGGTATGGAATAATTAGTCTTTTTTATCTAATTATCTTCTTACTACTATTCCAATTATCGAAATCTGGAACACTAAAAAAAATGATAGAAAAAGAAATGAGAAAAGGTTTAAAAAGCTAAATTTCGTTTAATCTTTTCTTCATTTTTCCTGCCTGAACACCAAACATCATTTTAAACCTTCTGCAGAAATAAGCGGTGTCTTTAAATCCTACATCATTACTTATTACCTTAATTGCGTCAGTTTTTTCTCTTAAAATTTTTATAGCTTTTTCCATTCTCCTGTGTTCAATATAATCCTGAGGAGAAAAACCTATATTATTTCTAAAAAATTGTCCAACATAATCCTCAGATATATTCAAATGGTCAGATAGTATTTTGTTTGATAAATCTTTACTAATATTTTCATCAATGAATAAGAATAGATCTAAAATTTTTTCGTCATTAAAAAATTTAAAGTTTTCTTCAATACTTGAAAAAAGAGGCTGTTGAGAAAGAATGTATCTAATTACTTCAAAAACAATTTGATTAGTAATTGCCTCCATTACCTTTTGAGAACCAGGCAAATCATTAGAAACCTCTTTTATTATACTATTTAATAAGTAGATAAAAGATTTGTTATTTTCAATAGTAGATATTCCCAGATTTTTACTGTGAAATATATTAACAAGATCATATGCCTTTGCATCTAAATTAAGTATGAGATACTTATCTGATTTAGAGGTTGCCTTTTTATTTTCACGTAAATATTTTCTCTTCTGGTCAATAAAATCTTCATAGGCCAGTGTTCTTGTTCTTTCTGATCCAAAAGAAAGTGAAACTGTATTATGAGCTGGAATAAATAAAGCAGAATCGTTAGTTAATAACTTCTTATATTTTCCAAATCTGAATTTTCCGGATATAGGATAAATTATAGTGTTATCAATATCATAGTAGTTATCAATTGTAAATGATTTTTTTACATCAATTATATTAACCTTTTTCAAAGAAATTGAAAGGTGATCATTAATAACATTTATAAAATTCTTGTCCATATTTATTTAAAGGACTTCAAATCTAAAATAAAAAGGACAAAATCAAATAAATTAACTTTCAAATTTATCAATCAGACTTGAAGAAGAATATCCTTGTAATAACTTTACTACTTTAACTTCTCCTCCATTTTTTTTAACAAATTCACTACCAACAATATTATTTAAACTATAGTCGCCCCCTTTAACAAGAATATGTGGTTTAATTTTTTTGATTAGTGTCAGTGGGGTGTCTTCCTCAAAAAGAATAACATGATCTACATACTTAATTGAAGAAATGATTTTCATTCTATCTCCTTCTTTTACCTTTGGCCTTGAAGCCCCTTTTAAGTTTTTAATTGAAGAGTCACTATTTAGACCAACTATTAGTATATCTCCAAACGATTTTGATTTCTCTAATACGTGGATATGACCTGGATGTAATATGTCAAAGCATCCATTAGTAAAAACTATTTTAAGCTTTTTATCACTAATTCTAGAGAGTAATTCTTCTAACTCAATTTCTGATTTAACTATACTCATTATTTGACCTTATTTTAAAAAATAAAATTAAAGAACTAATTATTCCGAGTACAGCCAAACAAATAATTTGAGATGTATGAAGGATAGTGGCAAAAAATAAACCTGTTTCATAATTTAAATTATAGCTTAATAATATTGACGCTACAAGAAAATGATAAGCACCAATCCCAGCATTAACAGGTACAATCATCCCTAATGATCCCGCCACCAGTACGGCAATACCAGAATTTATTCCTAAACTACTTGTCTCATCTAATGAAAAGAAAATTACATAACCCATTAAGAAATAAATTATCCATAAAATTAGAGTAGAGAATAGAAACTTTTTATTCTTATAAATTTTAGTAATTGAAAATACACCTGATTTAAATTCAGAAAATTTTGAAGAGAAAAGATTTGAATTTTTATTCAAATAGAATAAAAATGAAATAATTATAGTAAGAACAATAAAAACTAAAAGAAGATAATATAAATCAAATGATATATTGGTTAAAATATAGGTTGAGAAAAAATTAACAAATAAATCAAATTCAATAACAAAGAATAATAGAGAAATTATTAACAATGATATTAAATCAAAAATTCTTTCAGACACCACAGTGCCTAAAGATGAAGAGATCTTAACCTTATTAGTTTTTGATATAAGATAACATCTCACAAAATCATTAAATCTAGGTATGAATAAAGCAAAGAAATAAGAAACAATCAATATATGAGTAGTAATATAAGTTGAGAGGTTAGTTTTTTTTGTTTGCATTAACAAATTCCATCTGTAGCCTCTGACAATATGTTCAAAAATTGAAATGAACATCGATAAATAGATCCATGAATAATCTAAATTATCTAACCTATCTAGAAATAGATTTAAGTCAATATTATTAAAAACAATATATAAAAGGAAAAGACCTAATGCGAGAGAAAGAAGGGTGTTAATTATTATATTTCTTGTTTTCAAAACTCAACTTTATAGTTACAAATTTAATTCTTATTAATTATGAATCTGCTCTTATTCTAATGATTAAATTTTAAAATTGATAAATGACTTATTTTATTTAAATTTGTGCTTCATTTTAAATTTTTATTCACCGTAAAAATGGCAAAAAGTTTTAGAGTTCTTTATGTTGCTTCAGAAATAAAACCATTTCTTAATGACACTTATGTCTCAGAAATAGTAAGAATGTTACCTCAAGAAATGCAAAAAAAAGGTGTTGAAATTAGAATTCTAGTCCCTAGATTCGGTCTTATTAACGAAAGAAAAAATAGATTACATGAAGTTGTTAGGCTTTCTGGGCTTAATATTTCGATTGGAGATGATGACAGACCCTTAATCATAAAAGTTGCATCAATACCAACTGCTAAGCTACAGGTTTACTTTATTGACAATGAAGATTATTTTAAAAGAAAAACTGTTTTTAATAATAAAAGCGGGAAATTTCATAAAGATAATGATGAAAGAATATTGTTTTTCTGCCGAGGTGTACTAGAGACTGTTATAAAATTAGGATGGTCACCAGATATTATTCATTGTAATGATTGGATGAGTTCATTAGTTCCTATGTTAATTAAATCGGCATTTTCTGAATCTCATTTATTTGAAAATACTAAGTGTATATATTCTATATATAATAATGAGTTTAAAGATAAGCTAGATAAAAAAATGATTCATAAAATACTTGAAGATGAAGAAATTGATAAAAGTATGACAGAACCTCTAGAATCTTTAGATTATTCTGGTCTGATTAGGATTGCATCAAAATACTCTGATGCAGTAATTCGCCCTAAGGATGATCTTAGTAAAAAAGTTGAAAGCGTATTATCGACTGTTTCTCCTAAGAAGAAGATATATACTATAAATAATGATGAGAAATCAGTAGAATCGCATTATAAATTATATAATGAAATTCTTAGTTAGATTAATAATAATATTATCTATTCTAAATATCTCATGTGATGAAACTAATGAGATTGGTATTGATGAACTTCTTTCAAATCAAAAGAATAAAATCAAAGTTCATTATTTAGAAATTCCTTTAAATGTAACAAATATTTATTTTGACAGTGTAAGAACTGATGAGGGAGATGTTTATTTTGGAAAATATTCAAATTCAGTTTTTGGTGATGTAAAATCGATTGCTTATTCTCAATTTTCATTTCAAAAAGGAGATGAAGTTCTACCAATTCCTGGACAAGTTGCTGAAAATTATTATTTACCAAATGAATCATCTCAATTAGATTCAGCTGTTCTATATTTAAAATTTTCAAAAGTGTATGGCGAACCTACATTTGATGAACAAGAGATAACAATATCTCAGATTGAAGACACGTTATTCTCTTCTGCATTGTACATTTCATCTAGATATGTAGAGCTAAGCCCTTCTATTGGTCAGATTGGCTTTACTAGGTTTAAAACATTAAATACAGATACATTTCTAACTGTTCCAATTAAAGATTTTTATGGAAAATCAATATTAAATAGACTTATAGATGATGTTGGAATTGTAGAGTTAATAGATCAAACAAGAGGTCTAGCATTTGTTCCTGGCGAAAATAATTCACAATTAGTAAGCTTTGATTTAGATCATGAAGATTCTAAATTTATTTTATATTTCAACAATCCAGAAGAAGGGAACGCATACAGTCCAGCAGATGATTCTCTACAATATGTTTTTAGATTTAATTCTCCCCTTACAAAAAAATATAGTTACTATGATATCGAAAGATCATCATCTGAATTAGCTTTATTAGATAATATAGATTCAAATGAAAAGTTTAATTTTCAAGATAAAATTTATTGGCAGTCAGCAACAGGAGTATATCCAGTTATTAACTTAGAAAATTTTCATAGCTTCTTAGATACAGCTAAAAATATAGTATTAAATAAAGTTGAATTAGTTACGGGTCCCATTGATAATGTCAATAATTTATTACCCCCTTCTAAAGCATTATATTATATTTTAAAAAATAATAGATTAAATCCTGTAGGTATCATTTCAAACCCAGAAGAAAATGTCGTGATGAAAGATAATGCATATTATTCTGATGACTCAGACCCAGCAGAACACCCTTTTGATAGTGTTATTTCATTTTCATATAAAGGTGAATCCACTGTTTTCTTTCAAGAAGTAGCGATGAACAATTTAACAGCAAATGAATTAATAGCATTCCCAGATTCACCGAATACATTTGATAATTTAGTTATTGATAAGGATAAGTTTTTTCTAAAAGTATATTATACAAAATACAAAGATTAAAATTGAACCCAAATCTAGAAGTCTGCACATTTACATTAGAAGACTTTAATAAAGCAATTCAATATAATATTTCAAGAGTTGAACTATGTAAAAATAAAGATGAAGGTGGAATAACTCCAACTAAAACGGATATTGAATATGCTTTATCAAAAAACATACCCATTCATCCAATAATTAGACCTAGAGGAGGAGACTTTATATACAATAATGAAGAAATTAAAATTATGGTTGATTCAATTTCTTTTTGCAAAGAAGTTGGCTGTAAAGGAATAGTATTTGGAGTTTTAGATAAAAAAAATAATATAGATATTATTAAATGTAGAGATTTAATAAGAGAAGCTAATGGTATGTCTTTAACTTTTCATATGGCCTTTGATCAAACAACAGACCCTTTTGAATCAATGGAAAAAATTATTGATCTTGGATTTGATAGAATATTAACAGCTGGACAATCTAATAGTGCTATAGAAGGTATTAATATAATTAATAAACTTGCTTTAAAAGGTAAAAACAGAATATCAATAATGCCTGGATCTAAATTAAGAGCCTCTAATATTAATAGGTTTTTAGATAACAACTTAATAAATGAATACCATTCTTCTTGCTATATAAATAACAAATTTTCTGAGATTGAATTAAAAAAACTTATTAAAAAAATATTTAATTAGAACTCTCTAATATTAGTCCCTCCCTAATCTGAACAAAGTAATAAATTAAAATACTTGTAACAATAATTTTCTGAGAGGTTACTTGAATAAATAATGATTGATTGTTTTCAAATGGATTTGGGCCAAATTCCATCATGAGAACAAAAAGAAACATAATAGTTGTAAATGAGAAGGTTGATTTAAACAAAATATTATTAGGCAATTTTATTGAATAAATAAATATAGTCTGAATTATACAATGTATGAAAAGTGAATAAAAACCAATTTTAACAAAAAGAATATGAAGAGAAAATGTACTTGTTTCCGATGAAAATATAGCAACAAAAACAAAACCCAATAGAGAGATTGATATACTGGTAATTAATAAACTTTTTAGTAAAATGTTTTTGCTTTTATTGATAATAACTTTTAAAAAATTGAAATAAAACAAAGAATAAGATAATGCTAAAACTAACATTGATGTATTAAATAAATATGCTGAAAAAAGATTTGACTCTCCATTTTTTGCTGTCCATTCACCTAAATTGCTAAAAAAGTTATAGAAAAATAGATAACCAACAGTAGATGAATCAATTATAGTTCCTCCAGGATAATATATCATTGAAACAACACATAAAGAAACAAAAACTAATATTCCTAAATAACCCTGTTTTATAAATGTTTTTCTCATAGTTAAAAATAATAAATCTATATTTATGCAAACTATCAAATTAATAACGTAAAATGAAAATAGCGGTTATAGGATCTGGAATTTGGGGAGCATGCTCAGCATACTTTTTAAATAAGGAAGGCTGTGATGTTGAACTTTATGATATGTGGGGAGCCGGTAATTCTAGATCGGGTTCAGGAGGAGCTTCAAGAATAATTAGATTGACATATGGAGATGATAAAATATATACAGAGCTAACAAATAATTCTTTTAAATTTTGGGAAAACCTATCAAATAAGAGTGAAAGAAAACTTTATGATGAATGTGGAATGTTATGGCTTGTAAGTCAAGAAGATAATAGTTATATAACTAAATCTAAAAAGCATATAGAAAGCGTAGGTCATAATATTGAGCAAATTTCAAAAAAAGATGCTAAGGAAAGATATCCTTTAATAAATTTTGATGATATAAATGAGGTTCACCTTGAAAAAAAAGCTGGTGCTTTAATGGCTAGCAGGTGTTGTAAAAATATTGTTAGAAAATTCAAAGATAACGGTGGTAAAGTTTATTTAGGTGAAGTTGCAATTGATGAAAAAAACTTAGAAAATAAAAATTCAATAACCTATAATGGAAAAAACATTGAGGCTGATAAATATGTTATAGCTTGTGGACCATGGAACAGGAAATTACTTCCTGAAATGTTAGAAAATACGACTTACATTTCTAGACAAGAGGTTTATTATTTCGGAGTTCCTAATAATAAAGCTGCGGAATATAATTTAAATAAAATTCCATGTTGGCTTGATTTAAATGCTAATAATCCTTCATATTATGGTATTCCATTCCATTTAAATAAAGGATTTAAAATAGCATATGATGAAAGATCAACTAAATTTGACCCTGATTCTTCAGACAGGGTTCCACTTCCTGAACTAGTCAAAAGGACAAAGACATATCTTTACCATAGATTCCCTAACCTAAAAGGGTTACCAATTGCTGAAACAAGAGTTTGTCAATATGAGAATAGTTTGGATGGTAATTTTATAATGAATTATCATAAAAAAAATGATAATGTTCTTGTTTTATCAGGAAGTTCTGGCCATGGATTCAAACTTGGACCTGGCTTAGGAGAAATGGTTAAAAATATTTTGATTTTTAATAATGAAATTCCAAAAGAATTTAATTTAGAAAGACTAAATTGTGAAGGCACATCATCTCAATACTACAACGCTCAAATTAAATACAAAGAAAAAAAAAGATTATTTAATTAACATGAAAAATATTTTTTTCATACTCCTATTTATTTTATTATCATGTCAAGATAATTATGAGAATTGCTTGGATCTAGAATATGGCACGGAATTTATTAAAATTACTGGAGTAAGCGAATCCGATAAGAATTACTTTAAGTATTTCTGTAAAACATCAGACGTCTTTGGCATTAAAATTTATGCTACAGAAAACGTAGACAATGAGAAAGTACTTCACGCAGCCTCTATATTGGCTGAATATTTGGATAATGATGAAGATGGAACTGCTGATAATCAAAGAATAGTAAATAGATTAATTGATAAAAAAGCTTGGTTATTAATGGCTATGAATGAAGAAGAATCAAGTGCTGCAATAAGGTTCCCTATTGGAAATTTAGCTTTTTTAGAATTATATGATGAAGAGGTATCAATAATTAATGGGAATCCTAGATTTGATGCTTCTCTCGAAGAAATACTGCACCTCATTACACAACATGGCTATGCTGAAGTGTACCCTAATAAATTTGGTGAAAATAAAAATTCAGAAATAGCAAAAGCTATGGATGAAGCTAGAGGAGGGTATTTTAAAAATGTTCCTAATTCATATCCATCTAGTGCCTGGTATACTTATGATGATAAAACATGTAACTACTCCTGTCAAATCACTGAATATACCTATTGGGCGTTGACTTCTATACTAGGGGCACAAGAGTTTCCTGGACGACTAGAAGAAATACAACATGAATGGAGGCTCAATACAAAAGAAAAAGTAAAGAATGGCGACCAGTTAGTTTACTCTTTATTAACTGACCCAGAATTTAAATTTCCAACTAATCTGCCAGATGGAAGGTACAGGTTAGACTAGATCTATAATTCTATACCATAGTGTATTTTAAAATATTTTTGAAGAGTAATTACTAAGGACTCAGAGTAATTTTTTCTTTGCAATGAGTTTTCTCTTATCCCTGGTTTTGGAAGTTCAAGTTGAATAGAACTTATAGGACTTCCACTAATTGCTGAACCATGAGTCTTGGTATTATACCCGCCACTAAAATAGTGAGTGCCATTTGTGCTTGGATCATTAACACTAGGAACAGATTTATAACCAAGACTATCAAGTAAAGATCCAAGGCTATTATTACCTCTCAAAACATCAATAAAATTTTCAGGCGATATAATAGAAAGAGTTTTAATACTACTTTTATTTTGGTAATTTTCATTATCTAATTCCACATCTGATAATTGTAATTCATCTTTATTTAACAAATACCCTAACCATGTTCTTAAATCATAAAATCCATCGGGGTTTGCCCCATGACCATGTATATCTAAAAACAAACCATAGGTAAAATCTTGTTTAACCATTATTTTGGACTCATTAATGTAATAGTGAAATTCTTCCCATGCTCTTCTTGCATATCTATTACCTTGTGCGCCCTCTATACTATCTCTGTTAGCATCAAATTTTGTTCTCTTTAAGTTATTAATTATCACATATGGTGTTTTGCCTAGCTTTGATAAAAAAGCATTTTTGATTGCTAATGTTAATTCTTTTGTATAGCTATCTGTAACCATAGTACCATATGTTCTATCTGGAATTTCTGAAGGTATTAAGTCACCTCCATGAGGAGCCGCTATAATTAGTGGAAGTGAACCAGGATGAAATTCAATATATTTATTTCTACCATAATAAATATTATTATAAGTATATGGTTTATCAAATCCTAAATCTTGAAAAACCTCCTCTATTATTTCATCATCACAACATTCTTGTGAATCAACATTACAAGAAATAAATAGAAATAAAAAAAAAGAATTGAATAGTAATTTATTCATTAAAATAATTAGATAATCTGAAAAATAAATTCTCTCTTATATTAAGCCAGAAAAAATTATAGTCACCAGCATGAAAACTTTCTTTTTCAAATATTTTAATCCATGGTATATTTAATTCTATTAATTGCAAAGAACCTTTGTCTGATTGAGCTTTAATTTTATTCTCATTTTTTAATTTTAATGGGCCTATAGGTCGGTTTAAAATTTGATATTTAAACATCTGAAAAAAGCTTGGCATTAAAATTCCCTTATGATCTTTTATATTATTAATGTTTCTGTCGGACTTAAAAGTTATTGGGTTATTAGCTACAATTTCTTTATAGACTTCATTATCATATGGAAAATAATTATTTCCATGAGTGTTCCAGGACATAAAGCAATTTAGCTGCAAAGGATCTTCGCAAACTGGAAAATCTTTAAATTCACTAGATACAGGCATCCCTATAAGATAGGCTAGTATTAAATTGCTTTTTAAATTAGCATCTGGCAAAATAACTTCATCAATTAGTCTTGCTGCGTGGAGAGTCCCTTGACTGTGAGCAGCAATAATTATTTTTTTCCCTTTGTTTTCTTGTTCTAGGTAAATTAAAAATGCTCTTTTAATATCATTATAAGCTACATCAAAAGACTCTTTTGCGTATGACTTAAGTTTATTGTTCTCAAAAGAAAAATATTCCAAAGATTTATTTGAGTAAATAAGATCTTTATAATAATTGAAATTACTCTTTAATTTAGGGTCTAATGCTATCTCTGTTAATAACTCATTAGTATTATGATAAACTAAACCATCGTAAAACAGCTGTCTATATAAAGGAGTATATACATTAGTTAAACCTGAAAATACGCTTGCTTGATTTTTTAAAGCTAGAGCGTCTACTCTATTTTGATGATCAAAATTTTCAGGATTTGAGTTCCAGAAATTACCATTATACCCACCGTAATATACAGTTGGATAAATATAAAAAACATCAACCTCTGATTTGAAACCTTTTAAAGAGTCCATATAATTTAATGGTAATGGAATTTCTTTTTTTGGAGATGAAATCCAATTTTTCATGTATTTATAATCTGGAGCTTTTGGAAACCCAGTATTTGAAACAAGGTACTTAGTTGAAGTACAACTAAAAAACATAAAACTAAAAATCAAAAAATACTGTGTTCTCATTTTTTAATAAAATAATACTTATATTTTTAATAACAATAAAACTTAACCAATATTTAAAATGATAAAAATAAATCCAACTTTTCTACTATGTGTTTTTTTACTTTTTAACAATCAATTATACGGACAAAAGCAAAATAAATATGAAAGAAAACTATTTTTTCCTGATATCGAAAATTATAAAACATTACTAACCGATTTTCATCAGCATACAGTTTTCTCTGATGGTTTAGTTTGGCCTACTATAAGAGTAGATGAGGCTGTAAGAGATGGTTTAGATGCAATTTCGTTAACAGAACATCTTGAATATCAACCATTTTCAAAAGATATTCCTAATCCAGATAGAAATAGGGCCTATATTGTTGCAAATGATTTTACTGAAAGGTTAAATAAATCAATTGATAAAAAGTTAATTATTATAAATGGTCAAGAAATAACTAGATCAATGCCTCCTGGTCATATTAATGCCATTTTTCTTGATGATGCAAACAAATTATTACATCCAAATGATTCTTTAAAAGGTATTCAAGAGGCAAATAAACAGAATGCATTTGTTTTTTGGAATCATCCTGCTTGGCCCGCTCAGAGAAGTGATGGAATTGCACGATTAGATGAATTTCATAAATATCTAATTGATAAGAATTTATTACACGGTATAGAAGTTGTAAATGAATTATATTTTTCTGAAGAGGCATTAGATATAGCACTTAAAAATAATCTCACTATAATGGGAACCTCAGATATTCATGGATTAATTGACTGGTTATTTAAAGTTCCAAATGATGATGAAGCGTTAAATACAAACTCACCTGGTCATCGACCAATCACTATGGTTTTTGCAAAAAATAAAAGTAAAGAAAGTATTAAAGAAGCTCTTTTTTCTGGCAGAACTGTCGTATTTTATAATGAGCTTTTAATAGGTAAAGAAGAAAACTTAAAGCCTTTAATCCAAAAATGTCTTTTAATTAATAACATTAATGATTTAGAACTTGGTTACTCTGAAGATGGAAAATCAACTATTAAAAAAATAGAAATAAAAAATATTTCTGATGCTCCATTTATTTTAAAAAATTTAAACCCATTTACCTTCGAGACAAATAGTGATATTATTTCTATAAATCCTAATTCAACTCATACATTAGCAGTTAAAACAAAAGGAGAAGATTTAAAAAATCTAGAATTTGAAGTTTTAAATGGTATAATTGCGCCAAAAGAATACGTGAAAATCATTTTAAGTGTAGATTAATTTTATGGGGCTATATATAAACAATGAGACCAACCAATTAGTGTCTGTTATATTAGGTATAGCTGACGATATGATTGAAAACCAATCCATTGATAAATGTATAGATCCAAAGACTAAAGAAAATATATTAAATAATACATTCCCATCACAAGAAGATTGTATTAAAGAAATTGAGAGGTTTCATGAAACTTTGCTCAAATATGAAATTGAAGTTTTTCGACCGAATATTATTAAAAATTTAAATCAGATTTTCACAAGAGATATTGCCTTTGTTGTGGAAAATAAATTCTTTATCCCTGAAATCATTGATCAAAGAAATAATGAAAAAGATGGGATCAAGTATTTTTCTAATAGTCTGAAAGAAAAGGAAAAAATTTTGGTTCCAAATACAATACATATTGAAGGAGGAGATATTATTATTCATAATGATTTTATTTTTATAGGATATAGTAAAGATGATAAATTAAAAGTGGCAAGAACATCATATAATTCTATAAAATTTATGCAAAAACATTTCCCAAATAAAAAAGTTATAGGTTTTGAAATGATAAAAGATGATAATAATCCTTATAAAAACATTCTCCATCTTGACTGTGCAATGCAACCAGTAGGAAAAAATAAATTAATTATATATAAGGATGGTTTTGAAAATAAAGAGGATTATGAAAAGATAAAGAAAATTTTTGGGAAGAATAATTTAATATATATTGACCAAAAGGAAATGTATGATGGAAACTCTAATATTTTTTCAATCAATAGCAATGTAGTAGTATCTGACTCTACATTTCATAGACTAAATGATGTATTAACAGGTTATAAAATAACTGTTGAAAAAGTATATTATAGAGAGATTTCAAAATTTGGTGGATTATTTAGATGCTCAACTTTACCATTAAAAAGAATAAAATAAATAGGCCTTAAATCAATAAATATATGTATTTTTAAATAAAATTTAAGGATACATTTAAGGATACACTATTGAAAATACAACTTTGGAAAAGAAAAAACTATAATAACACAAAGTATAACTTATACATTAGATATAGAGTAAGTCAAAATAAGGCAAAAGTTGAAAGTTTAAAATTGTGGGAATGGATATCACCCAACAATGATATTGAAAAGTCACATAATAAAGAAATAAAAATAAGTTGTGAAGAAATCTTACGAAGAGCAAAAGATGACTTAGAAAATAATAGATCAAATATTAAGTTAGAAGAAAATAATCAATACCTATTTAAAAATTTATTTTATGAATTTTCAAATATCAATAATACAAATGCTGTATTTAATTTTATTAGATCCAATAATAATATTGAACATCTTAATATTAGAGATATAAATCAAAAATTTCTTGAAATAACAAAACAAAATATAGAAAAAAAAATCAGAAATAATGAAATAAAAGGCAGTACAGCCTCGAAATATTGGAACAATTTCAAAAGCGTCTTAATTAATATAAATAAATTAAAATTATGTGAATATCCTAGAGTGTCAGGAATAAAATATAAAGAAGAAAAAAAAATAAAAAATGTTTTTAGTAAAAAAGAAATAGAAAAAATAAAGAGAGCTAAGTTTAGAAATAAAGAAATAAAAAATGCCTTTTTATTCTCTTTTTATACTGGCTCAAAATTAAAAATCCTAGAAATAATCAAATGGGAAAATATCAAAAATCTTAAAAACAAAAAATACTATATAGATGTTGATTATAATAAAAAAAAGTTTGTCATCCCTTTTGGAGAAAAAGCTAGAAAATTACTTGGCAAAAGAAAAGAAAAAATAAAAAACGTATTTAAACTTAAAAATTCTAAAAAAAACAAATCAAAAGAATTCAATAGGCTTATGGTTATATCAGGAATTAACCCTCAAAAAAAATATAGAGATGGAATAAACACATACGTAATGAAGATGTATAATAAAACCAAGAATGTTTATCTTATATCATCAATACTTGGGCATAATTCAATTGAAAAAACCAAAAAAGAATACACTTATATGAATGAGAAAGATTATATCAGTAAAATTCTTGATATAAAAATTGAAAATACAGAAAGAATTAAAGAGAAAAAACCAAAAATACTATTTAAAAAAGGGAATTTATTATCCTATAGGAAGGATACACTACAGGATACATTTAAAAAATAACATTATATAAATAATATTTAATGCATATTTTAGTATTAGAAAATAAAATTTAGGATGATTCAGAATACATCAAAGGTTATTATGATAAGGCCAAAACATTTTAATTATAACATTGAAACAGCCGATAATAATTATTTTCAAAAAAGAATAAATAACCTTTCAAGTTTAGATATTAAACAAAAATCAATTGAAGAATTTAACATGTTGGTATGTAAATTAGAAGACAACAACATAACAGTAGATGTTTTTGATGACAGAGAAGACATTATAACAACTGATAGTGTTTTTCCTAACAATTGGTTCTCTCTTCATAAAAATGGGAATTTATATTTATATCCTATGTTTTCAAAGAACAGAAGAAGAGAAAGAAGAAACGATATTGTTGAATACTTAAATAACAATTATCATCTAAATCAAATCATTGATTTAACAAAATATGAGGAAGAAAAAAAATTTTTAGAAGGAACTGGAAGTATGGTTTTGGACAGAATACATAAAATATGTTATGCATCAATTTCTGAAAGAACAGATTTAAATCTATTAAATAGTTTTTGTGAAAAATTAGAATATGACCCTATAACTTTTAGATCTTACCATACAGTAGATAAAAAAAGAAAAGAAATATATCACACAAATGTAATTATGAATATTGGAGAAAATTATTCAATAATTTGTTTAGAATGTATAGATAATAAAAATGAAAGAGACCTAATTATTAGAAAACTGAAAAATACTGGAAAAGAAATAATTGAGATTTCTGAATTTCAACTGAATAATTTTGCAGGAAATATGCTTGAAATTGAAAATGAAAATAATAAAAAGTTTATAGTTATGAGTAAAAGAGCATACAAAAGTCTTCATAAAGATCAAATTACAGCAATTGAAAATTATAATGAAATAATTTATAGTGATTTAAATATAATCGAAACTCTAGGTGGAGGAAGTGCCAGGTGTATGATAGCTGAAAATTTTTTAGAAAAGAAATAAAAAAAGTATCTTGTATCAAACAATAAAACAATGAAAAAACCAATATTAACAGAGCTGGCTCCAGAACCAATAGGGCCCTATAATCAAGCTATTAGTTATGATAACATGATATTTGTTTCTGGTCAAATACCATTAAATCCTAAAAATGGAAGTTTAGTTAATTCAGGAATTAGAGAAGAAACTAAACAGGTAATGGAAAATTTAAAAGCAATATTATATGAGGCAAATTTTCAAATAAATGATATAGTAAAAACATCCATTTTCCTAAAAAGCATGGAAAACTTTGCAGAAGTTAATGAGGAATATGGAAAATATTTTGAAAATAGCATTCCTCCAGCAAGAGAAACTGTAGAGGTGTCTAAATTACCGCTAGATGTAAATGTTGAAATATCATGCATAGCAATTAAAAAGTAAATGCTTGAAAAAAGATTAAGATTCGCGCCTAGCCCAACGGGACCTTTACATATTGGAGGACTTCGAACAGCTCTTTACAATTATGTAATTTCAAAAAATCAAAAAGGAAAGTTTATTTTACGGATTGAAGATACAGACCTTAATAGATTTGATAAAAAAGCTGAAAAACATATTAATGATAGCCTAGAATGGTGTGGAATTATACCAGATGAAAGCCCAAAAAATCCTGGAAAATTTGGCCCTTATCGACAATCTGAAAGAAAATCTATTTATAATAAACATATTAAAAAGCTGATAGAAAATGGTAAAGCCTATTTTGCTTTTGATAGCACAGAAGCACTTGATCAGGCAAGGAAAGAAAAAGAAAAAAAAGGAGAGACATTTATATATAACTGGGAAAACAGAGAAAAATTTCAAAATTCGCTATCATTAGATGAAGGCACTTATAGAAAATTTCTAGAAGAAAAAAATTATGTAATAAGATTTAAATCCTATGACAAGAGTTTTAATAATGACTCAATACTAATAGAAGATCAGATAAGAGGGAAAATAAAAGTAGACTTAAAATTGTTAGACGATAAAATTCTTTTTAAAAATGATAGTATGCCCACATATCATCTAGCAAATGTTATTGATGATCATTTGATGAAAATTTCTGATGTAGTTAGAGGCGAAGAGTGGTTACCATCTTTAGCTTTACATTGGCAACTATATGAATCTTTTGGTTGGAATAAACCTAATTTTGCTCATTTACCTTTAATATTAAAGCCTACTGGTAAAGGTAAATTAAGTAAAAGAGATGGACAAAAATTTGGAATTCCTGTTTACCCAATTAGTTGGTCTGATAATGATATAACCTTCGAAGGATTTAAAGAAATTGGATTTGAAAAAGAGGCTTTTATAAACTTTATAAGTATGATAGGATGGAATCCTGGAAATGAAAAAGAAATTTTTGAGTTAGATGAATTAATAAATCAGTTTACTATAGAGAGGATAATTAAAAGCGGAGCAAAATATGATTATGAAAAAGCAAAATGGTTCAATATAGAACACATTAAAAAAATCTCTGATAAAATTTTAATTGTTGAACTTCAAGATGAAATAAAGGAAAGATTTGAAGATATAATTGATAGTAAAAAAATTAAAAACATTATTGAAATTGTTAGAGATAGAGTAATATTTCGAAGAGACATAATCAATGAAATTAAAATAATCATTGAATACAATCTATTAGAACTTAAAGAAAATATATCAAAAATTAATTTAAGTAAAGATCTTATAGAATTATTAGTATTATTTAAGAATGAAATAAAAAAAAATAAAAGTACTCAAATACTAAAAAATTTTTATACAAATAAATTGAGTCAAAAGGAAATAAAAATTGGAGATGGAATGAAAGCTTTAAGATTATGTATATCAGGAAAAGTAAGTGGAGCGGATCTTTTTTCTCAAATTAATTTTATTAAAAATGAAATATTAATTCAAAGAATAAACAACAGCCTTAAAACCATAAATGATAAGAATTGGAATAGCTAAAGAATATAAAGTACCATTTGACAGTAGAAGCCCAATAACACCAAAACAGGCAAAGAAACTAAATGAATTAAATGATTTCTCTGTTTCTGTTGAAAAAAGTAACATAAGGTGTTTCTCTGATCAAGAGTTTTTAGATGAAAAAGTTAAAGTACAAAATGACTTATCCCATTGTAATTTAATAATTGGCATTAAAGAAATTCCTGTTGAAAAATTACTTGAAAAAAAAACATATTTAATTTTTTCTCATACAATAAAAAAGCAAAAACATAATAAAAACTTATTGAAGGAAATAATTAAGAAAAAAATAAAATTAATTGATTATGAATGCCTAAATAATAACAACAAAAGAATTATTGCATTCGGAAAATATGCAGGAATAGCAGGGGCTTATAATACATTAATGGGTTATGGTTTAAAATATAAATTGTTTCAATTAAAAAGGTTAAAAGAATTTAAAGACACAAAAGATTTATATGTCCAAAATCAAAATTTAAATCTTAGATACCCCATAAAGATATTAATTACAGGTAAAGGCAGAGTCTCTAAAGGATGTGAAGAACTTCTTAGGTCGTTTAAAATAAAAAAAATTAAAGTGAATGAATTTTTAAAAAAAAAATTTAAATATCCAACTTATACAATAGCAGATGCTTCCGATTATTATAAATCAAAAAAAAGTAAACCATTTAATAAAAAAGAATTTTATGATAATCCTAAAAAATATAAATCAACCTTTAAAAAATTTATTGATAAAACTGATATTTTAATCAATGGAACTTATTGGAATCCTAATTCACCTAGACTTTTTGAGGAAAGTGAAATAAATAAAAATTTTGGAATTAAAATTATTGGTGATATTAGTTGTGATATAAATGGGTCAATTCCATGTACAAAAAAAGCATCAACAATAGATGAGCCTTTTTTTGATTACTGTGTCAGAACTAAAAAAGTGAAAAAAGGATTTATTGATAAACAAAATATAACTATCATGTCAATTGATAATTTAGCTTCAGAGCTACCTAGAGATGCATCAAATTATTTTGGAAATAAGCTTATCAATGAAGTGCTACCATTATTTAAAAAAGATGAAGAAAAAATATTATATAATGCTACAATTGCTGAAAATGGAAGGCTTAAAAAAAAATATAAATATTTAGAGGACTTTATAATTTAAATTTTTACAGAATTTAAAAGTTTGTAAAATTCATCCCTTTTATTATAAATATTGAAATCTCCTCCATACATCTCTGTTACTGTCGAACTTGAGTAATCCTTTATGCCTCTTGCAGAAACACAAAGGTGTTTTGCCTCAATAACTACCATAATACTATCTGTATCTAAAACTTCTTTCAATTCATTATAAATTTGAGTTGTCAATCTTTCCTGAACTTGAGGCCTATAAGAATAATATTGAACTATTCTATTTAATTTTGATAGACCAATCACCTTGCCGCTAGAAATATAAGAAATATGTGCTTTACCGGTAATAGGTAGGAAATGATGTTCACAAGTAGAATTTAAATCAATGTTTTTCTCAATAAGCATCTTATTATAATTATACTTATTATCAAAAAGAGATATTCTTGGTTTATTTTCAGGATCTAAACCACTAAAAATTTCCTTAACATACATTTTAGCAACTCTATAAGGAGTTCCACTTATACTATCATCTGTAAGATCAAGACCTAATTCATCTATAATCTTAGTAAAATGTTTTTCTATATTTTTTATTTTTTCATTATTAGATTTAACAAAAGCATCTTTTCTTAGAGGAGTATCCAAAGAAAAAATTTCGTGATTATCACCAATTAATTCAATTTTTTTTGTGTCCATATTTTATAATTTATAATTCAGTTATACTTAAAAAAGAAAAAAATGTTACTTCAGAACTTAGTATTATCTCTCAAAGTAACAGTTCTATTAAATTTTTTATTCGAATTTCTACTGTCAAGTTTAAAATACCCTTTTCTCTGAAATTGATAATAATTATCAAATTCAACATTATTTATATTTGATTCTCCACATGCATTTTCAAATGTTTTCAGGGAATTTTTATTTAATTGAGCTTTAAAATCATCACTTTTATTTTCATCTGGAGATTCAATTTTAAATAATCTATCATATATATCTATAGAAATTTTTTCGTAATTATTCTTGTCTACCCAATGAATAGTACCCTTAACTTTCCTTAAACTTTCAGGTGATCCAGATCCACTTTTTGATTTAGGATCATATGAACAAAATATTTTTTTAATATTTCCTTTATTATCTTTTTCAATACTTTCTCCTTTAATAATATAAGCGTTTTTAAGCCTCACTTCTTTCCCTAATGCCAGTCTAAAAAATTTTCTATTAGCTTCCTCTTTAAAATCTTCTCTTTCAATTAATAAATTTTTTGAAAAGGATACTTCACGATTACCATATTTTTCATCTTCAGGATTGTTTTCAGCTAATAATACTTCCGATTTATTTTCATCATAATTTGTTATTATTAATTCTACAGGATCAAAAACAACCATTAATCTATATGAAATTTTGTTTAAAACTTCTCTTGTACAGAAATCAAGTAAAGCATAGTCAATAATGTTTTCTCTTTTAGCTACACCAACCTTCTCACAAAAATTTAGTATTGCCTGAGGAGGAATTCCTCTTCTTCTTAAACCAGAAATTGTAGGCATTCTGGGATCATCCCATCCTTCTACCAATCCAGAATCTACTAATTCTCCTAACTTTCTTTTACTCATAATTGTATATGACAAATTGAGTCTAGCAAACTCTCTTTGTTTAGGAATTAACTTATTTTTTTGATCAATATTTTCTAAAAACCAATCATATAATTCTCTATGGACTTCGAACTCCAAGGTACAAAAAGAATGAGAAACCTGTTCAATAAAATCAGACTGTCCATGAGCCCAATCATATGTAGGGTATATTTTCCATTCTCCCTTAGTCCTGTGATGACTTGTATTCATAATTCTATACAATACTGGATCTCTCATGTGCATATTAGGAGATCCCATATCAATTTTTGCTCTTAAAACACAATCCCCAGGATTATATTTACCGAATTTCATCTTTTGAAAATTATCTAAATTCTCATTAACTGACCTTTCCCTATATGGACTTTTTTCTCCAGGGACGGTAGGTATTCCTCTCTGTTTTGATATTGTTTCCTGATCTTGAAAATCTACATATGCTTTGTCAGTTTTTATTAAATGAATAGCCCAATCATATAATTTATCAAAATAGTCTGATGCGTAACACTCTAAGTCCCAATTAAAGCCTAACCACTTGATATCTTCTTTGATTGAGTTAATATATTCAATGTTTTCTTTTTCTGGGTTTGTATCATCAAACCTTAAGTTTACTGGAGCAGAAAATAATTTACCTAAACCAAAATTTAAACATATAGATTTAGCATGACCTATGTGAAGATATCCATTTGGTTCTGGTGGAAACCTAAACCTTAGTTTGGTATTATCAAATCCATTATCTAAATCATTTTTGATAATTTGCTCTAAAAAATTTTCATTAGAATTAGTAGAATCAGAATTATTCATTGAAACCCTTATAAAGTTGAGTCATCTTTTACAACTTTATCAGCAAGATCACTTTTAAATTTTTTAATATTTTCAGATAATTTAGAATTTGAAATACCTAGAATTTGAGCAGCCAAAATACCGGCATTTTTTGCTCCATCTAAAGCTACAGTTGCTACAGGAACACCAGCAGGCATTTGAAGAATTGACAAAACTGAATCCCAACCATCTATTGAATTCCTTGACTTAATAGGAACACCTATAACAGGAAGATGGGTATTTGAGGCTACCATTCCTGGTAAATGTGCTGCCCCCCCTGCACCAGCAATAATTACGCCTACATTATTTTTGTGCGCATTTTTGCTGAATTCCATCATTTTATCAGGAGTCCTATGTGCAGATACAATATTAACATCGTAACCTACACCTAATTCTTTAAGTATCAAAGTAGCCTCTTCCATAATTGGATAGTCTGACTTACTTCCCATAATAATTCCAACTTTTGACATAATTACTTTGATTTAATCTTAATTTTTTCTTTTAAAAATTTAGCTTTTTCATATGCGTCCTCAAATTTATCACAAATAATTGTTACGTGCCCCATTTTTCTATTTGGTCTTGTCTCTTCTTTTCCGTAAATATGAAGATTAGCTGATTTTACTTTAAAAACTGAATCGATATTTTCATAAAAAACTTTTCCATGATAATTTTCTTCACCAACTAAATTTAACATTACAGCTGAACCTGAATGAAGGGGTTCACCTAAATTTAAATCAAATATTGCTCTAATATGTTGCTGAAATTGTGAACTTCTACAAGCTTCAATAGAAAAATGACCACTATTATGTGGCCTAGGAGCTATCTCATTGATCAGAACTTCTCCATTAATCATAAACATTTCAACTGCCAATATACCTATACAGTCTAAAGATTCAGCTAACTTAATAGCTAACTCTTTAGCTTTATTATTAATATCTTCTGAAATATTTGCTGGACTTATAACAAATTCAACTTGATTTGATGTTTTATTAAATTCCATTTCGACTGTATCGAAGCAACTTACTTGACCTCTTTCATTTCGTGCAACAATCACACTTAATTCTTTTTCAAATGGAATTAAGTCCTCAATTATCATTTCAGATTCTGGTAGAATATTTATATCATTTATTGAATTTAAGATTTTCACACCAAAACCATCATAACCAAATTTTGTTTTTTTCCAAACACAAGGAAAGCTAATATCACCGTTATTAATTGAATTTTTTAAATCATTAATAGAGTTATAATATTTAAAATTAGAAGTAGGAATTTTATGTTCAACAAAAAAGGATTTCTGTTTGTTTTTATCTTGAATTATTCTAAGAGTTTTAGATTTAGGGAAAACCATTTTTCCTTCTTTTTCTAATTTTTCTAGAGCATCAACATTAATATGTTCAATTTCAAAAGTAATAATATCGCAACCTATACCAAAGTTAAACACAGTATCAAAATCATTAAAATCACCACAGATGAATTTATCAGATATATTTTTACATGGAGATTTGTCACTAGGGTCTAAAACTGAAGTAGATATACTCATCTTATTACACTCTGAAAGAAGCATTTTCCCTAACTGACCACCTCCTATAATACCAAGTTTTTTATTTAATTTCTCAGATTTCATGAATGCAAAACTACAATAATTTCTATTCAAATATAAAATTCGAAAAAAGGATAGTTTTAATGATTTTTGGTTAGATAAGAAATTTTATTTTTTGATAAAGTTTTTAATTTCTTCCAATGTAATATTGCCTTCATAAAAAGCTCTACCAAAAATAGCATTATGTACTCCAACATCTTTAAGTTTAACCAAATCTTTTATATTTCTAATTCCTCCTCCTGTAGTTAAATTAATATTTGGAAATTTTTTTAAAATTTTTTTATAAAGAGGAAAAGGAGGACCTTCCATAGTTCCATCTTTTGAAATATCTGTAACTTTTATGTTTTGTAATCCTTTATTGTGAAAATATTTTATATGTTCGATAGGGTCAATTTTTGTTTGATACTTCCAACCATTTATTCTTAAACTTTTTTTTAATATATCAACTGCTAAAACAATTTTCTTGTACCCCCAAGTAGTCAAACAATTTAGAAATATCTCTTTGTCATAAACCGGCATACTACCAAGTGTAACTTTTTTAGCACCATGGATAAATGCATTACTAACCTGCTCACTGTTTCTCATTCCTCCAGAGTAATTAATTTTAATTTTAGTAAACTGACTCATCATTTCTAATAGATTAAAATTATTTTTCTCATGCATTTTAGCCGAGCCTAAATCAACAACATAAATTTCTTTTATTCCTGACTCTTCAAATCTATTTATAAGGTCAATAGGACTTTCAGCATGCACTTTAAGTGTCCTAAAGTCACCAGACTTGATATTAACAGTCTGATTATCTTTAATATAAATTGATGAAATAAGATTCATATCACTATTATTAATAAAAAAAATAATTTAAAACAAGTAATTAATCTAAAATCAATAATTTAAATCCATGTCCATGGATAGTTTTTATTTCAATTTTAGGGTCAGATTTTAGATATTTTCTAAGCTTTGCAATATAAACATCCATACTTCTGGCATTATAATATGAATCGTCTCCCCAAATTTTAATTAGTGCTGTATTTCTATTAACTTTTTTATTGACATTCTCACAAAACAACTTTAATAGCTCATTTTCTTTAGTAGTCAATTTGTATTCTCTATTTTGTTTATCTATAAGAAGGTTTTGATTATGTATAAATTGATATGTAGAAAGTTTGAACTTATCAGTTAAAATATTATCTATTTTTTTAGGAATCCTCTTCATAATTGCTTTAATTCTAGCAATTAATTCTTCAATACTAAATGGCTTTGTTAGGTAATCATCAGCTCCTAAGTTAAAAGCTTTTATAATATTATCTTTTTGTGACTTTGCAGTAAGAAAAATTATAGGTATATCTTGATTCACCTTTCTAATATCTCTAGCCAATGAGAACCCATCTTTTTTTGGCATCATTACATCAAGCAACACAACATCCCATTCTTGATTTTCTAAAAACTTTTTGAAACCATCTTCTCCATCTATTGCTAAACTAACGTTATAGTTTTTTGCCTCTAAATACTCCAAAAGGATTTTTCCAAGATTTGGATCATCTTCAACTATTAAAATCTTATTTCTTTCCATTATATAATTTAAAATTTATTAAGAATTTTGTTCCTTGATTAACTTTACTTTTTAATTTAATTGAGGCTTTATGTTTCATCAAAATGTTTTTAACATAAGATAATCCTAAACCAAAACCTTTTACGTTATGAATATTCCCCTGAGGCTCTCTATAAAACTTATCAAAAACTTTCTCAATATTACTCTTTCTTATACCTATACCCTCATCAGATATAACTATTTCTATTGAGTCATTAGAATTTTTTGAGGATATATTAATTATTGGGTTTTCCAACGAATATTTATTAGCATTATCTAATAAGTTATTAAAAACATTCAATAAATGATCATAGTTTCCATAGATAAAATGTTTTTCAGCATTTAAATTTTGATTAATAACCCCTCCTCTTTTCTTTATTTTAAACTTATTAATATCAACTGAATCTTCAATTATACTATGAATATTAAGTTTCTTGAATTTAATTTTATAATTATCTTTTTCTGTTTTTGCTATACTTAATACTTTTTCAACTTGTATTCCTAACCTTTTATTTTCATCATTTATAATTTTGAGATAATTTTCCTTAGATGTATTATTTTTTATTTCTTTATCTAACAAGGCTTCAGAAGCTAATGATATTGTAGAAATTGGAGTTTTTAATTCATGAGTCATATTATCAATAAATTCATTTTTAATTTCTGAAAGTTTTTTTAACTCAAAAACTTTAAGAATAACATAATAAAAACATAATCCTATGACCATTAAAAAAATTATCGAAAATATCAAATTAAAAAAATTATTTTCTTGAATAAATTGTCTCTGATTTGGAAAATATAAATAAAGGTCAAGGTTAGAATCCATCAAATCATTTTGAAATAGATTTATTTTAAACTCAGATTTTAAAACAATAGTATTATTAGAACTTGCTAATTCTATTCTATTTTCTTCATTATTATATATTATAAATTCATATTTAAGATCTAGATTCATTTTTGAAAGATTAAGCTTTATTATCTTATCCAAAAAATCCTTATCAAATTCAGATTTTATAGCTCTATCATTTGTTAACAGTTTATTCAAAATAATTTGTATCATTTCAGATCTATCTAATATTTTATTTATTTGATTCTGCATTGATGAATCCAATGTTATATCCTGTAGGTCTTCTATCTGTATAGATGCATTAATATTTGGAGGTAATCTTCCTTCAACCAAATTATCTGCCTCAATATCATATTGAAAAGAGTTTTTAGATGATACTACTTCAGAAGAATCTAATGTTTTTTTGTTAAAGGTAGATTCGATTAATTCAAAATTACCACTTTCAATACTTCTTCTTATTTTAAAAGTTGCTTGTAAGTTATCTCTTGTTAACGCTATAATTTCTTGTTCCTCAAGCCTTTCATTAATCATATATAGAACATGCTGTACATCTTGCCTAAATCTATCCTCGTTTAATTTATTTAAATCTGAAATCCAATTAAACTGAACAAATAGTATTGATACTAATGATACAGCAAGCAAAACAATAATTAATAAAAAATTTTTTTTGTTCACAGTGTAAATTTACTTAAAGTAAATTTTAGTATTATTTTCGTAAGCTTTTTTAAGTATTTTTAACAAACGGGTGATTAGCTCAGTTGGTTCAGAGCACTGCCTTGACAGGGCAGGGGTCACTGGTTCGAATCCAGTATCACCCACAAAAATTAATGTGGAAAAAAATTGTCTAAATTTTTGAATTTATAGATACAGAATTTGCGTTAGTTTCTCTTTTCATTTTATTTAATTGATCTAGAAGACGTTCTTTTTCTTCCTTAAACAAAGTTGAAACGTCATTTAACTCTTCGGGGTCGTCTTTCAGGTTAAATAATTCTGCTTCATTAGACTCATAATGAAGAACTAGTTTCCAATCTCTAGATCTAATAGCTGAACCAGGCTTCCATAGACTACCATGATAATGTGGAAAATGCCAATAAATATTTTCTCTATCTATCTTAGATTTATCTTTTAAAACTGGCATTATACTTCTACCATCAATTTCATTTCTGTTTTTAATGCCTAAAACATCTAAAATAGTTGGAAAAAGATCATATGAGACTGTCAAATCATCAACTATTACTTTTTTTGATTCCCTTGGTAACTTAATTAATTGTGGAATTTTAATTCCTCCTTCATACAACCAACCTTTACCTGCTCTAAGAGGATAAACAGAGGTTGGAGCTACCCTTCTTAGAGTAGACAAACCACCATTATCTGAAGTAAAAATAATTAATGAGTTTTCGTATAAATCATTATCTTTTAGAAACTTAATTAACTTTCCCATATTTTCATCAACTGCATAAACCATAGATGCGTATTCAGCATTAGTTTGATTTAATCTTGTTACCGCCTCTCCCTCATCTCTTGTTCTAACAACATTATCACTAATTTTTGATAATTTTTCTTTAAAATAATCGACATGCTCTAAGTTTGCTTGAATCGGTGTATGTACATTATAAAAAGAGAGAAAAAGGGCAAATGGCTTACTTGAATCTCTATTATTTATTAAACCCAGAGCTTCATTTGTCAATCTATCTGTAAGATACTCTCCCTCAGGGCCATCGCTCAGTTTAGGGTTTTTATATGGAGAATAATATCCTCCCATCGGGCTACCCTTTTCAAAACCTCCAATATTAATATCAAAGCCATGATCTTCAGGATATGATCCCTCAGAGCCTAGATGCCATTTACCAACATAAAAAGTATTGTACCCTGAACTTTTTAATTCTTCAGCAATTGTAATTTCCTCAAGAGGAAGCCCATCCAAATCTTGTGGACCAAGTAAGAGTTTATCTTTTGGGTCGTTTCCTGGAATCCAATCAGTAATGTTCACTCTTGATGGATGTTTCCCTGTCATTATAGATGCTCTGGTAGGAGAACATACAGGACTAGCAGAATAAGCATTAGTAAACTGAAAACTATAATTAGATAAAGTATCAATATGTGGGCTTTCATAAAATTTACTTCCTGTGTACCCTAAATCATTCCATCCTAAATCATCTACCAAAATAAAAATAACATTGGGTTTTTTACCTTGATTAGACTTATCTGTACAACTAAAGAATAATACTTGTATTAAAACCGATAAACCAATAAATATTTTATTTGGGTGCCTCATAGGACTTACCTAGTTTGAACTATAGGGGAGAGAAGAATGATGTAATACTATTTTAAGAGAGTCTCCTACTCTCTTGTAAACAAATGAATACTCCACTTTAGTTTTAGCACCATTTTCATCTGTAAAGAAATAATTCCCCATAGCTATACCAATATCACCATAAATATTAATGCTTTCGTTTTTAAACTCTACATTAACCCATGGTTTTAAAGCAAAACCTGAATCCTCAGAAAAATTTGAATTATTTCCAATAAAATAAGAAAGTGCAGATTCAAAATCATTTCTAAATTGATTTATAGACGCTTTTGTAGGTTTAAACTGAACATTGCCATTTTGAAAATCATAAAGGTCATTTATAAATTTTGTAGTTACTGATGATGATTCTTCAAAGTTGTTTTTAGTTTTTCCAATTTCAACTATTCCATTTGCCCACTTACTTTGAAAATCTAAAATTAATTTTTTCATAAGAATTAAAATGCATTTACTTAAAAAATTTTACTTAAATTAAATTAAAATCACTTTATATCACTAAAGAATTATGAATAAAACAATAATTAACTTATTTCTTTCTTTAGTTTTCTTCTCATGTACAGAAGAAGAAACAACCTTAGAAGGCCTATTTCTTCCATTAAAAATAAATGAGACCTCAGGTCTTGAATATTATAACACTAATTTCTTAACACATAATGACTCGGGTGGAGAAACTATTTTATATGAATTTAATAAAGAAGGTAAAATTGTTAATGAATACTTCATAGAAAATTGTGGTGAAAACAATGACTGGGAAGATATAACTGCAGATAGTAAAAACATCTATGTCGCTAATTCAGGAAATAATTTTGGGAATAGAGAAAATCTTAGCGTATTAACGCTAGATAAAGAAACTGGTTTTCAATGTAAAGGTCAGATCCAATTTAGATATAAAAGACAAGAAAATTTTGAAAACAGAAATAAACACCCCTATGATTCTGAAGGAATAATTTCTGTAGGAGACAATTTGATCTTGTTTTCTAAAGACAGAAGGGACCTTATTACTGAGTTGTATTCATTACCTAAAATACCTGGCTCATATGAGATTGAACCAATCTACTCATTCCCAGTAAATTCATTAATTACTGGTGCAGATTATAACGAAGAATTAAAATTAGTAGCACTAGTTGGATATGATTTTAATTGGAACCAGTATTTCTACAAGATAAGTAATTTTGATCTTTCAAACATGGACCAAACTTTAATTGAAAAGTTTAAAATTCCAGTAGGAAAAGCTCAGATAGAAGCAGTCAAAATTATTAACGAATCGTCTTTTTGGATTACATCAGAAGATGAAGGAAATGGATTTCCTAGATTATTTAAATTTAAAATAAATTAAGTATATGGAAGATTTACTGATGATAAGAACTTTTAGTATTGTAGGAGGGATGTTAATAATATCTACAATTGCTGCAAGGTTTAATAAGGCTTACGAAACATTTACAGAAAAATTTATTACAATTATTGGTGCTTTTGGCTCACTATTCTTGATAATTTATTTTGAAGATATCTATCCGCATAATCTTATCGCTTGCGGACTTCTTTCTGGATTTATGGGTTGGTCTCTGGGTCCTACCATTGGTTACATAGGAGAAAGATTTAAGTGGAGAAAGTTTTTAAAAGATAAAGGTGTTAAGTCAAAAGATTTAAATAAACCTTCAGGTTTCTGGGGGACAACTGAAGAAAAGCATATAGTATATTATTTCGAGGAAGATGAAGAAAACTATTTTGAATTGAAGTCAAATAAAATGAGGGAGCTTGAGGACGACTTTAGAAATAATGTATTAGCAATTGATGATGATCCATACAACCAGAAATGGCAAAATATTGTATTTCAAGCATTGATCTCAACATGTACAGCTGTATTTATTACACTTTTAGTAGTTTATCTGTCTCCCATTGATTTTAGCTTTTTAGAATTAATACTTTTGATTTCACTCTGTGCATTGATAGTTATGAGGGCACTAAATTATTTTATATTCAAATCCCCAAAACAGATGCTATATCAAAGTTATGTGGGTGTTGTAATTTTTGTATTATACTTAATTTATGACTTTGATAGATTAGAAAAGGCAAATGCAAACGGAGATGCGTCTTGGGATACAGCTATAAATATTGCTGTGTCATTATACCTAGATATTATAAATCTGTTTATTGAGTTGTTAGTAGCACTTAGTGAAAATCAATAAAAAAAGGGTATGAATATCATACCCTTCTATTACTAACCAAAAAATTATTTTATTTGATCTTGGTATTTGTAATAATCACCAACTGGATACATTACGTGAGCATAAGGTGTTCCAGCGAACATTACGTATGGTTCTCCAGAATTAAAGTCTGTAGTCATACCCTCTAATGAAGCAGGATCTTTTGGCATTCTCATAAGATGAGGTCCTGATTCAATCCAGTGTCCTTCAGCTGCCATTGCTTTGTCTGTTATCATTGGTGTTGTATTATCTTCACCCATGTCTCCATGTAACATCCATGCATATCCATCTTTATCCATTACTGGCACTTCTCCAGCAAAATAAGCTCCAATCCATTTAAATACTTCTGCATCTCCACATAAAGCCATTGCTTCATGAGCATCTTTCCATCCATTTTCAGGATCGGACATACCTCTCGGATTTGCTGGTAAACAAGTCCATCCATTAGTTCCTTGTCTTAATAGTTTTCCTCCCATATCAGGTGGTCCATCATATACTGTTGCTCCTTCTGCAATGAATTCTGGAGCAGCAGTAGAATATGCCCATACTTGCCATTCTACACTTGTATGTGGGCCATCAGGCTCACCGTCCATACTCATTCCCATGTCAGTATTTTGAGTAGGTGCAGAGCACGCAGCTACAATAAAAATCGTAGCGATTATTAGATAAAATTTTCTCATCTCTTAATAGTTTATAAATTAAAATATGAGATCAATATAAATTAAATTTTGAAGAAGTAAAAAAAAGAGCCCAAAGTTAAAAGTAAATTAACCTCAACACTCACCTTCTGACCAGGATGTCACACCATCTCTCCCAGCATAACATGAGTTAGAATAAGTTTGATTATTACATCCGCAAACAGGCTGATACTCTTCTGTACAAATACGTCCATCAAGACCATCAACTTTGCACGGAGAAGAAGAATCTTCGTCGTCACAACTTACAAATAAAAATGCTAATAAAAGAATTGATATGTTTTTCATAATTAATTAATTTATTTGAAAATAAGATATTTTATAACCGATTTCCTCATCTGCAATCATTTCTTCCATATCGAAATATATATCAATTGGAAAACCATAATTTTCGTCAAATTTTAATGAATAGCTAAAAGGATCATCTTCTAATTTCGAATCTATGATATTAAATAACTCCTCTATTGTTTTCACGTCCCAATACTCATTCTGTAACTGTTCTAATGTTACAGATTTACCATTAACTTTAAATAAATCATTGTTTTTGATTTCAATATCATTAGGACCATCGTTAAAACAATAACATGATACTTCGAGTGTATATTCATAGTTATTAAAATTTTTATTTTCCCATTTTTCTTTAGCCAAACTAATTTCCATATCTGTAGGATTAGGGTCTAAAACTTCATGATTTTCACAAGAGAGGAATAAAAATATTAATAAAAATTTTCTCAACAGATATATATTTACTTAAAAAGCGAATATAAAATATATATTTTAAAAGTTTTTATATAAGGATGTTTCCTGACATTTCAGTTGGTATATCGATACCCATAATTTTAAGAACTGTTGGAGCTATATCACCGAGCTTACCGTCTTTAGGAGAATAATTATTTTTAGAAAAGACAATAAAAGGAACAAGGTTTGTAGTATGATAAGTATGAGGGGAACCATCTTCATTTCTCATCAGTTCTGCATTACCGTGATCAGCTGTTAATAAAATAGTATATCCATTCTTATTTGCAACTTCCACAATTTTAGAAACTTCCTTATCTACAACTTCGCAAGCTTTAACTGCAGCATCAAAATCTCCAGTATGACCCACCATGTCTGGATTTGCAAAGTTTAAACAAGCAAAATCAAATGATCTTGCATTTACCTCAGAAATAAATTTTTCAGATACATCTATAGCACTCATTTCTGGTTTCAAATCATAGGTGGCAACCTTAGGCGATGGGCATAATATCCTTTTCTCAAAATCAAATTCTTTCTCTCTTCCACCTGAAAAGAAAAATGTAACATGAGGATACTTCTCTGTTTCGGCTATCCTCAATTGTTTTTTCGAGTTATTTGATAAAACTTCTCCTAGAGTATTTTTAATATTTTCTTTTGAATATAAAACTGAAATATTCTTGAAACTTTCATCATACTGAGTGAGTGTTAAATATTTTAATTTTAGCTTTTTCATATCAAAATCAACATTATCCTCTTGAGTTAGAACTCTTGACATTTGACGCATTCTATCAGACCTATAATTAAAACAAAAAACAATATCATCGTTTTCAATTTTAGAAATAGGTTGTTTGTTATCTTTAATGCATACTATTGGTTTGATGAACTCATCTGTTATCCCTTCAGAATAAGATGTTTGAATTGAAGATAAAATATCACGTGACTCTATCCCTATTCCATTAACAATCGCATCGTAAGCTAATTTTGTTCTTTCCCACCTATTATCTCTATCCATAGAATAATATCTTCCAGAAACTGATGCTATTGAAATGTTTGTTCCCTCTATATAAGAAATTAATTTGGCAATTTGACTGTAACTATCTTTTGGTTTACAATCTCTCCCATCTGTAAAAAGATGCAAACTAATTTTTGATAATGAAGTTTTTTTAAGGTAATCCAATATAAAATATAAATGGTCCGAATGTGAGTGAACTCCACCATCAGAAAAAAGACCAGTCAAATGAAAAGTTGAATTATTTTTAGTTGCATATTCTACTGCTGAAATAAAATCTTCCTTATTTTTAATTCCATCATTTGATAAAGATTTATTTAGTCTAATTAAATCTTGATCAACTACTCTTCCTGCCCCAATGTTCATATGACCAACCTCAGAATTACCCATTTGACCTGAGGGAAGCCCAACATCTTCACCTGATGCTGATAATTTAGAATTTGGATATTGAATTAGTGAGTTGTCATAAAATGGAGTTTTCGCTTTATATACTGCCGAATTATCAGTTGAGGCTCCAATACCCCAACCATCCATAATCAAAAGAATCACTTTTTCACTCATAATTGTAAAATTAATTATTGAATTCTAGGTATTTACATTATTTTTCAAAAGATTTATTATGATGAAATTCTTATATGTACATCTATTTATTATTTTAATTAATACAAATTCAATAGATAATTTATTAAGCTCATTAGAAATAAGAAGCACTAAAGACATAGCGAAATATTTAAATTTAAAAAGTGAACTAATAATTAACGATAAGATATATAAGGGAAATAATTTCCAACAAACTAAGGCATTGGATAGTTTCTTTGATAAAAATGATATAAATAAATTTAAAATCGTTCATAAGGGAAATTCCGAAAAGAATCTAATTTATATTCTTGGTGAGTATTCGTCTAATAACGATATTTACAAAGTATTTTTGACTCTTTATAATTCAGACAAAAAGTATATTGTTCAAAAATTCAAAATAGATAAAAAATTATGATTATAAGAACTAAAAAATTTCAAATGAATAAAAGTCAATATATAAAAAAAGGATTTTTTAATCTACTTGGTGAACAATGGTGGGTGTTAATTATTTATTTTTCAATATGTGGAATGCATTATTTTATTCCATCTCTATGGTGGATATTTGGTGGCACAATAGCTTTATTTATATATATAATTTTCTGGTTAATACAATTTTTTGGTGTTACTCAAGTAGAACAAAGTAGTTATATGTTTGAGAGATTATCTTATGAAATATCTAGTAATCAAATCATGATGAAAATTAATAATAAGCAAGGAATGCCAATAAAATGGGATACTATAAAGAAAGTAAAAATTC
This sequence comes from uncultured Marinoscillum sp., assembly GCA_902634135.1. Classification (GTDB taxonomy): domain Bacteria; phylum Bacteroidota; class Bacteroidia; order Cytophagales; family MED-G16; genus MED-G16. Next base: position 7,700 of record CACPJB010000002.1, on the reverse strand, counting down.
AAAGTGATGGTTTTTTGTTTAAGCTTAATATTGTACAATTTATAATTTTTCCTTTCAGAGTTTTTAATAATGAAAATGAGATTCGTTTTCTTAAAAGTATTTTAAATAGAAAAGGTTATGTTAAGTAATCTAACTGCAGATGATGCATTTCAAATAGCAATGAAATTTTGCAGTTATAGAGAGCGATCAGAAAAGGAGGTAAGAGATAAACTTAAAAAAAAAAACTTTAGTCAAAAAGTTATAATTAGTTGTATTAAAAGACTTGTTGAGTTAGACTTTCTTAATAACATAAGGTTTTCAAAATCTTTTTCAAGAGGAAAAAATAATAACAATAGATGGGGAAAAAATAAAATTAAATTTCATCTAAAAAATAAGGGGCTATCATCAAATGAAGTCACAATAGGTATTGCAAGTATAGATGAAGAAACTTACTTAAATGTTTTAAAAAAAAATATAGAAGTATATAATCAAAAACTAAAACAACCTGATAGGAACAAACTTATTGCTCACTTAATAAACAAAGGATATGAGATGGATGTAATTCTTCAAAATATATTATGATTTCATTTTAGATAAACTAATGAAATTAACAAATAATCTAACAACTATTCCAATAACAAATAAAATTAGAACTTCATTTAAATTTTGAGGAATCCATTTCCATAAAATTAAAAGAGAAGATAATAATATGCCATATAAAAAGAAATACCATTTAATTAGGTTTGACTTTAGATTAATTAATAATAAAATACCAATAATTATATTAAGTGGCATTGCCCATATTATATTAAAATTAAAAGCAGACAAATGATCAGTAAAAACCCATAAATATACCAAAAGACATCCTATTATACCTGAGACTAAAAAAGTTAAAACATCAAAAAATATATAATTAATATGATACTTAATTTGTCGAAATGATAAGTATATTGATAAAATAAAAAAGATTAAAAACACAAAAAAAGGATTCAAAAAATGATTTTGAAATAAAGCTTTCTGAGTATTAATAATATTGGTTTTCGAAATAATCTTTTTATCTCCATTAATTAATGCATCACCTATACCTTTAAATAAATATTCTGGAAGAAACATTTCTTCATTAAAAGAAACATTATAATCAATTTCAGGGCCAAGACAAATATCAATCCCTAAATCTCCCCATTTATTATTAAATAAATATAAATCCATAAGCTCCCGAAAAGATTTATTTTCAGGCATCGAAATAAATTCCAAATCTTCTCCATATACAACTGATAATACATCTCTAATCTTGGTTGCACAATTATTATATACATAATTATATAAATAGGTTCTATTTTCAGGCCTTATATTCTGTTCTAAATAATTATATAAAAAAATTTTCTCTGATTCAGTTAAAATTAGTACTTGCTCTTTAACATATCTATCTTGATTAATATAATATTTCTCAGCAGTTTTATAATTATACTTAGCTACCATGTATAGGAGCTTCCCATTTAAAAAATTTATATAAAAATTAGGTTGATTAAAATCAAAAATTCCATAGTTATAAAAATGATCAATATCATTCTTTTTATCTAAATATCTTATCCCACTATGACCAAATGCACTATATAACTCAGATTCATAAGGACCAATTGTAATTATTGAAAACTCTGTCTCATCATTACCTTGGAGAGATAAAGAAAATACAAGCAATAAACTAGATAGAAGAAAGTGTTTAATTTTTATTACCATCAATAACTATTACTAATTCACCTTTAATATTTTTGTTTTCAAATTTATCGTATAATTCTTTTAAAGTACCTCTGATATTTTCTTGATAAATTTTTGATAATTCTCTTGAAACAGAAGCTTTTCTTTTCTCACCCAAAAAGCTAATTAAATTATTTAGTAATCTTAATATTTTTTTTGGAGACTCATAAATAATTATAGATCTCTCTTCATCTACTAAGCTTTTAAGTCTTTTAGTTCGACCTTTTTTATTAGGAATGAATCCCTCAAAAATAAATCTATCTGAAGACAATCCAGAATTAACAATTGCAGGAATTAATGCTGTTGGTCCAGGTAAGCAATTTATTTCAATATCATTAATAATAGACTCCCTTACAATTAAAAAACCTGGGTCTGAGATAGATGGAGTGCCAGCATCAGATATTAAAGATATCGTCTTACCATCAAGAATTTGATCTATATGTTTTTGAACTGTTTTGTGTTCATTATAGGAATGAAAAGAAACCAAAGGAACGTCTATATTATATTTTGATAATAGTTTTTTTGAAACTCTAGTGTCTTCACATAAAATATAATCTGATTTTTTTAATGTATCTAATGATCTAAAAGTAATATCTTCTAAATTTCCAATTGGGGTAGGGATAATATTTAAAACATAACTTTTACTCATAATAATTCATCTATTTTATTTGCTAAATTATAATCTTTATCAGTTACGACTGAACCTTTATCGTGTGTACACAATGTTATTATAACCTTATTGTAAACGTTAAATATTTCGGGATGATGATTATATTTTTCAGCAATAATAGAAATCTTATTAATGAAAGATATTGACTCTTTGAAATCTTTAAAAACAAATTCTCTTTTTAATTTATTATCTGATATAGTCCACATATTACAATGAAATAACCCCTTTAATTTTTGAAGCTTTTTCATAAATATAAAGTATTTCAGAGGAATTTTTCACGACTGAAGTCATAGTTACAGATGTATATTTACCACTTCTTGATTTTTTTTCAGCAATTTTAGCTTTTGGTAAAAGGTCTATTACTTTATTTTTTTCCTTAGTAGCTACTATGAATTTAAAATTATACTTAGAGGGAAAATTATATTCAACATCTAAGGATTTTTTAAAACTATCTGAACCAATCATTAATTAGAAGAATTTATATCTTAAATCTTCTATTTTTGAAAATTCTTTAATTGCCTTATCAATTTTTAAAGATGAAGTAAACTTATTAGCCTGAAGTAAAGATGTACCATAATCTGAATAGGATTGTAGTGAATCCACCTGACTTAATCCATTAAGTTGAATAATAATTAATCCATCATCAATTTTAATTGGTTTTGTCAATTCACCTTCATTCATTGAGAAAGCAACACCAATTGCCTCTGGAGCAAATCCCACATTTTGAATAGAATTAGAATTAAAATCTAAATCATCCATATTATTTATCTCCCCTCCATCATATAAATTTTTTATATCATCTAGCGAGGAATAACTATCAAACATTCCAGAGAAATATTTAAACTTTTTTTCATCAAGTATTTTTTTTCTAACCGAATTTTCAACATCATCTAATTTTTTTGTGCCTTTTTTAGTCATATCACTTAAAAAAGAGACAACATATCCATTATTTAATTCAATAACATCTGATATATCATTTACAGATCTATCATCAGCATATGCCCAAAGTACAACGCTTCTTGCATCTGACAAATTAGAGATTGAAGATGTATTTTTATCAATATTCTCTACAGATTCTAAGGAATAATTATTTTTCAAAGTTATTTCCTCAAATGAATCATTTGAAGATAAAGCATCTATTTTAAATAACTCAGCATCTCTGTAAACATTGTTTCTGGTATTATCGCTTGGAATAATCTCTTTCATAATAGTTGTAACCATATATGATTCCTTTGTTTTTGGCTGAGTAACATTAATAATATGAAAGCCAAAGTCTGATTCAATAATTCTAGGTATTAAGCCAGCTCTCTTTCTAGAAAAAACAGCATCTTGAAAAGGTTTAACCATTACATCCTCAGAAAACCAGCCTAAATCTCCACCTAATGAAGCAGACCCATCTTCACTATATGTTCTTGCTGTTTCATCAAAATCACTTCCATTTCTAAGAAGGGACAAAATTCTTAAAGCTTCAGATCTAACATCTTGTTTATTTTGATCATTAAATTTTAATAAAATATGTTTAGCTCTGGCTTTATATTTGTCATCTTGTACAATATCAGATAATTTATAAAGCAAAATTCCACCGTCTCTAAATATAATGTCTGAGGTATACCCAATACCCTTTCCAACTAATTCTTCAGGCAGTTGATCTATATTAAATTTGGTATATGGATTAAATCCATCAGAATTTAATAATGCAAATGTTGAATCATTAATTTTATTATTACTTAAACTAGATTTTATTTCATTTATATCAGAAAGTACAAATGTTGAATCTTCCTGTGAAGGTGATAATGGAAAATAAACAAAATTTATAGATCTTGATTCCTCTTGTTTATAATCATCTTTATTTTTTCTAAGAAAATTATTCATTTCTGCAGTTGATACTTGAAATAAAGAATCGGGAACTTTATAAAAAGGTATAAAATAGTAAGATATGTCAACTACATTTGAAGAGTTAAAATACTCTGCTTGGGATTGAAGTGTATTAATAAACGTTGTTTGACTTATCAAGTTATCATATTTCGTTCTAAGCCTCATAGGCTTTAAATTAGCTTCAAATGAAAACCAAGCTTGTTGCTGATTTACAGGTTGGGTTGATAAATTTTGAAGGTATCCTATTATATTATCGATACTAAAAGATCCTGTATTAGGGTCGGTAAATGCCTGTAAAATCATTGGGTGAATATTATCACCTTGTACCATGTCAACAGATTCCCTATCAGTAACAGTTAATCCAAGTTTATTATACTGTTCGTTATAACTAATATCATTAATTAATTTTTCCCAAGCCTGATCTCTAATACCTGCCATTTCTTGAGAATTTGGTGATCTTCCATTATTTAGAGAAAAATTGTAAGATAATTGTTCAAAAACAGAATTAAATCTAATTAGATCTATTTCTTCACCATTAATTTCTCCAACTGTGTTTTGGTTCGGATTACCTATTGAAGAGTTAGGACCTAAAATATCACCTAATACAAAAGCTGCAATGGAGAATCCCACTACTACTACGAGGAATTTCCCCATTTTATCTCTAAGTGTGCTAATTATTGCCATATCTTTTATTTGGATGCCAAAATTAAATTTTTTATTAATAAATCTGAATCATTTGCATATAAATTTCATTCATTTATTCCTTTAATTTATAAATAAATAAGACAACAAATGATAACATGAAAACAATGTATGAATCTAAAAAGCCTATTGATACACTTAAATAAATAGCATACAAAAATAAAACTGTTCCAATTATTAGAAAAAGGTATTTAGTTTTCATCAACTTCTATAACTCCCGCAGGCTTTAAAATTTCATAATCAGAAAAATCTTGATTAGATACCATCCCCTCTCCAGTATGTAATTCATTTCCAGTCTTTATTGTAACAAATTTTTCTGAAATAAATTTCTCATCATTTGGATACCAAAAAAGTTCCTCAGTTCTTAATTCATCACTAGTACTGTAATTAAATAGAATCACATTACCAGTTGCTAAATAATAATTTTCATTTTCAAATTTAATAACATAATTTGCCTTAAAAGATGCCGAAATTAAATCTGAATCTTTAGAATAAATATCCATATATAACCCTTTAGGGTATTGTTCTTCACCAGATTCAAAAACCTGATATATATCTGATATTAACTTAAATCTAACTTGAGCAGAGTCGGAAAAAAAAGTATTTAAATCCTTTATCTCAACTATGGGTCCTTCATAGAGATCCATGTTTTGAATTTGATTATTATTTGAACACGATAAAAAAAAGAATAATGATACTAGAAAAAAATAAGGCATTAATTTTCTTCATTTTTTTCTAGGAGCTCTCTCAAATCCTTAACTATTTGTCTAATTTCATTTTGGTCCTTCATTAATTCGACTATATAATATTTGAGCTCAGATAATCCAGCTGAATTGTTTATACCACCATCTGGAGCTGAATTTATTTTTTCAATTACAGCAGGATCCATTGTTGTTTTAGAACTGGAAAGATTTGCTATTTCTTCTTTAATTTCTTTTAAATCAGTTTGAACTGAATTATTTTCGATTTTTTGAGCCAATTCTTGATAGGTCTCTACTATTTCTTCTAAATAATTTTCATCTATAATAGAGCTCTTTGAGTTATTCTTTTCCATTGCTTTAGATAAATCTTTAAGCTCTTTTGATAAATTATTATCTGATTTACCTGGATTTCTATTATAGTTATTCAAGATCTCATTTGATAATTCTTTAATCTCTTGAATTTGATTTGAAGTAAATAACTTAAAGTCTTCTAACTCTTTTTTAGTTTCATTTTTAAAATTATTAAATTCAGATCGAGAATCAGCCAAAGCAGTGTTTGCTAATAGTTGTAATGAAAAATTTCTAAGATCATTAACATCACTCTTTAAATCATCAATGTAATAAACTAAGCTATCGGCATTCAGTGATTCTTCTACAATTTCATCTCTTTTTTGGAGATTTACATTTGCAAGAGTAACCTGCCTTAGAAGTTCAGTTGCAATATCTAAATTCTTCTTTAATTCTTTAACTTCTTCTGAATCATCATCATTTAAAATAACAGTCTCATTAGATAATCCTTTTTCATCAATAAGAGTTGAAATTTTATCTAAAAACTCTTCTTCATCTAATGGATTTCCTTCCTCAGAAAGTTGAGATGATATTTGTTCAGATAATGTTGAAAGATCACTTTGTAATTCGGAAAATTGATTAGAAACTTTAGATATATCTCTTCCGAGAGACTGAATGTCTTCATTATAAATATTTGTATTATCCTGAAGATCTGCAACAAAATCTACATTAGATGCTAATATACCTCTGTCATCAGATGAAAGCGCTTTTGAGACTGAGCTTAAAGCTCCTACCATTATTGATAAAATAATACTGACTACAGAAACTTGAAAAGAAAAATGAGCAAAGTTTTTTTTCTTGCTTTTATATATTAAAAACCAATAAAACAAAGAAAATAATCCAAATACAATCAACCCAACAACAATATTAAAGATATATTGTTTATATAAAGGGATCAAAAAATCCTGAATGACAAAAGCTATACCTGCATTTAGAGCTAAGTTTTTACCAAATAATCTTAAAACAGGAACACTAGATATAAACTGATCAATACTAAAATTTTTCATTATCTTTTATTTAAAGTTACAGTTTCATTTATCCAACATCCAGTATTCATAGATTCACCTACTTCAAGGTTTTCATTAAATATTTCCTCCATTGAAGGGAACTGCTCACGAGCTTGATTGGCTTTTGAGTTAAGACCCCCACTTTTAAAAATATTATAAGCTGCAATAAACACCAATCTATCCTGAACTCTACTTTTTCCTTCTCTACAGTCATCATAAGATGACATATATAAATTTCCAATCAGATTATAGCCATCGGTATTACTTGAGTTCAATGATATAGATTTTCTAGCATTATTTCTAGATTTAACTTTATTTCCAATAACCTGATAAACCTGTGCTTTTCTTAAAAACATTTCAGATTTTTTATTGTTATCATCTGTACTTTCTATAGCAGCATCACAATATTGTAAAGCAGTTTCGTAGTTTTTTGAAGATAATTCTCTACTAGATATAAATTTTGCTACAGCAAAATCTTTTTCATTAGTAAACATAATTTTAGCAGCTTCTAATGCAATTTCTGATGAAGTACATTTTCCAGTAATACTTAACTGAAATATTTTTTTAGCAAGATTTACAGCTTCATCTGAATAAGTTATATCGACCGGAGTCAAAGTTTCATAATCTGTTTGAGCAATTTCACCACCTGGGTCAGCAGTTAAT
>CACPJB010000001.1 GCA_902634135.1 uncultured Marinoscillum sp. | reverse complement strand
AGGCTAAACTTGAGTTAGGTTTTATGTAATTTTTAAATAAATAAATTTTTATTATGTATCCAGATGAATTAACAAAACCTATGATTGAAGAGTTAACATCAGTAGGTTTTACAGAACTTAAAGATGCAGAAACAGTTGTTTCTGAACTTAATGATAAATCAGGAAAGTGCCTTGTATTAATAAACTCTGTTTGTGGGTGTGCGGCTGGAGCTGCAAGACCAGGAGTTAAACATTCTTTAACAATATCTGACAAAAAACCTGATAAGCTATATACTGTTTTTGCAGGAGTAGATTTTGATGCTGTCAATAAAATCAGAGAGATGTGTCTTCCTTATCCACCAAGCTCACCTGCTATAGCTTTATTTGATAATGGAGAACTTATACATTTTGTTGAAAGACATCATATTGAAGGAAGAGATGCATCAATGATTTCTGATCACCTTAAAAACATATACGAAGAATATTGTAGCTAAATATTAGATACTATATTTGCGGTAAAAATTAAATTAACAACTATGGACAACATACTATATTTCATACCTGGTGCGGGTATCTTAGCACTCTTATTTGTATATTTTAAAAATAATTGGGTTGCATCTAAAGAAGTTGGCTCTGAAAAAATGGAAAGAATTGCTAAAAACATCTCTGATGGTGCGATGGCATTTTTAAGAGCTGAATATAAAATATTATCAATTTTTGTAATTGGAACAGCAATTCTTCTTGGCTTTAAGGGAATTAGTGAAGGAACTAGTTACCTAGTTGGAGTTTCTTTTGTTGTTGGAGCTTTATGTTCAGGATTAGCTGGATTTATAGGAATGAAAGTAGCAACTAAAGCAAACGTTAGAACTACTAATGCAGCTCAACATTCTCTTGGGAAAGCACTAGAAATTGCTTTTTCAGGTGGTGCAGTAATGGGACTTGGTGTTGTAGGACTTGGTGTTCTTGGACTAGGATCTCTTTTTCTAATTTATCAAAATATGTTTAAAGAACTTGATACTGTAATTAAGGTAATCTCTGGATTTTCATTAGGTGCTTCTTCTATAGCACTATTTGCTAGAGTCGGTGGAGGAATATATACAAAGGCAGCAGATGTTGGTGCTGACCTAGTTGGTAAAGTTGAAGCAGGAATCCCAGAAGATCATCCTCTAAATCCAGCAACAATTGCAGATAATGTAGGTGATAATGTAGGTGATGTTGCAGGTATGGGAGCAGATCTTTTTGAATCATTTGTTGGTTCTATAATTGGAGCCATGGTTTTAGGAGCTGCATTTGTTGGTTTACAAGAATTTTCTGGAAATGAAACTAATGCAATTTTACTACCATTGTTCATTGCCTCAACAGGAATTATCATGTCAATAATTGGAACTTTTTTTGTAAGAGTAAAAGAAGGTGGAAGCCCTCATAAAGCTTTAAATACTGGTGAATTTGTTTCCGCTGGTTTAATGATAGCTGCTACTTTCTATTTGATCAATTTCTTTTTACCAGAAACATGGGTTTTTAATGGAATAGAATATACATCAATAGGTGTTTTCTATGCTACTTTAGCTGGACTTTTAGCTGGACTAGGTGTTGGAAAAATTACAGAATACTATACTGCAACTGGCAAAAGTCCTGTAAAATCAATAGTTAAACAGTCAGACACTGGTGCTGCAACTACAATTATATCTGGTCTTGGAGTTGGTATGATGTCAACTGCAATTCCAATATTACTAATATGCGCTGCAATTCTAATTTCATTTAGTTATGCTGGTCTTTATGGTATTGCTATTGCTGCAGTAGGGATGTTAGCTAATACTGGAATTCAACTTGCTGTTGATGCATATGGGCCAATATCAGATAATGCTGGTGGTATAGCAGAAATGGCTGAGCTTCCACCTAAGGTAAGAGAAAGAACTGACAAACTTGATGCTGTCGGAAATACAACTGCAGCGATCGGAAAAGGTTTTGCTATTGCATCTGCAGCTCTAACGGCTTTAGCTCTATTTGCAGCATTTATGCAAACTGCTCAAATAACATCAATTGATATATCAAACCCTGTAGTTATGACTGGATTACTTATAGGAGCGATGCTTCCTTTTGTGTTCTCTGCATTGTCTATGAATGCAGTTGGTAAAGCAGCAATGAGTATGATTGAAGAAGTAAGAAGACAATTCAATGAACTCCCAAAATTAAAGGCAGCTTTAAAGGTTATGAGAAAATATGACTCAGATCTTTCAAAAGCCACAAAAGCTGATATGAAAATTTTCAATGAAGCAGACGGTGTTGCAGAGTATAGCAAATGTGTTGAAATATCAACTCAAGCTGCTCTAAGAGAAATGATATTGCCAGGTCTAATGGCTATACTAGTACCTGTAGCAATTGGATTCGGTGGGGGTGCTGAGATGTTAGGTGGTTTATTAGCTGGAGTTACATCTTCAGGAGTTCTAATGGCTATTTTTCAATCTAATGCTGGTGGAGCTTGGGATAATGCTAAAAAAATGATCGAAGAAGCTGGAAATAAGGGAACAGAAGCACATAAGGCTGCAGTCGTAGGTGATACAGTTGGCGATCCATTTAAAGATACATCTGGTCCTTCACTAAATATATTACTTAAACTAATATCAGTAGTTGCTTTAGTTATTGCTCCTCTATTGGTATAACTGTATCATGTATAAGAAGAGAAAGAAAATTGCAAAAAAAACATTTGGGAATTTCCCTTTTTTAAGTGTAATATTTAGTGTTTCTCTTTCTCTTCTACTTTTGGGCATATTTAGTTTCTTTTTACTTTCCTCTATTGAAGTGAAGAAAATAATTCAAGAAAATACAGAAATAAACATTTTTTTAAATAAAGAAATATCTTTAAATCAAGTTGATCAAATTAAAAGGACCTTATTTACAAAAAATTATGTTCTAAAAAAAGATGAGTCCACTTTAACCTATATATCAAGTTCAGATGCTGCAAAAGAATTTTCAAAAGAAATTGGAGAAGATTTTGTAAGTTTTTTAGGAAATAATCCTTTAAGAGATCTTATAATTCTAAAAATAAATTCTGATTTTTTTGAGAAAGAAAAGCTCTCAAATATTGAAAGTGATATACTTAAAATTCCCGGAGTTTATGAAGTAGATTATTCAAAAGAGATGATTAATGATATTAATTCAAATGTGAGAAATATAAGTTTAGTGTTTGTTGGAATATTTTTCATATTATTTATCATTTCAGTTATTCTAATTAATAATACACTAAGAATAGCACTTTTCTCACAAAGATTTTTAATCAGAAGTATGCAGCTTGTTGGTGCAACTGCAAACTATATTTTAAAACCATTTATAATAAGGGGGATAGCTTATGGATTTATATCTGGAGTATTAGCATCAGGAATCTTATATTCTATAGTAATTTTAATTAATGAAAAAATAAATGAAACTAATATGATTATAGGCTTTGAAAAATTAAGTATTATATTTATCTCATTAATAATAGCTGGTGTACTAATTGTTATGATAAGTACTTACACATCTGTAAATAAGTATTTGAACTCTTCCTTAGATGACTTATATAAGTAATGAAAAATAAATCTAATCTACCTTTTAATAAAAGTAATTACAAACTTATGATTATAGGTATAATAATAATTTTTATGGGTTTCTTTATTATGACCCTTGATAATGAAGAGTACGGATATGGATTTTTAGGATTAACATTGGGACCTATAATTGTGCTCTTTGGTTTTATATTTCAATTTTTTGCCATTTTTTATAAAGGGAAATAGAAAATGGAATGGCATGAAGCTCTTATACTAGGAATAATTCAAGGTTTAACTGAATTTCTTCCAATCAGTAGTAGTGGCCATTTAGAACTGGCATCTTTTATTTTAAACACCAATCAAAAAGATAATCTTTCCTTCACTATTCTAGTTCATATAGCTACTGCTATTAGTATAATTTATGTTTTTAAGTATGATATTCTAAAAATTATAAAAGGATTTTTTATTGGTGAGAAGAAATATTTAAGCCTGGTAATTAAAATATTAATATCAAGTATTCCAATTGGCATAGTTGGATTATTATATGAAAATGAAGTAGAGTCACTTTTTAATGGAAATATTTTTCTTGTTGGAAGTATGCTTATCATAACTTCATTACTTCTTTTTTTTACCTATTTCAGTAAAGAAAATAATAAAAATAATATAAGTTATTTACATGCTATTATAATAGGTCTTGCTCAAGCTCTTGCAATTTTTCCTGGTATTTCAAGATCAGGTGCAACAATATCAGTAGCATTACTACTAAAAATTAACAAGGAAGAAGCAACAAAATTTTCATTTTTGATGGTATTAGTTCCTATTTTTGGAATCTTAATTTTAAAAATTATTAATGGGTTATCAAACTCAGATATTATTTATCAAAACATAATATCATTTCCGTATTTAATAGGATTTATATCAGCTCTATTTAGTGGTATTTTAGCTTGTAAGCTTATGCTAAAAATCGTCAAAGAAAGTAAGCTTATCTATTTTTCTTTCTACTGTTTACTTGTTGGATCAATTGGAATTTTTTTTGGTTGCAATGACAAAGAAAAAACTTTCTATATTAATCCAACTAAAACAATAAGTGAGATCAGAGAAATTGCTATAAATTCAACTCCTCCTAAACTTGATAGCACTAATTCTTTTAAAAATTTAGTTGATCTTGAAAAACTAAACAATGATTTTAGGTTAGATATAAGATATGCTTCTAATAATAATTTTATGAGATCTATTTTTTATCAAGAACCAAGAGCTTTTCTTAACAAAGACGCAGCATCATATCTTATTAAAGCAAATAAAGAATTAAAAAATAAAGGATATGGAATAGTAATTTATGATGCGTATAGACCATGGTTTATTACAAAAATGTTTTGGGAAGGAACACCTGATGACTTAAAACATTTTGTAGCAGATCCTTCAAACGGGTCGGTACATAACAAAGGATGTGCTATAGATATAGGTTTATATGAGATAAAAAGTGGAGAAGTTTTTGAAATGATTTCAGGATATGATGAATTTACAGAAAAAGCATATCCAAGCTATACAGGAGGAACAAAAAAACAAAGGGATGTAAGAGATATGTTAATATCAATTATGAAAAAAAATAAGTTTTCAGTCTATGAATTTGAATGGTGGCATTTCAATTTTAACGAATGTGAATCAGGCATTTTAAATTATTCTTTTTCAGAACTTGATTCACTTAGAAGTAACATCTAATATCTTATTTCCCTGACTTATACTTGATGAAAATTTCTCAGAAACATCATTAATATATTTAGAAAATTCATTCAATCTATCATTTACAGATTTTATATCAATCTTATCTAAATTCTGATAAGTTTTTTTATTCATTGGATACTTATCAAAAGAAAATTCATCACTAAATTCTTTCATAAAATTCATCATCGATTTATGTGCATCATCTAAATTCTTCATAGCATCTTCAACATCAAAATTTTCATCTAATTCACTTAAAGTATTTTTAATTTTTTTAATGTTTTTCATTTCTATCATAAGTTGATCATGTTTAAAAATAATATCCTCGACTAATTCCATATTTGATTCATGAAGCGAGTTGTCTGTTGAACATGAAATGAATAAAAAAAGTAAAAAAATATATCTCATTATTAATGATTTTTATGTCCGTTAGGACTATACTGTAAATTTAAAATAAAGTCATTAAAACTTCCAACTTGCAGACCATTATAACTCATATAACTTGGTACAGAATACTCTAAAGAAATTCTTGTATTTCTAAACACTCCTTTCTTAATTGCTAGATTTAATCCTAAAGATGAGTTTAGTAATACATTTCCTGAATTATTATTGTTATTTATAATCATTAAACTTTTATTAAGGTCACTATCTGCACCTGAAATTTTTTTAAGATTAATATAATTCTGTCTTATACTTAAACTAAGTGAGTTGGTAAGCTTCAATGCTACCCAATAATTAATATCCAATAAATTACCTTGAGCATAACCCCTAGAGTTTTTTCCAACTCTAAATGAATAGATTGGTTGAAATCCACCTGAAATTTTTTTCAATTGAAATAAAGATGTAAAGCCTGATAGAATAGACATATGACCAGATCCAATTTGCATTGAGTATGGCATCATATTTAATTTATTTTTCTTTTCAATACTACCTGATGGAATAATAAAGCCAAAATTTGAATGTAGCTTTATATTCTTTTTACTTATTATACTGTATAAGGATTGAACATCTATATCTCCAAATCCTGATGTAAATAAATTACTTAATTCATTTTCAAGAGATTCATATGAAGTTTCTTTTTTAAAAAAACTTAGATTTGAATATAGGGTAAGAAAATTTGAAATGCCATACATTATCTCAAGAGAATGTTTATCAATTTTTTGAGAAATGACATTTCTCATGTAATATGAAAATATTTTGTTTCTATCGTATCTAGTATCATCATTATAGCTTCCTTTACCTTGAGATGAAATAAATTTATATCCTATCATTATTCCACCTTTAGTATGGACATGATCTGCATCTACGCCTGATGGAGCATGAGAATCTGGCCTGGAAGAATCCCACATCTTCATATTCATCTTCATAAAATGGTCTTGAATATCAATAAATTTTCCATCTTCACCTACTAAATTATTTTTATGTAGAAGATTATCAACAAGAAGATTAATGGATTGCTTAAGATTTTTAATTTTAGATAAAGAAAATTCTGCTACAACTTTTTCTCCATTTTTTTTATCAATAATAAAACCTTTAAAATTATCAATTTCTAATTCTGTAGATCTTTTATATTTCCAACCAAAAGAAACAGAAATAAAATATCTTTCATCATCTGAAACTGCTATTCCTTTATTTTCTAAACTTTTAATAATATAATCTCCTATTTGATTATCAGTAGAATTGAAAACTGACGAAAAATCTATTTTTTTTACGATATTTAATGATAAACCCTTTTGACTTTTTATCTTTTGACAGAGAATGTCATTGGAGATTATAATAAAAAAAAAGAGCAAATATCTTTTCATACAATTTCTTCTTTACTAAAATAAATCTTTTACTTTGCTCATAAAAGTCATTTTAACATCTTATGAGCTTTTTAGAAAAATATAACAAAGGACAAACTTTATTAATTGATAAAGATCTTGATTGGACTTCATTTGATGTAGTAAAAAAACTAAAAAATGTTATAAAATGTAAAAAAGTAGGACATGCTGGTACTTTAGATCCTCTAGCAACAGGACTTCTCATTATTTGTACAGGAAAAAACACAAAAAAAATTAATGATATCCAAAATCTAAATAAAGAGTATACAGGTGAATTTATTTTAGGAAAAACAACACCTTCTCATGACCTAGAAACTGAGTTTAATAAAACTTATGATATAACCGAAATAACTGAAGAAAAGATTAAAAATTTAAGTTTTAATTTTCTAGGAGAACAACTTCAAAGACCACCAAAATTTTCCGCAGTTAAAATTAATGGAAAAAGAGCATATGAATATGCAAGACAAAATGAAAACATAGAAATAAAAGAAAAAAAAATAAATATCCTAAGATTTGAAATCTCAAAAATTAATTTCCCAAACATTAGTTTTAAGATAACGTGTACAAAAGGAACATATATAAGATCTATTGCAAGAGATTTTGGTAAAAAATTAGGTTGCGGAGCAGTTCTCTCTAAACTTAGAAGAACCATGATTGGTAATTATGATGTGCATAATGCTTTAAGAATAAATATTTTAGTTCAAAATTTAAAAAAAGAAAAAATTGAAAATTATTAAAAGTACATCAAAAATTAACATTAAAGGTTATTCGATAGCTACCATTGGATATTTTGATGGAATCCATCTTGGACATAAGAAAATAATAACAGAATTAGTAACTCAAGCAAAATTAAAAAAAGGTAAAAGTATTCTAATTACATTTTGGCCACATCCAAAAACAGTATTAGATAAAAATTCCAATATAGAATTTCTTCTTAGTAAGAATGATAAAATGGATTATTTAGAAAAAGAAGGAATAGATTTTATCTATTTGATTGAGTTTACAAAAGAATTTTCCAAAATAAAGGCTGAATCATTTATTCAACAATATTTAATTAAAAAATTAAATATTAACAAGTTAATTATTGGCTTCAATCACAGTTTTGGACACAATAGAGAGGGTAACTTTCATTATCTAGAAAATAATAAAGAAAAATTTGATTTTAAAATACAAGAAATAAAAAAGAAGGAAATAAATAAAAATTTTGAAATAAGTTCATCTTCTATAAGAAAAGAAATACTAACTGGAAACCTAAAAAAAGCAAATAATATGCTTGGTTATGATTTTTTTATCACAGGTAATGTTATAAAAGGTGATGGAATTGGGAAAAAAATTGGTTATCCAACTGCAAATTTATCTCTAATTAATGATGGAAAAATTATTCCTGGAAATGGAGTTTATGTTTGTAAAATTTTATTAAATAAAAAGTATTTCGGAGGAATGCTAAATATAGGAATCAGACCTACGGTTGATGGTAAAGAAAGAAGAGTGGAAATACATATCTTTGGTATCAATTTCAATCTTTATGAAAAAACTTTAAAAATCATTTTGATTGATAAAATAAGAGATGAATCTAAGTTTAATTCATTAGAAGAACTTAAAACTCAATTAATAAAAGATGAAATTAGTTCAATTAAAATTTTAAATAATGAAAAAGTCTGAAATTAAATTTATTGTTAGCCTTGATGAAAAAAACATACCAGAAAAAATCGAATGGATGGCTGAAGATAGTTTAAATGATGGATTATCTGAAACAAAATCAATTAGTTTATCCTTATGGGATGATAAAAAGAATAATACATTAAGAATTGATTTATGGACTAAAGAAATGAAAACAGATGAGATGAAAAGATTTTATATAGACTGTCTTGGAGGACTAAGTCAGAGTATTCTTAACTCAACTGGGGATGAATTTATGTCAAAAGAGACAAATAAGCTGTGTGATAAACTAATTGAACATATTGAAAATAAGTCTGATTAATTCCCTAAATACCTAAATTTTGATTAATTTACTTAGTTGTTATAAGTATAACTAACTTGAATTTTAACATAAACTATAAAGTGTATGAATAATTTTGTAAAGAAATTAGTCTGCCTTTTCTTATTATTTTCTACAGTTACATTCCAATCATATTCTCAAAATATTTCCATTTCAGGAAATGTTTCAGATGAAGATGGTGGATTAGTTGGTGTAAATATATTAGTTAAAGGCAAAGTACTAGGAACTGTCTCAGATAGAGATGGTAACTTTAGTTTGAATGTTGCTGAAACATCTGCAACATTAGTTTTTTCAATTGTTGGATACCAGACACAAGAGGTTAATGTTTCCTCTAATGTGTCTGATCTAAACGTTACTATGTCAGAATCTATTCTGCTTGGTAGCGAAGTAGTTGTATCTGCTTCAAGAGTTGAGCAAAGTATCTTAGAAGCACCTGTTACAATTGAAAAGATGGATCTACTTGAAATCCAAAATACAGCGACTGCTGATTTTATGGATCAACTTGAACACATTAAAGGTGTAAAAGTGAGTAGAGGAAGTCTAAACTTTGCAGCTGTTAATACAAGAGGATTTGCCACTGATGCGAATACAAGATTCGTTCAATTGGTTGATGGAATGGATACATCCGCTCCGTTACTTAACTTCCCAACTGGTAATTTAGTTGGAATTAACCCTCTTGACCTTGAAAGTGTTGAGATTATACCAGGTGCATCTTCTGCTCTATATGGTCCTAATGCTTTTAACGGAGTAATGTCTATGACAAGCAAGAGTCCTTTCGAATACCAAGGTTTATCTGCTCAAATAATGCAAGGTTATACAAAATCTCATAGAGCTGGTAACGAAAATAATGGCTATTCAAAGTATAACTTAAGGTATGCTAAAGCATTCAATGATAAGCTTGCTATTAAAGTAAACTTCTCATATGACATGGCTACAGACTGGATTGCTGATGATTATACAACTAATGTTGATGCTTCAGGAAATGCATTTGGAAATATTGACATGAGAGGAAGACCAAATTTTAATGGTCTTAACCTACATGGAGATGAGACTCAAGTTGCTGTTCCAGTTATGGCAGCAGCATCTTTAGTTGGTAATTGGGTGTCACTATTACCTGAGCAAGTTTTAGACTTAAGAAGAACTGGTTTACCTGAAGAATTTTTACTTGATGATAATGATGCTAAAAATATGAAGTATGATATTGGAATTAATTATAGACTTAATGACAATCTTGAAGCTTCATTAGTATATAGAAAAGGTGGAGGAAACACTATCTATACTGGGGCACAGAAATACGCTCTTAGAGATTTCGGACAGCAATTCTTCAAACTTGGTTTAGAGAGTGATAAGCTTAACTTCAAAATTTATCAGTCTGTTACCGATGCTGGTAACTCTTACAACTTAGGAGCACTTGGAGCAATAATGAATGAAGTATTTAGCCCAAGCGCAGCGCAATGGGCTCCTACATATCTTCAGACATATATTACTGCAATGCAAGGTTATGTTCCTGGAGTTCCTGCTGGAGATACACATTTTGCACATATTGTTTCTAGACAACAAGCTGATGCTGGTATTCCTGCTGTAGGATCTGCTGAGTGGATAGGTGTTAGAGATCAAGTTATGAAAAATAGATTTCAAGATCCTAATGCACCAGGTGCAAGTTTCTATGACAACTCTAAGTTAACACATGCTGATATTACTTATGAGGCTGCTAACTGGTTACTATTAGGTGCAAACTACAGAAACTATGGTATTTTCACTGATGGGACTGTCTTTAATGAAGATCCTGATGGAAACGGAGTTAATGAGAGAATACATATTGGAGAATTTGGTGCATTTGCTCAAGTAAATACTGAAGTCTTTGACGGATTCAGATTTATCGGTTCTTTAAGATATGATAAAAATCAAAACTATGAAGGACAGGTAACACCAAGGATTGCAGCAGTTTATACATTTGCTGAAAATCATAATTTAAGATTTAGTTATCAAACTGGTTTCAGAAGTCCTGATACTCAGTCTCAGTTTATATTCTTCCCAACTGGAACATCAACACTTCTTGGTACTGCAAAAGCTAATGCTGAGAGATACGGTGTGATGGAAGGTGGAGCTTGGACAAATGAATCTTATCAAGCATTTTTACTTTCAGGTGGAACATTAGATCCTGCTAGTGGAAATCCAATTGGAGGTAATTCAGCGCTACTTCAAGAGGCATATGTTGATTATATAAAGCCCGAAAAATTATCCTCAATTGAAATTGGTTATAAAGGAATAATAGGAGATGTATTACTTGTTGATATGAACTATTATAATACCAATTATGATGATTTTGAAGGCGGACAAAATGTTAACGCTAAGTTTGCTTCAACTCATAAAGGACAAGCTATTCCTGCTGGATATACTTGGGCATTAAATAGTAATACTGATGCTGATGTTAGATCTTGGGGATTTGGACTTGGACTTACAGTAGATGTTGGAATGGGTTACAAATTAGCTGGAAATTATAATTACAAAAATTTAGAGATTGATGGATCTGATAGATCTGAAAGTGATTTTATCTCTTATTTTAATACTCCAGAGAATATGTACTCTTTTACTTTCTCAAACAGAGAAGTATTTAAAAACTTTGGATTCTCAGCAAGTCTAAGATTCCAAGATGACTTCTTATACGAAAGTACTTTCGCTAATATGATGATTCCTGCTTACGGAACTTTTGACGCTCAAGTTAACTACAAAATTGAGAGTCTGAAGACTATTGTTAAAGTAGGTGGAAACCATATTGGAATTGATAATAATGATTACAGATCTAGACCAGGTGGACCATTCGTTGGAAAACTTTTCTACGTATCTCTAACCTTTGATGAATTTTTAAACTAATAAATAAATAATTATGAAAAAGTTTAAATCAATAATTTTAACAGTTGCTCTTTCACTAGTATTTTTTGCTTGTGAACAAGAAGTAGCTGAATTTAAACCTTATGTTTATAATCCTGCTGGAACCCCAAGTGGTAATAGTGGTAGTGCAGACTTTAGTAAGTTTGTTACAATAGGAGGTAGTTTTACAGCTGGTCTTATGGATGGTACTTTGAACAACAGTGGTCAAATGTACTCTCTAGGTAAAATGATTAATCATCAGCTACAATTTGCTGGTGGTTCGGCTACATTTAATCAACCAGACATAAATTCAGAAAATGGGTATTTAGGTCCAGGTCCTGATGGTGTTGCTGGTACATCTGATGATCAAGGTAAAACATTCTTGACACAAAGTGCATCAACTGGTGCAATTGGAATTAGCTTCTCTCAAGGTGATGCAGCTTCTGTTGCAACTCCATACAGTGGAGATAAAGCTGCATTAAATAATTTTGCATTTCCAAATTCAGTATTAGGTCAGTTTTTGATTCCTAATGATGGTACACAGGCGCCTGTTAATCCATTTTTTGCGAGGTTTGACGCTTCGGGCGCAACATTGTCTCCTGTTGCACAATTTATTGGATCAGGTGGGACATTCTTCATGTCATGGCTAGGATTTTCTGACTTTGTAGCCTACTCTGCAAGAGGTGGCGACGAAGCACAAGCTCCTAAACCAAATTCCACAGAATTAGGCACTAATTATCAGGCAGCTCTTGGAGCTATGCTTACTATGAACCCTGCTTGGAAAGGTGTTATCGGAACTGTTCCTGATCTATTAGCTTTACCGTATTTTCAATTTATTGCAAGTACTGTGGCTAAACCTTCTGGAATTATTCCATTACATCCAACTGATGATGCTGCAACGATTGGGTTGCTTCAGACTTTAGCTGCTGGATTCAATGCAACACTTGCTGGACTTTCTGCACAAGGTTATTTAAGTGATACTGAAGCTGCTGCTAGACAGCTTTCATGGTCTGCTGGAGCAAACGCAGTACTAATTAATGATGAATCTCTGACTGATTTAGGTCCATTATGGGACGCATTAGTTGCTGGTTCAGTGATAGATGCTACTACGAGAGCACAGTTAGAACCATATAGAATGGCTAGAATGGCTACAGATAATGACATTTTACCATTAGCTGCTCAAGCTGTTCTTGGAGTTGCTGTTTCTCCTACAGTTGTATGGGGAGTTACCGCACCACTAACAGATGAGTACGTTCTTACTGCTACTGAACTTTATGAATTTGAAACTGCTAGAACTTTAGTTAATATAGCTATTAAAAGTGCTGTTATTAATGTAGGAAGTGACAGAGTTGCTGTAGCTGATTTTGATGGATTCTTCCAAACATATGGAGGTGCTAGTCCTTTTGTTGTAAATAACGCTATTATAACTTATGACTTTGCTCCACCAACCGGCATGTTTTCAACTGATGGTATACATCCAAATGCTAGAGGATATAGTCTTATAGCTAATAAGTTCATTGATGCTATCAATGAGAAGTTTGGAGCTACTGTACCTCACGGTAACCCTGCAGATTTTCCTGGACCAGGTTTCCCGGTAACAGTTGAGTAGATTATTCAAACTTTATAGTTAAAATTAAAGGCTAACATTTTGTTAGCCTTTTTTTTTTAATAAATTGTAAATATGTCTGTATCAAGAAGAGATTTTATTCATAAGTCAATAGCAGCTGGAAGCTTATTTCCCTTATTCTCATTAAGCCATAAAAAAAATACAATTGATCTTAAAAGTTTAAATAAAGATGAAAGTTACTGGAAAAAGGTGGCTGATATGTACCATCAAAATGTTAATTTCATCAATCTTGAGTCTGGATACTTTAGTCCATCTCCTGAGAGCGTAAAAGAATACTGGGTAAGCTTTGTTAATGAAATAAACGAATCTCCATCATACTATATGAGAACTCGCCAGACGGAAATGCGAGAAAAAGTTAGAAAAAAGCTTGCTGATTATGCAGGAATACAAACTGATGAACTCATACTTACTAGAAATACAACTGAATCTATGAATATCATCATTCAAGGTATAAAACTTGATAAAGGAGACGAAATATTAAGAACAAACCTAGAATATCCAAATATTATACAGGCTCTAGATATGCGGGAGAGAAGATTAGGTACAAAAGTAAGAATAGTAGATGTTCCTATACACCCAAAAAGTCAACAAGAAATTGTTGATAAAGTTATTGGAGCAGTAAATAAAAACACTAAGGTTATTCTAATTTCTCATATGGTCTTTCTTAATGGTCAAGTATTTCCAGTTAAAGAAGTATGTGCAAAGGCCAGAGAGATGGGACTAGAAACAATTATAGATGGAGCTCATTCCTTCTCACATGTTGACATGGATATTTCTGATATTGGATGTGATTATTATGCATCAAGTCTTCACAAGTGGCTTGGAGCTCCACTAGGAAATGGACTACTCTATGTTAAAAAAGGAAATGCAGAAAGGTTATGGCCACTTTATGGCGATACTGCATATGATGACGATAATATTATGAAACTTGAACATCTTGGAACAAGGCCGTGCTCTGACCAAAATGGTATTATTCCAGCAGTTGATTTTAATTTGAAAATAGGTAAGAAAGAGAAGTCTAAAAGACTTAAGTTCCTTCAGATGCGATGGGCAAGTGAACTTAAAGATAAGAAAAATATTATCTTAAATACACCTCTTGGTGAAGGACAGTCTTATGGTATTGCTAATGTTGGAGTTAAAAATCTCCAACCTTCTAAACTTGCAGATAAGCTTTTTGATGATCATAATATCTTCACTGTTCCAATCGATGATGAAAGAGGAATACGTGGAGTAAGAGTTTCTCCTAATCTATACTCAACCGTTAAAGATATTGATAAATTTATTGAGGCAATGCTTACAATAGCTGCTTAGACTTATTAATTTTGCATATGTCTCTGGACTCAAAATATAATCCCCAATCTATAGAAGATAAATGGTACAAAAGATGGCTTGAAGATAAGTGTTTTTCCTCATCACCTAATAAAAAGAAAGAGCCTTTTACCATAGTAATTCCACCACCTAACGTTACAGGAGTTCTGCACATGGGACACATGCTAAATAACTCAATTCAAGATATTCTGACAAGAAGAGCAAGGATGCAGGGTAAAGAAGCATGCTGGGTTCCTGGAACTGACCATGCATCAATAGCAACAGAGGCAAAAGTAGTGGCTATGCTCAGGGAAAAGGGAATAGAAAAAGAATCACTAACAAGAAATGAGTTTCTAAAATATGCTTGGGAATGGAAAGAAAAATATGGAGGAATTATACTTGAGCAGCTCAAAAAACTAGGTGCATCGTGTGACTGGAATAGAACAAAATTTACTATGGATGAAGATCTCTCAAAATCAGTGATAAAAGTATTTATTGACCTTTATGAAAAAGGCCATATATACAGAGGTATTCGTATGGTAAATTGGGATCCAGAAGGAAAAACAGCTTTAGCTGATGATGAAGTTATATACAAAGAAGTTGATTCTCAGCTATTTTATATCAATTATAAAATAAAAGACAGCGATGAGACTTTAACTATTGCAACGACAAGACCTGAGACACTTCTTGGAGACACCGCTGTTTGTATTAATCCTAAAGATGAAAGATTTACTCATCTACACGGAAAAACGGCAATTGTTCCACTGGTTGAAAGAGAAGTGCCTATAATTCTTGATGATTACGTAGATATGGATTTTGGTACAGGTTGTCTAAAGGTAACTCCTTCTCATGATGAAAACGACTACAAACTCGGAGAAAAACACAAGCTTCAGTCTATAGATATTTTTGATGATGAAGGAAAGGTTAATGATAAGGGAAAGCTATATATAGGTGAAGATAGATTTGTTGTAAGAAAACAAATTGTTAAAGATTTAGCTAAAATTGATCAACTAGAAAAGACTGAAAACTACAGAAATAATGTTGGTTTTTCTGAGCGTACAGATGCTGTTGTAGAACCAAAAATATCAACACAGTGGTTTCTTAGCATGAAAGAAATAAAGATTCCTGCTCTTGAAAATGTGATGAACAACAATATCAAATTTCATCCATCAAAACTTAAAAACATGTATAGGGCATGGATGGAAAACATCAATGATTGGTGCATATCAAGGCAGTTATGGTGGGGACACCAGATCCCAGCATATTACCTCCCATCTGGAGATTTTATAGTTGCTGAATCCAAGAAAGAGGCACTCAAGAAAGCAAAAGAAATTAATAAAAATATATCTATAGATCAGCTCACTCAAGATGAAGACGTACTAGATACGTGGTTCTCTAGCTGGCTTTGGCCAATTACAGTTTTCGATGGAATAAATGATCCAGAAAATGATGAAATTAAATACTACTACCCTACTTCTGATTTGGTTACTGCTCCGGAAATAATATTTTTCTGGGTTGCTAGAATGATTGTTGCTGGATATGAGTATAGAGCAGAAATGCCATTCAAAAATGTATACTTCACAGGGATAGTCAGAGATAAGCAGAGAAGAAAAATGTCAAAATCATTAGGAAACTCTCCTGACCCAATTGAGCTCATGAAAAAATATGGAGCTGATGGTGTAAGAGCTGGAATGCTTTTCAGTGCACCAGCAGGAAATGATCTTCTATTTGATGAGAAGCTTTGTGAGCAAGGCAGGAACTTCTCAAATAAATTATGGAATGCTTTTAGGTTAATCCAAACTCTTGAAATATCAGACAAAGGAGAGGATCAATCCTTAGCAATAAACTGGATAAATTCAAGATTCAATGAAGTTTTAGAGGAAATAGAAGATCACTTTTCAAAATATAGGATATCAGATGCTCTTTTATCTCTATATACATTCATTTGGGATGATTTTTGTAGCTGGTATCTAGAAATCATAAAAGATAATTCTATATCAGTAAAAACATATGAAGGTACAATAGCAGTTATGGATAAAATATTAAAGACACTACACCCTTTCATGCCATTTATAACTGAAGAGCTATGGAATCAGATAAATAAAGAAAGAGACTACATAATGATTTCAGATTACCCTACTCCGAAAAAGTTTGATACTAATCTAAATAAAGATTTTAATAAAATTTTTAATATCATAACTGGACTTAGAAAACTTAAATCAGATAATAAAATAAAACAAATTGATGTAGTTAAGGTGATGGTGAATAAAAAATCAGATTTTGATTTTAGTAAGTATAAAAATTTAATCGAGAAGTTATCAAAAACAAAAAATCTTGAGACAGTAAAAGAAATCCCAATTAATTATCCTACTCTTATATCTGGAAAAGACACTTTATCTTTAGCTATAGAAAAATCTGAAGACTCTAAAGATGATACACTAAAGCAAATAAAATATTTAGAGGGCTTTTTAATGTCTGTCAACAACAAATTATCAAATAAAAGTTTTGTAGATAACGCTCCAAAAAAAGTTGTTGATATGGAAATAAAGAAAAGAGATGACGCAATTGTTAAACTAGAAAACCTTAAGAAGTCTATCTAATTATCTCGAAAGTATGTTTTATCTGTGAATCCTTTCTAATTGATGAACCAACAGAACAATATTTTGTAAGAGCAAGACTTATAAACCTATCTGCCTCCTTTTCTTCTAAATCTTTTGAATATATTATATACTTAATATTAATTTCTTTATAATACATTGGATGAGATTCAGCTCTAACCCCAGAAGTTTCAGCTTTTATATCCCTAAATTCTCTTCTTCTCTTCTTAATCATAGATACAACTTCTAATGCCGCACAGGAAGTAACAGCTGATAAAAGAAGCTCCATAGGAGATAAATTTTCTTTCTTTTCTCTTGCGTACATATCAATTGTAAGTTCATTTCCCGAAATATTTTTTACAATATATTTCTCATCATCCAAGTAAGACATAGAAACCTTTACTTCCATATAACTGTATTTATAATTAACTTAAAGTAAATATATATATATGAGATTATTTTTACTCTTTTTTTTATTTTTATCAGGATCAATTTGTTCTCAAAATTCTTTAGAAGATATAATTGGATCTACAAAGAATACGTCTCAACCCATTACATCTATCTTTAGTTCTACTAGACTTATAAATGGCCATACTGTAGAGATGATTCCTAAAGGAGTTGGAGAATTTAGAATATCACATAGATTTGGAACCATAGAGGAGGGTTTTTACAATATTTTTGGTTTAGATCTAGCGCAAATAAGACTTGGATATGATTATGGGATTAGTGAAAATATGATGATTGGTCTTGGAAGAAGTTCCTATAAAAAAACTTATGATATCTTTTCAAGAGTTTCATTGATAAAACAGACTACTGATAATAGTACTCCAATATCACTTCAATTTCTCTTTGCATCTTCAATTAAGACATTAAGATATGGAAGTAAAATTCCTTTTATGCAAAGACTAGGTATTATAAACAAAATATTAATTGCTAAAAAAATTGGAAAATTCTCAATACAAACATCACCAAGCTTAATGGTACACGAGTACAACAATTACAATAAGAAAATCTTTACAAGTTTAGGCTTATCGGCAAGATATATGATTGGAAACAGGGTTGCTTTAACAACTGAATACCATTATAGATTTAAACATAAAGATGATGGAAGTCCTTCATATCAAGATATTTTTGAAAGGAATTATAATTCCTTTGGAATTGGTATTGATATTGAGACCGGTGGACATGTGTTTCAATTTCATTTTTCAAATTCTTCTGCTATGAATGAACAAGGATTCATATTTGAGAATGATAAAAGCTGGGGTAATGGAGAAATATGTTTTGGGTTTAATATTTTAAGAGAATTTTCAAGAGGTAAAAAATCTGAAGAAAAATGGTAATCATATACTTTATTTTATTGTTTTTTCCTTTTCAGGAAGAGAGTAGGTTTATTATTGAAAATTCTAAAATTGAATTTTATTCTTACGCCCCTCTTGAAGATATACAAGCAGTAAATACTGAATCTATAGGAGCTATAGATATAGAATCAGGAGAATTTATAATTAAAATACCAGTTTCATCTTTTGAATTCCCAAATAAGCTAATGCAAAAACATTTTAATGACAGTTACCTTGAAACAGATAAATATCCTGAGTGTATTTTTAGAGGAACTTTCAAAGGAAATAAAGCAACTGGAGAGATTACCCTACATGGAGTAACTAAAAATATAGAAATACCAATAAACAAAATAGAAGAAGAAAAAAAAATAAGTATTACCACTGAATTTAAGATTGCACTAAAAGATCATAAGATTAAAGTTCCAAGAGTTCTCTTTCAAAACATAGCAGAAGAAATTGAAGTCAAGGTAAGCTCTACATTTACAGAATTTCAGCAGCAATGAGAATTGGAGTTACAGGAGCATCTGGGATGGTGGGAATAAATATTTGCAAAGAAATTCTTAATAATAGAGATGAGTTAAACATCTTAATTAGAGAAGACGTCAATTACTTAAGTGAACTTTCCTGTAATAAATTTTATGGAGACCTCAATGATATAAATACACTTGAAAAGTTTTGTGATGGGTGTGATGTCATCATACATTCAGCAGCCATGATATCAATAGGGTTTGATGCCTATGACCAAGTTTATGATGTCAACTTCATTGGAACAAAAAACATCTTAGATGCATCTATAAAGAAGAAAGTAAAGAAATTTATTTTTATAAGTACAGTAAATGCTTACAAAAAAAAGCCTCTGGACCAAGATTTTGATGAGTCTCGAGAGCTAGTAAGAAAAGGAAATGCTTATGATATGACTAAGGCACTTGCTCAGGAGCTTGTTACATCTTCAGAAGAAATTGAATCAATATCTATAAATCCTACATCTGTACTTGGAAAAAATGATTTTAAGCCTTCAAGACTTGGTAAAATAATCAAGGGAGTTCACTCTGGAAAACTTCCTTTCTTAGTTGATGGTGGACTAGATGTTATAGATGTTGAGGACCTCTCTAAGGTTATATACAGCTCAATAAAAAAAGGAAAAGACGGGGAGTCATACCTAATCTCTGGAAAGTTTAGATCTTTTAAAGAAATACACGAAGTAATTAAAAATTACCAAGATAAAAAGTCAAGAATCTTCTTCTTTCCCAAACTCATGGTAGAATTAAGCCTTCCACTACTCTCTCTCTTTCCTATTGGACTTCTCAAGAGAGCAGCAGAGATAAATGGTAAGTTATATCCTGGACTTGAGAATATGACAAAAGAAGCTATAGAAAATATTATTAACTTCCCGAAGTATATTGATAATTCGAAAGCAAAAAAGGAATTAGGACTAAAAATAAGTCCGCTAGAGAAAACAATAAAAGATACAATCTATGAGTAATTATGAAATTTTTGTTTACGGATGGATTGCCATTGGGTTTCTATCTTTTCCATTCATCTTACGTTACGACGCACCATACGGTAGACACACTTCAAATAGCTGGGGCCCTCTAGTTGATAATAAAATAGGTTGGATAGTAATGGAGTTACCAGCACTTATCATCTGTCCATTGTTGGTTCTCTCAAGTGGAAATCCACTATCGGATGTTACAATATTTTTTATCGTATTATGGGTTATTCACTATTTCAATAGAACTGTAATATTTCCATTAAGGATTAAGACAAAGAAGAAGAAGATGCCACTTATAATTACAGTTCTTGCATTCTTTTTCAATATTGTCAATGGCTTAGTAAATGGAATTTACTTTGGAAATATCAAATTTGACTATTCTAATTCCTGGATATCATCTCCTGAATTTATAGTAGGTATATCCGTTTTTATCTTAGGATTTATTATCAATAATAAATCAGATACTTATCTTATCAGTTTAAGGAAAGGAAAAGATAAAGGGTATGTCTTACCTAGAGAAGGCCTATTTAAGTATGTCTCTTGTCCTAATTTTTTTGGAGAGATAATTGAGTGGCTTGGCTTTGCCATCATGACATGGAGCGTTGCAGGACTAGCCTTTTTCTTGTGGACATTTTTTAATCTTGTCCCTCGAGCATTATCTCATCATAAATGGTATAAGAAAACTTTTCCTGACTATCCTAGAGAAAGAAAAGCTGTCTTTCCTTTCATACTCTGATGCTAAGTATATCCGACCACCGTGTCGTGTAGCAAGGAGAAAGTCTCTCCTTCCCTATCTTCCACTTATTATTAATACCTGAAGAACTCAGCTTAAGGATATCTCTACCCATATTTCCATTGATCTTATCCAGTGTCTGCATAAGAGTATCTGACTTCTTCCTGTCTGCAGAATCAAATAGACTGAGCTGTACTTGATTTCTTGGAATTATTCCTGAGAGTGTAACACCTGCCTTCTTATATGAATACCCAGATCTATATATTTTTTTTAGACACTCTATTGCGAGCTTGGTAATAGTTATTGTATCACTTGCTGCAGTATGGAAGTCCATAGAAAAATATCCTGAGTATTGCCTTGCTTTTGGCTTGAATCTATTCGTGTACATAAAGACACTTATTGACCTAGCGCATGCTGGCTCACCACGCAGTTTCTCTGAACATCTTGAGGCAAACATACTTATGTACTCAGACATTTGAGTGTAATCTGATACCTCTACAGAGAAGGATCTCGAGGTACATATACTCTTCCTCATACTCCTTCCCTCCTCAAGATTAAAGTGTGACATACACTTAAGTTCTCTTACCATCCTAAGACCTACTACATTCATCATCTTCCTGATCCACGTCTCATCGCATTCAAGCAGATTCTTGGCAGTATGTACTCCATACTTCTTAAGCTTTATAGCATACCTCATTCCAACACCCCATATCTCATCAACAGGAAGCCTACCCAAAATATCTGATATCTGTTTCTTGTCGTGGAGATAAGAGACTCCCTCAGGAGATTTTTTGGCAAGATACCCTGCTACCTTAGAAAGTGTCTTTGTGTATGATATGCCTATAGAGATAGGAATTCCCGTACATTTCTTTACCTTTTTTCTTAGATGAACAGCAAAAGTATAAGGGTCTTTTATTCCTCGAAAATCTAAAAATGCCTCATCTATCGAGTATATCTCATAAGCAGGAATGTTTCTTGAGACGATATCAAAAACACGTTTTGATATATCTCCATACAAAGCAAAATTCGATGAGAAAAGTTGTATGTTATGTTTCCTTACAAGTTCTCTCTTCTTAAATATTGGCTCTCCCATCTTGAGACCTAAAGCCTTTGACTCATTTGATCGAGCTATAACACACCCATCATTATTTGAGAGTACAGCAACGGGCTTATTCTCTAGATGTGGCCTAAATACTCGCTCACATGAGACATAAAAATTATTACAGTCTACAAGAGCTATCATTCTACACTATTAAAAGACCACATGACTTTACCCCATACGTATGACTCGGAGCCATCAAAAATTTTAATTGGTCTCATAGACTTATTCTCAGGATATAGAAATACAGAACCGTCAACTTTCCTATACCTTTTCACGGTAAAGTCTCCATCAAGAACAGCAAGAACAATATCTCCATTATTAATTTTCTCTGCCCTATCTACTAGAAGAATACTCCCGTCGAAAATTTTGGCATTTATCATAGAGGTACCACTTGCACGAACAAAAAATGTAGCACTTGGGTGCTTGATAAGTTTCTTGTCAAGGGAAAGGTCAAAATCTAAAAAATCGTCAGCTGGAGATGGAAAACCAGCAGGCACAGCCTGTGAATAGAAAGGTACAACGCTAAGGATATCTGTCTTCTCTAAGGAAGGTTTTGTAGTTTTCATATCTAACTCAATTTGAAATTTTCAAAAGAAGTTAAAATTACTAATTATTTTAGTAAATACTAATTATTTTAGTATTAAATTATTTCCCAGAATTAGGTAAACTTATATCAACGTTATTCCTGTAGTCGCCAAGAAGATGCTCAGCAAAATAATACCACATCATCTTTTCATAATAAGACCTGAAACTTCCGTATCCATGTCTTTTTCCAGGAAAAATCATCATATCAAACCTCTTCCCTGCCTTAATAAGCTCATCTGCAACACGAAGAGAATTCGTAGGATGAACATTATTGTCAATGTTACCATGCGTTAGGAGAAGATGTCCCTTCAAGTTCTTTGCCAGAGACTGATTAGTTTTAATCTTCGCATTCCATGTCAATTCTTCTATCTCATTACCGTCATCATCTTTCTTTTTCTTATATACAGCCTCAACACCATTATGCGTCTCACTCCACCACTTATTGTATATGTTATTATCATGATTACCGGCAGACGAACAAGCAACATCATAAAAATCAGGATACGTAAGCAAAGCAGCAGTAGACATAAAACCACCTCCAGAGTGACCAAATATTCCAACATTATCAAGGTCTATCCAAGAATGTCTCTCAGCAAGCTGCTCCAATGACCTCTTATCATCTGCAAGGGCATAGTCTCTTAAATTCTGGTAACCAAAAGTATGGTAATACTTAGACCTCATGGGACTCCCTCCTCTATGACCCATACTCACAACAATAAATCCAAGTTGTGCAATCGCGGTATTATATCTTCCTGAAATTGTAAAATCATTTGTAAATGATTCTACCTGAGGACCTGGGTATACATAAGAAATTATAGGATACTTCTTCTCTGGATCAAAATCAAAAGGCTTATACATTACCCCATAAAGGTCAGTAATTCCATCATCAGCCTTAACCTTAAATCTTTCAGGCATTTTCCAACCAGCATGATATAAAAGGGTTAAATCAGCCTCCTCTAACCTCATGATTATATTACCAGATACATCCCTAAGAACAGAGGTAGGCACTTTATCAACTGCAGAGTAGTTATCAACAAAATATTTACTTGACTCTGAGAAATTAACTCTGTGATTATATTTTTCTTTAGTAAGAAGTTTCATACCAGACCCATCAAAATTAGAGCTGTAAACCATGCTATAATATGGATCGACATCTCTTTCTTTACCAAAAGCTTGATAGTATACTTTCCTGTTAAGCGTATCAATATCTTGTATTCTACCAGTTATAAAGTAGCCGCCATTTGTTATCTTGTTTTTTAACCTTCCAGTATTTCCATCATAAAGATAGAGCTGGCCCCATCCATTTTTTTCTGACCAATATATGAGCTCATTACCTTCATTTAAAACCGCAAGCTGTCTATAATTCCAATTATGATAAGGATGGTTTATTTCCTCAAATAAAAATTTTATAGATCCATCAGAAGTATTGATATAAGAAACGTCTAATGTATCACTCGTTCTATTCAATCTTACCATATAAAGTCTTTCAGATTTATCTTTTGTAAGATGAAGAGAGATTGTCTGATCAATATACTTATCCTCATCTACGGTTATTCTAGATCTACTCTCAACATCAAATATTTCTAATACCTCCTGAGGAACATTTACCTCTCCAGGCATTGCATACTTATACACCTCTAGTTCAGGACGCGGATCTTTTAAAGTATTTATAACAAAAAGTTCGTCTACTTTTCTAGCATCAGATCTATTTGAATATAATTTTTGTGAATCTTTAAACCATGTAGCTCTAGCTCTCATTCTCTTATCAGAAGTTGTATCCCCATGCCTCCACTGGTATGAGAACCACTTCTCACCATCTTCTGTCAATTGAATTTCAACGCTATCTTCATCACCAACTTCCATAAGAAAAAGGTTATGGTTTTTTGCGAACAACATGTATGAAGAATCTGGCGCGTATGTTGCCCAATCATTTTTTTCTTCTTCAGCAATACTATCTCCCATTACAAGTGACTTATTATATATGTCATATCTATACTGTATACTATCTATTTGAAAAGTTAGTGTTCTATTATCTTTCTCAAGTTCAAGTTCATCTAAATCTAACTCATTATGATTTACAGGCCTTCTTGTGAGATCACTAAGTTTCGCAGAGAATTCAAGGTTATCAAAAAGTTTTGTCTTTGTTCTTTTTGATGGATCTACTATGTAAAAGTTTTTTCCTGAGGTAGTAGTATAAGAATACCAAAACCTATCGCTCTCCTCAAACCATTGAGGTGACACAGATTTACTTTTTAGCATTTTAGATAAATTACTTTGACTGAATTTTTCAGCTGCCTTGAAGTTAGCTTTCTGTTGAGCATGTGAAATAAATGTTATAAATAATAATATAAGTATTCTCATAATTTATTAATCAAGTTTAGAATATCAAGATAGAAATAAATAAGAATAAATAAAAAACTGAAATTATTAGAGAGGAATTTAATCTGTCGGGGTGGCAGGATTCGAACCTGCGACCTCCTCGTCCCAAACGAGGCGCGATAACCGGGCTACGCTACACCCCGAGATTAAGTGTGCAAATTTATAAAAGAAAATCTTTGTAAAACAAGCCTTTGTAAAAAGATTAATAATAGAATTTTTATATATTTATACATGAAATTATCAACAACTAATGATATTCCTGGTCACTCAGTAGATGAAACACTTGGCATAGCTAGAGGCAGTACTGTGAGAACAAGAAATGTTGGAAATGACATTCTTGCAGCATTCAAAAACTTAATAGGTGGCGAAGTAGCTGAATACACAAGACTCCAGGCAGATGCCAGAGAACAAGCTCTACAAAGAATGATTGAGGATGCAAATAATTTAGGGGCTGACGCAGTGATATGTATAAGGTTTCAGACTTCAGTCATGATGGCTGGAGCTTCTGAATTACTCGCATATGGGACAGCAGTAAAGCTTAAATAAATTATTTTTTATACTTATCAAACCAAGCAGTAATTGCATTTACCTTTGCAATTAAATTACTTGGTCTTGCTGCAATTCCATGACTTGCACCTGGAATACGTACAAGCATAGACTCTACCTTATTTAATTTTAATCCTGCATAAAATTGTTCACTTTCAGCAATCGGAGTCCTGTAATCATCTTCACCAGTTAAGAGCATAGTAGGTGTAGTCACATTTCCAACATATGATATAGGGGACCTCTTCATGTACTCTTCTAAATTATCCCAAGGCATTCCAGGGAACCAGTACTTATAGAAAAATGAAATATTGTCCGCATATAGTACAAAACTGTACCAATTTATTACTGGCTTAGCTACAACTGCAGCTTTAAATTTATCAGTTTTTCCAATTACCCAAGAAGTAAGTACCCCTCCTCCACTACCACCAGTTACAAAAAGATTATTTTCATCAATATAATTTCTATCCGCTACATGATCAACACCGGAAATTAGATCATCATAATCTTGACTTGGATAATTATGGTGAATAAGGTTAGCAAAATCTTTTCCGTAGCTTGTACTTCCCCTAGGGTTTGT
Organism: uncultured Marinoscillum sp.; assembly: GCA_902634135.1. Classification (GTDB taxonomy): domain Bacteria; phylum Bacteroidota; class Bacteroidia; order Cytophagales; family MED-G16; genus MED-G16. Next base: position 172,172 of record CACPJB010000001.1, on the reverse strand, counting down.
GTATAAGACAAAGTACCCCTTACTAGCAAATAACTGCACTTCAGCTGAGAATCTAAAACCATAATTAGTAAATGGACCCCCATGAATCTCTAGTATCAAAGGGTATTTTTTTGATGAATCAAACTCTGGTGGATAGACTAACCATCCTTGTATTTTTTTACCATCATATGATGACTCGTACCATACCTCTTCAACTTTTCCTAATTTCTTATAATCAAAAAGATCTTTATTTAAATCAGTTAATCTATTTTTTGATCCGTTATAACCAACAGACAAATCCGCTGGGTTATAAACATTTCCATAAGTAAACGCATATCTTCCAGAACTAGATACAGAATACGATCCGCCACTATAAGGTCTTCCTAAAGATAAACCTCCAAGCTCATCTACAATATCTTTCACCTTACCACTTAGACTAATACTAGCTATCTTGGTCATACCCTCAGTATCGTACTGGAAGTACAGGCCCTTACCGTCTCTCATCCAGTTTATATTACTAATATTTCTATCAAATCCATCAGAAATAAGTTTTACATTTCCACCATTAGTATCCATGATATATAAGGAATTTTGTTGATAGCCTAAAAATTTATCATCATATCCCAAATAAGCTATTTTGCTACCATCAGGAGATACAATTGGTGAACGATCTGGACCAGATCTAGTAGTCAGTTGTTTTGATTCTCCAGATTTTATATTAAGTAAATGAATATCTGAATTATTTGGCTCAAAATCAGAGTTTTCATTAAGATTAGCTGAAAAAAGAACATTATCACTATCTAACCAAACCGCTGAACTTGGATTTTTATCAAGCATACTTACTTGTCTAGCAGTTCCTCCTTCAATAGGAAGTATAAATATTTGATTATTACCAGGTCTTCTATATCCACCCCCATCATAACGATACACCATATCATCAATTTCAATTGGAGGGGAATTCCAGTCTGCACCTTTAGGCTTCTTTGGCATCTTTATCATCTTACCATCTACCTTCTCAACAAAAGAGTTGAAAAGAAGATATTTGTCATCAGTTGACCATTCAACATTCCCTATTGAGGATTGCATGTTGGTAAGTTTCTGTGTAGAATTATTTTCCAAATTATATAAATACAATTGAGATTTACCATCTTCATTAGACTTATAGGTAAACATTTTTCCTGAATTTGACCATTTTGGAGATGATGCATTATGATTCCCTGTAGTAATTGGCCTCATATCACTCCCATCGAAATTCACCACCCATAGGTTTGATAAATTTTTGTCAGTCATGATATCTTTAAAATTTCTTAAGAATAGAATTTTATCTCCTTGAGGTGATATTTCAGGGCTTGACACATACTCTATATCAAAAATATCTATAGGCTCAAATTTTTTACTTAGCTGTGCATTTAGTGAAATTGAGAAAAATATTAGTGGTATAAATTTCAAAAAAGATTTCTTCATTTTAGTTTCCATATTATTTACTATATTTAAATTATTCAGTTAATTGTTATTATTTAAAAGTAAAAATTTTATCCTTATGAACAATCAAATTACAAGAAGAAATTTATTAAAACTACTAGGAGTCTCTGGAGTTACACTTCCTCTCACAGGAATTAGCAAAGACCTTGAGATTAATTCTAAAACCTTAAATCAAGAAAATAATGTAATAAAATTAAGTTCTAATGAAAATCCCTATGGTCCATCACCAAAAGTAAGAAAAGCAATTATAGATGCATTTGATGAAGCATGCAGATACCCCTACAATAGAGTAACAGAACTAGAGAAAAAGATTGCAGAGAGAGAGGGAGTAGACCCAAGCATGGTACTAGTTACTGGAGGTTCGAACGAAGGCTTACGTGCTACTGGTAGGCTTTTTGGAATTGAAAAGAAAGAAATTATTGCTTGCAAACCTACTTATCTTGCACTTATGACTTATGCTGAAGAGTTTGATTGTAAAATAAACTGGGTTCCTCTAGATGATAATCTAAGGTATGACCTAAATGAAATTTCTAGGAGAACATCAAATAATACAAGCATGGTATTTATATGTAATCCTAATAACCCAACAGGCACCATGTTAAAAGCTGATGACTTAGAAGACTTCTGCACTGCAACAGCAAAGAAAACTTGTGTATTTGTTGACGAAGCTTATTACGACTACTCAATTAACGATGAATACCCTACAATGACTAAACTTGTTAAAGAAGGACACAACGTAATTGTATCTAGAACCTTCTCAAAAATTTATGGATTAGCAGGAGTTAGAATTGGGTATTTAATTGCTAGTTCCGAAAGGATAGATGAGCTAAAAAAGTGCACTATGGCTGGAACAAATATGTTAGCAACACATGCTGCTATGTCAGCATATGATGAAAAAAGTTTTTTTGAATATAGTTTAAATAAGAATAAGGAGGCACTAGAAATCTTTTATGATGTTTTTGATGAGCTAAAACTTAATTACGTAAAATCATATACAAACTTTGCTTTCTTTAAGACTGGTGTTCATATTGACGAATTCAGTAAACATTTTAAAGATAAAGGTATTCTTGTTGGCAGACCTTTTCCGCCATATTATGACTGGTGTAGAATAAGCACCGGAAAAATTGAAGATGTAGAAAGATTTGCTGAAGTTCTTAGAAAATATTATTCATAAAAATTAGCTCAAAAAAAAAGTGAGAATTTCTTCTCACTTTTTCATTAGAATAATTTAGATAAATTACTGCTTAACTAAATCATAAGTCCAGAAATTAGTTCCATTACCACCGCTATAATCAAGTGTTAACTTGAGAGTAGATGCAGTAATATCATGAATTTCATAAGTGATAGCTCCACCAGATACACCATTTTCACCTCCGTTATGAGCTTTAGCAAGTCCGATGTAAGCACCATCGCCTGTAACAGTTAAAGTACTACCCGCAAGCGTATAAGTATGTGATGTGCTGTTAACATGAGGAGCTACAGGAGCACCACAACCTTCAGCAGCAACACCTTGCCATGTTTCTAACCATGTTTCACTTCCGTGATCGATTTCAAAACCTCCACCTGAAGTGAAAGTATAAGTATCATCTTTGTGACAATCTCTACCATTACCATCAAAAGTCCACCAGTCCCCGTTGTCTGCAGCAGGACCAACTTTATATCCATCAAGTCTCCATGTTCCAACTAAAGTACTAGGAATGTCAATACAATCTTCACAAGAGTTGTAGCAAGCAGTATTTAGTGTTACATTTTCTTCTAAGTTACCTAAAGTTAGAGGTCTATTATAATAAGTTCCATCTACAGTTGCAGCACAATCATCGTCTGAACCAAACTGCTCCTGAGCAGACCAACCATTTATAGTAAACTTGTACTCGTAAGAAGAATTAGTAGTAAGTTGTTTAGTTATTTCATATATACCATCAGCATCGTCATCAGTCATGACGTTACAACCTCCACACCAACCACCTAATTCGCCGCCTCCATTGAGATTAACAACATCTCCCGTATTCAATCCTGCATTCTTCATGTCTACAGAAAAAGTAACGTTAGCTTTATCATAAGTAGGCAAATTAATTTGGACAGACTGTTGCGCAGATGTTCTCCAACCCATGGCATTACTAGTACCTGCTGCTGTCGCAGTCAAAGTTACTGTAAATGATCCAGCACCAGTATATGTATGCGTTGGATTAGCGTCTGATGTTCCATTACCGTCACCAAAATCCCAGTTATAAGAAATAGCTCCAGAAGAGCTGTTTGTGAAAGACCAAGTGAATATATCACTAGCCGATTGAGTCGCGGTGAATGCTACAGTAGGCTTAGTTCCGTAGATAGGCTCCGGCATGCTATCATCGCAACTAAATGTAATTGCAGTAAACATCACAACTAGAAATAGAAAAGATTTAAATTTTCTTGATTTCATTTTAGTTTAGTTTAGTTTAAAATATTTTAAAATATTACAATTAATATCACGTAATAAGTGACAATTATAGTAAATATTCTATTAAAAATTAAGAATAAATATGTTTTTTAAACGGCTTTATCTCAATTAATTTTAAGATTTTGATAGAATAAATTTCAATAAACTTTTTCCTTTTATTTTTTAGATTATTTTTTTATCAGTTTTCTTACAAAATAATTATCTCTAGAATACAATATCATGTTATATATTCCACCCGATATGCTAGAATAATCAAGATTTATTTTTGACGTATATCTAGTTTTAAATGAGATTAGTTTACCTGAGGAATTAAATAAATATATTAAATACGGAGGCTCCAATTCTTTTTCTATTTCTAAAGTTAGTTTGCTTCGAAAAGGATTGGGATATATTTTTATATCAGAATCAAAAAGTTTTTCAGCTGAAGACAATAATAAATTTTCTTCATCTTTAATAGTTGATTTATTATCTGCTAAAATTATAAACTGACCTGGACTTAGAGTTAATTTATTTGTTTCATTAACGGAAATCAGTTGATTATTTGCAAAAATATTGTACCAAATTCCTCCAGGAAGAATAAGTCCAGAAACTTCTTTTACTTCTGTTCCAAAGTTTCCTATGACAATAACCTTTGATATACCATCACCAGCATTATCATCCTCTAATAGCAAATGCTTTATATCTGATGAAAAACTAGTAGAAAATTCACTAGTTCTAAATATTTTTTCAGTTTTTCTTAATAATAAAATTCTAGACCATGTATCATATAATTTCTTTCTCTCATTATCTTGATCCATTCCGAGCTTAAATGCTGATATTTTTGGTGATAGCTTACAATTTGAATTTAAGGTACCGTCTTCACATGTATTAATACTATTCTCATAACCAAGTTCTCCAAATTGCCAAATCATTTTTGGTCCTGGGATTGTAAAAAATAATGCACCTGCTGCTTTCATCCTATCTAAAGAATTATTAAAATCTTTTATATCATAATTATCTGTTGAGTTACCATAAGTTATATTCTTATACATCAATCTTTCTTTATCATGACTTTCCATAAAACCAACTAATGTAGGATTAGAAAAGCCTCTAGACTTAAATGAAACTCCAGTAAAATCAGATGGATATCCCATAGTTGCTTCATTATACTGATAATTTTCCTCTCCCCAGGACATAATTCCATAATCTGAAAAAACCCTTTCCTCAGAATTCTGGAAGTGCTCAAATATTATATATGTATCGGGTGTATGACTCCATATATCATCTGCAACACTTTTTAAATAATTTATCCTGTTTGAAGAATAATTTTCAGCAATAACTTCATTAGTCATACCTTTTGTTAAATCAAATCTAAATCCATCAATATGAAACTCTTCAACTAGATATTTATTAATTCTTTTCATATAATTTTTTACAAAATGAGAATCATGATTCAGATCATTAAAATAGTTTAAATATGATTCAGAGATTGGAGATATCTGGAAAAATGGGTTATCAGATGATGGAGATCCTACATAACCTCCACTTTCTGTATTCCACAACCTAAAATAAGGATTTTGCCCGGTAGCATGATTATAAACTACATCTAAAATTATAGCTATTCCTCTTTTGTGAGCCTCATTAACAAGTTCTTTTAATTTAGTTGGGGATCCATATTCTTTATCTATAGCCATATGAAAAGAAGGATTATAACCCCAACTATTATTACCATCAAACTCATTTACTGGCATGAGCTCAATTGCATTAATTCCTAAGCCCTCAAGATAATCTAACTTTGATATTACAGACTGAAAAGATCTTTCTTCATGAAAATCTCTAATAAGAAGTTCATAAATAATTAAGTTTTCTTTTTTAGGTTTTTGATAACTATCATCCTCCCAATCAAAATCGTCATCAATCTTAAACATTGAAGCTGCATGTTTGTTTTGTTTTGGATATGATGGAAAAGTCGAAAACCCACAATCTAAAGTTTTACATACATAAGAATCATTATAAGAATCAAGTATTATAGTTGAATAAGGATCTGCTATGTATATAGATCCATCAACCAAATATTGATAAGAATGATAAGATTTCTTATTAAGGCCAGATAATTCAATCCAAAACTTATTTAAATTTTCATCATACTTCATAAGATAATCATCTAAAATCTCCCAATTGTTAAATGAACCAACCAAATTGATAAATTGTTTTCCAGGAGCATTTAAAATAAAAACTACTGAATTACTTAAAACATTTAACCCATCCTCCATATTAGTATATGGAAGATTTTCAATCAAAATATTTGGCTTAATAACTATACTGAATTCTCTTGAGATCTCAGATCCTGACTCAACATCAACTGCTTTCAAATTATAAGTACTATTTTCAGTAATATTATTAATGATATAGTTATATGAGATAGAATTCTTTTTCTCATTTACGACCTCATTATTTTTTTTAAGAGTAAAATCTACTAATACACTTGATGTTGCATCAACATTTATTGATCCACCTGACTCAATAACTGAAATATTTGAGGTTGGATTGTTAAGAGATAAATCAAAAATACCAACATCAAAAATATAGTCTTGAGTTTTTTTATCCCCATTTCCATCTTTTGCCTTCGCTAGTACACCAATTGTTTCAATTGAGGAGTCACTATACAATTTTGAAGGATTGAAAGTAAAGCTGAAAGATCCATCAGAATTCTTTATCATCTTCATATTTTCATTAGAATTACCCCACTGACCATTCCATTGACTATCATCATTAGTATTTCCACCTCCGTATTTAGAATACCAAGTCCATAAATAAATATCATTTATTCCAGATAAATTACCAGAATTTATGTTTGAAACTGTAATTGTAATTTCCTGATTTTCAAGAAAAGGGTCTGGATTCACAGTCCAATTTCCAGATGGAACCTGAGAGAAAGATATCTTCGATATGAAGATTAATAATATTATAAGATACCTTATTTTCATAATTAAAATTTATCTAAATTACTAAGTATAGATATGATGAAATACTTTATTAACATATTTTTTTTAATACTTTTTTCATGTAGTGATAATAAAAAAAATACTCCACCAAACATTGTCATCATATTCATGGATGATCTCGGCTATGGAGACATATCAAATTTTGGAGCTATTAATTACAAAACTCCTAACATTGATAAAATGGTTAATGAAGGGATGTTATTTACAAATTTTTATTCAGCTCAAGCAGTATGTAGTGCATCGAGAGCAGGTCTTTTAACTGGCACATATCCTAACAGAATTGGAATAAGTGGAGCTTTAATGCCTTATTCAAATCACGGTCTTCATAAAGATGAAATAACTATTGCAGAAATGTTAAAAGAAAAAGGATATGCAACAGGGATATTTGGAAAATGGCATCTAGGTCATCATAAAAAATTCTTACCTAATAATCATGGGTTTGATACTTACGTTGGAATTCCATATTCTAATGACATGTGGCCTGTTGATTTTAATGGAAATCAGATCTCTGATACTTCAAACTGGAAAAAAAAGACCTATCCTCAGTTACCTTTAATTAAGGATTTTGATAAAATAAGAGAGATAAAAACATTAGAAGATCAAGCAATTCTAACAACATTATATACCGAAGAATCAGTGAAGTTTATAAATAATAATAAAAACAATCCTTTTTTCTTGTATGTGCCACATTCCATGCCTCATGTACCTATCGCAGTATCTGATAAATTTCTTGGTAAGAGTAAACAGGGATTATATGGAGACCTAATGATGGAATTAGACTGGTCAGTTGGAGAGATTATAAATTCTCTTGAAGAGAATAATATCCTTGATAATACATTGGTAATATTTACAAGTGATAATGGGCCTTGGTTAAACTTTGGAAATCATGCTGGTTCTACTGGTGGCTTAAGAGAGGGTAAAGGAACAAGTTTTGAAGGAGGACAAAGGGTCCCAACAGTAATGATGTGGAAAAATTTTATTCCAAAAGGAAAAATAGCAAATCAGCTATCTTCCACTATTGATATTTTTCCAACCATTGCAAATATTGTTGATGTAAGCCTACCAAAACACAAGATAGATGGAGTTAATATTATTGAAATTTTGGAAGGAAAAGAATCGGAACCAAGAGATCATTTCTTTTACTACTATGGCAATAATAATCTAGAAGCAATTAGAAAAGATAACTGGAAACTTATTCTTCCACATTCATCAAGATCATATAAGGGTGTTCTACCAAAAAATGATGGACATCCAGGGCCTTATAAAAGAATTGAAACGGGACTTGAACTTTATAATTTAAGAAGAGATCCCGGAGAAGAGTATGACGTAATAAAGCTATATCCCGATATAGCAAGTGAATTAACTAAGTTAGCAGAAGTTGCAAGAGAAGATATGGGAGATAATTTAACAGGAAAGAAAGGAATGAATGTAAGAGAACACGGAAAACTATGAAAAAATATATAACAATTTTTTTAATCACCTTATTATCATGTAATCAATTAGTTAATAATAACAATGAATATAAAATACAAGCACAGGTCTGGACTCAAAATTCTGCTGAATATAGAGCATTATGCTATCAAGCATTTAATGCTGCAAAAATAAATTTAGATTTATTTTTCTTAAATAAAAAAGAGTTTGATAAACCTCTTGCCATTATTACTGATGTAGATGAAACAGTGTTAGATAATAGTCCTTATGATGGAAAACTGATTCTAAATAATATATCATATAATAGAGAGAGCTGGGTATTTTGGGGAAATTTAGAAAAGGCTGAAGCTATTCCAGGATCTCTTGAGTTTTTACATTATGCATCAGAAAAAAATGTTGAAATTTTTTATATATCAAATAGATACGCTGAACAACTAGAAGCTACTGTTAATAATCTTGAAAAGCTAGGGTTTCCAGATGCAAAAAAATCTAATGTCCTTCTTAGAAATGATAGTAGAAGTAAAAGTGAAAGAAGAAAATCAGTATATGATAAATATAAAGTGATTATGTTGATTGGTGATAATTTAGCTGATTTTAATGATGAGTTTGAAATAAAATTATCTGAGGAAAGAACAAATTATACCGATGAATTAAGTAATGATTTTGGGACTAGACTAATTGTATTACCTAACCCTAACTACGGAGACTGGGAGTCAAACGGGATATACGAAGGTATGAATTATAATAATTTACAAAAAGATTCAGCTAGAAAGGCAAAAATTAAGTCTTACTAATTATTAATTTTTTTTCTTGTCCTTTTTATTCTTTTTATTGCCGAAGACACCTCCCACATTATTTTCAGTTAAGTATTCCGATAATCTAGTATTATAGTCTTGGTCAGAATCCCTCCAATTTCTAGTCCAGTTAGAGTTAGCAGCTAGTTTAACATAACTTGGTTCGTAGTCAAATAAATTTAGAGTGAATTCATCTTGAAATTCAAAATCAAGAGAATTATTAATTGCATTAGAACCATAAAGCTCAACCTTGTATCTTATATATAGTGTAGACGCCTCAATATCACCGATACTATTCGGGTCTCCTGCAGCATATATTCTGTTTTTAAATTCACAACCTCCGTCAATAGTACCATACATTTTTCCTTTTTTATCAGATATTGCTTGAAGAATTACATTATCTGCTAATGATATTTGATAGATACCGCTTAGAGGTGGTGCTAAGTTATCTTCTAACTTCTTTTTATTTATAAGACGATTTGTCCCTGCAAATGCTTGCCTAAATTTAATATCTGTCCCTCCCTTATTTCTTATGGAAAGTACAGCATCAAAGTTTTCACATTCATTTTTTGACTTTAGACCTCTATTTGGTGTAGAGATAAAATCAAGAGTAATGCTGATAGTGTCATTCTCATATTTGTAGTGATAATTCTCAAAATCAAATTTCTTTCTAAATATAAGATTATCATCTATTCCAATTACCTGTGAAGTTTTATCTAAAAATTTTCCAGTCATTTTATCATTTAATTTCTTTGTCTTAAATCCAATTTGAGCTTCTACATTCAAAGAATAGAGGATAATGATTACAGATAGTATAAGGTTTTTCATAATTTTTAAATTAAAGTGATATATAACTCAATATATATAAATTTACAGAATGATTTTTTTAGATAAAAAATAGATAAGATGTTAAAAAAGAAAATATTCATAATAATACTATTAATAATTAGTTCTTATTCCTGCTCAACTCCTGAAGTAGAAAAATTAAATTTTGATTTTTTTGGAGAAAAATTTAAAGATATACAGGTTTTGAGGTATCAAATTCCAGGATTTGATGAGCTGACATTAAAACAAAAAAAACTAGTATACTTTCTTACAGAAGCAGGACTCGCTGGAAGAGACATCATGTACGACCAAAATTATAGACATAATCTTTCCATTAGAAGAGCTCTTGAAAAAATTTACTCAAATTATGATGGAGATAAAAAGTCAGAAGAATGGTTAAATTTTGAGATCTATCTAAAAAGAATATGGTTTGCAAATGGAATTCACCACCATTACTCAAATGATAAATTTGATCCAAACTTCTCTTCAGAATACCTAAAATACTTGCTATCTGAAACTAAAACAGAATTAAATAAAGAAGCTTTTGAAGTTATTTTTAATGACAACGACTCCAAAAAAGTAAATAGAGACCAAAGCAAAGGACTTGTAATAGGCTCTGCTGTTAACTTTTATGGAGAAGACGTTAAAGAAAAAGATGTTGATGATTTTTATGCAAATAAAAAATCACCAGACCCTAATAAACCTCTCTCATTTGGACTTAACTCGAAATTGGTAAGAGAAAATGGAGAATTAATTGAAAAAACATATAAAGTAGGTGGTATGTATTCAAATTCCATTGAAAAAATCATTTTATGGATTGAAAAAGCTAAAGAAGTTGCTGAGAATGAAAAACAAAAAAAAGCATTTGATCTACTTATTGAATACTATAAGACAGGTGACTTAAAAATTTGGGATGATTATAATATTGCATGGGTTGAAACTACAGAAGGTGATGTCGATTACATTAATGGATTCATCGAAGTTTATAACGATCCAAAGGGGTATAGAGGTTCATATGAGTCTGTTGTCCAGATAAAAGATTTTGAAATGAGCAGAAAAATGTTTGCTATTTCAGAAGATGCTCAATGGTTTGAAGATAATTCCACAATAATGGACGAACATAAAAAGAAAAACGTTGTTGGAATTTCATATAACACCGTTAATGTTGCAGGAGAGTCAGGTGATGCTTCTCCTTCTACTCCAATTGGTATTAATCTTCCAAATGCAAACTGGATTAGAGCAAATCACGGTTCAAAATCTATTTCATTAGGAAATATACTATTTGCTTATGGACAAGCAGGGTCGTCAGGAAGATTAGAAGAGTTTGGTTATGATAAAGAGGGGATCGAGCTAGAAAAAAAATATGGTAAAGAAGCAGACAATCTTCATACCTCATTACACGAAGTTATTGGTCACGCCTCAGGTCAATTAGTTGAAGGTGTAGGTACTCCTAAAGAGACATTAAAAAGTTATGCTTCAACTTTAGAAGAAGCTAGAGCTGACCTTGTAGGATTATACTTTATTCCAGATAAAAAAATGGAAGAATTAGGTGTTGCTCACTCATCAGAAGAGATGGGAAGAGTAAGTTATGATGACTACATAAGAAATGGTCTCATGACTCAGTTAATTAGAATAAAACTAGGTGATGACATAGAACAGTCTCATATGAGAAACAGACAGACAGTGTCTAAGTGGGTATATGAAAAAGGAAAGTCTGAAAATGTAATTGAAAAAATAGTTGAAAATGGAAAGACATATTTTGTAATTAATGACTATAAAAAACTTAGAGAGCTTTTTGGAGAGTTATTGAGAGAAGTTCAAAGAATAAAATCTGAAGGTGATTATGAGGCTGGTAAAAACTTGATCGAAAATTATGGTGTAAAAATAGATCAGAAGTTACACGAAGAAATTTTGAAAAGAAATGAGAAATTTAATACTGCGCCTTACAGTGGATTTATAAATCCTGAATTAGTACCAGTATATAATGAATCAAATGAAATAATTGATATTACAGTAGTACAACCAAAAGACTTTGCAACTCAGATGCTTGATTACGCAAAAAAGTATACTACTCTACCTAATTATAATTGATTTGTGATTCCGGAAGGACTCGAACCTTCAACCTACTGCTTAGAAGGCAGTTGCTCTATCCAGTTGAGCTACGGAACCAGATAATGTTGGCAAATGTAAATCTATTAATTTACTATTGCAAGAGCTGATTCTGTAGGTTTTCCTATCATTCAAAGCATGATAAATATCAACATAAGATTGAATCAATTCCCTAATTAACCGAAATTATTAAATCCTCCATTATCTCCATTGAAAAAAGGATCATTCCAACCATTTTTTTTATAGGCTTTATACCCCTTATAAAACAACCAAGTGAAGAATATTATAAATAATAAAATAAAAAAAATACCAAGTGGATCCATAACATAAAAAAACAAACAGAAATTTTATTTTCAAAAGCTAAGATTAGCTAACTAACAATCACAGCAATTACAATCGCTGCAAGTATTAGTACATTCACAATTTTTACATTCACAATTCATATACTAAAGGTAAAAAAAAATATTTATATACAAATTCAGTATTTTTTAAAAAAAACAATGTAACCTTTGCTTCTCATTTAAATTATGATAAGTTTGCGTTACATTTAAAAAAATTAAATATAAAAAATATGTTAACCATTCTATTACATTCACAACACCTAGTAAATTTAAGTTTATTAATTCCAATATTTGGTATCCTATTACCAGTATTAATAATATTTATAGTATTTTTTTATGAGTCAAAAAATAAAAAAAATAAATATAATGCTCTTATCGAAGTATCTAAAAATATAAAAGATTCAGATGAGGTAAAAGATCTTTTAAATTCTTTTAGACAAGGAAAAAAATCAAATACTGACTATAGAAAAACAGGTCTAGTAACAATTTTCACTGGAGTTGGTCTTGCTGCTTTTGATTATTATGGTCTTAGAACAGATATAGTATTTGGTGTAGGTTTACTTGTTATGTTTATAGGAGTTGGACAAATGATAGCAGGATATGTATATCCAAATCAAGCCGATGAAATAAACAATGCTGTTGAAAGCTTTGAAAAGAAATAATTTTGGGTAGAGACCACAAAAATCTTCTTAATAATCTTGAAGAACTTAGAAAATCTGCTGGTCTGACTCAGCAAGATTTATCTGAGAGTGCTGGAGTTTCAAGAAAAAGCATCAACGCAATTGAGAATGGAATTTATGTACCATCTACAGTACTTGCATTGAAAATTTCAAAAACACTAAAGTGTAAGGTTGAGGACTTATTTAAGTTACCTAAATAAATTATTTTTGGGTTTCATACAAAGCCTTTAAAACTGAGTAGAATGCTTCTTTTTTTGAATAGTCTTTATTGACCAGCCACGCTTTTTGATCTTTTCTCCAATTACCATAAGGAACATCATCTCTAAAGCCCCAATCACTAATTAAAGTAACCCCCGCTTCTCTAGCAGTTTTAATAACATTATAATAAATATCATTTTGTTTATAAAAATAATCATCCCAATCAGATTTAGATTTCATCACATCACTTACTTTTTTACGAGGCTTTCCATTTCCTCCCCATAAATTCATTCCAACATCTAATTCTGTTATAAAGACTTCAACACCCAATTCCTGAAACCTCTTAATATTCTCAAATAAATCTTTATAATTATATTTTACATTATAGTTAAGGTGACATTGAAATCCTATAGCGTCAATAGGAACCTTTGAGTTTCTAAGGTGTTTTATAAGTTGATATAAGCCATCTGATTTATGTCCTCCAAAAGCAATATTAAAATCTCTAATTTCGAGTTTAGAATTTGTTAATGATCTAGCTTTATCTAGTACATACCTAACGAATCTCGGATGCTTTTCATTTATTTTTTGCTCTCCTTCTAGGCCTGAATTATCAGTTTCATAACCCATATCCATCCACTTTACATCTTCAGATCCATTCCCAGAGCTTCTGTAATAACCTTTATTCATCACAAAAATTTCATTAATCAAATTGAATGCATCAATCTTTTTATTATTCTCATTTGATGTAAGTACTGACTCTATAAATTTTTCTAAAATAAAATTTAAATCCTCTTTAGTATAATCTGAATCCCAAAACCACTGAGGGTAATATTTATTTGGAAAGAATAAACAGTGATGAATTAAATACATGTTATTTTTTACACCCCAGTTTACTAACTCATTTAATCCGTCAGGATTATAATTAAAATCTTTAATTCTTTTTGGTTTGGACTTTGGCCAAAATCCAAAGTCCCATGCAGGATAAACTGACATTTGAATTCCAGAATAGTTTTCTAACACAAATTTTCTATTATTACTAGCTTCTGTTCCTCGAAGAATAGCTTTATTACCTTCTGATCTAACTTGAGAAGTTAAAATAGTAGATTTTGAATAACTTTTTAAGGAATTATTTTTATTGAAATTCTGTGAAAGAAGCGAATTTGAAATAATGAAAAAAAATAAAAAGTGTAATTTATTTAAAATCAATTTAAAATAGTTTAGGATACTTAATCTCTACTATATTTAGCTATAGTAGAATTGTAAGAAGTTGGGAAATTAAAACCATCAATGATAGTTTTTAATTCATCTGAAATGTTACCATAGATATTAATTTCTACAATTTCAAAATGATTTATAAATTGTCCAAACTGCTTCTCTAAAAGCCCACCTGGAGATATATTGTTTATATGATTTATTACAGCATTCTCATTTTTATATCTTTCTATCAGCATTATGCTTTCTCCTTTTTGGAAAAAACCCCAACCGTAAGTTTCCGGCTCGTTATATTCAACTAAAGCTGTATATAGTCTAGAAAATTCAGCTATCTCTTCAGATGTTTTGTCATTCGACTGCATAGTAACAACATAAATAATTTCATTTTCAACAAATGGATTATTAAAACTAGAAGATTTACTTACTGGATCGCAAGATAAAAAGATGGATAAAGTTAAAGTGATAAGTAATTTGTTTTTCATAGTTAATGTTTTATGTAATTATTCCACTTTTGTAATAGATTGTTTAATAGCATCTGAAAAGTAAAAATCAAATTTTAATTCACCATCTTCTCGTACTAAATAAGCACTTTCTAACCAATCAAAATCCATAATTACATTTCCAGAATCAGTTTCAACTAAAAATTTTCCAACATTTCTTAGTGATACATGAGCAGAATTTTGGTCAATATCAATTTCAAATTCAGATAATTGCCATTCATCCTCTATAGTTTTAAAGGTGCTTACAAATTGAATAAATTCTTCCATGGAGTATTTTTTCTGATTTTCAAAAATGAAGTAATCATCTGTCACCAATTCATAAAGTTTATTTTTATCAGGATTATTAACAGATAGAACTTCAAAAAACTCATAGAATTTATCTTTTACTTCTTGTTCAGTAATCTGAGTTTGATTAAATGAATTGCAAGAAAAAATAAAGAAAGTGAAAAGGAAAATATTTTTCATAACTAATGATTTAAAAGTTTAATTGTTTCGATAAAATTAATTTATTTTTTTTTTCTTGAAAAGTACTCTTCATATGTATCGAGATATTCTTTAAACGAATCAAAATACCAAAAATTAATTGCAGGAGATAATAAAAAAGGGATCAATGCCTCAACCCACATCGCCTGAAATAAGAGGTATAATAGGACCACAAATAAGCTTGTGTCACAAACTAAAAGTAAGGTAACTTTTTGTTTATTATTCATAAGTAACACAATGTATTAAATAAAAAATTAATTTTACTCTTTAAACTCATATAAAAAAATAACAATTAATATTGAAATCGCTTCAAAAATAAATTTCTTGAGCAAGTCTAAATGTATTAGCATGAGCCTCAATTATATTTTTTAATTCTAAAGAATATCCTCCACCCATACTAATTTGAACGGGTATATTATTTAATTTACATAGATTAAGAACATATCTGTCCCTCTCTTTGCAGCCTTCAAGAGTTAAAGCCAATTTACCTAACTTATCATTTTCCATTATATCAACTCCTGATAAGTAGAATATAAAATCAGGCTGAAAATCATCGATAATTTTAGGTAATTTTTTTTTTAAACATTCTAGATAAAATTTATCATCTGCACCATTCTGAAACTCTACATCTAAATCACTAACTTCTTTTTTAAATGGATAATTATTTTTACCATGGAAAGATAAAGTAAATACATTTTTACAATTGGAGAAAATAGATGCCGTACCATTACCCTGGTGAACATCAAGATCAACAATTAATATTTTTTGACATAATTTATTATTTAAAAGATAATTAGCAGCAATTGCTTGATCATTTAACATACAAAAAGCCTCCCCTCTATCATAAAATGCATGATGAGTTCCTCCAGCTATATTCATTGAAACTTTATGTTTTAATGAGTACAAAGAAGCATCAATAGTACCTTGAGAAATTATCTTTTCTCTTTCAACAAGCTTTTTACTCATTGGAAATCCAATAGGTCTTAGTTCACTCTTTGAAAGTTTCTGAGAAACTAATTTTCTATAATACTCAGGATCATGAGTTAATAGTACATCATTATCTAAAATCTGATTAGGAGAAAAAAAATTTTCTTGAGAACATGTATTTTCTCTAATTAACTGTTCGGGTAAAAGTTCATATTTAACCATAGGAAATCTATGATTTTCATCAAGTGGATAAATATATTTTTGATCAAATGATATTTTAAGCATTATGAGATATTAAAAATTACCTCAAACCATTGATATCGAATCTTGAGAAAAACTCCCATATTATTCTATCCGAATCTATGTCCCCGTTTGACTTCTCTTTGTCTAAATTGCTATTTAGTGATGGCCATGAGTGTTCACCTCCAATTACCTTATAATGATCTATTTCAACACCATTAGATCCATTTTTCCAAGAATGGTATTGAACTGTTGAACCGTCTGATGTATTTACATCTTCGAGGTCAACAATATTAGCATTAAGATCTGTATTGTTATACTCAATCCAATAATTATTTGAGCTGTCAACAGATAAATAATATTCTGAAATACCATCATAATTATCCTCAGTTCCGTTGATAGATAAAAATGGTGTTGGATGAGTTGGTGAACACTCATTATAAGTATCTATAAACATGTGTCCTGCTACTGAAGCAAAAGCAGCAATTTTTGAGCTCAGCTTACAAGCCAACTCAAATGAAAGATATCCTCCATTTGAAAACCCAGTAACATAAACTCTATCTCTATCTACGGAGTAGAATTCAGAAATTCTATCTATAAGATGTGATATATATCCTACGTCATCTACATCAGTAGCCTTAGAATTAACACCACCTAAATTCCAAATTGGAATTCCATTCGCATCACTTGATGCCTGAGGATAAACTAAAATAAATTTTTCATTATCTGAAAGGCTTCTCATATCACTTATATAATTTAATTGCTCCTCAGCAGTACTACTACCTCCATGAAGATTAAATACTATGGGTGTATTTTCATTTTCATCATAAGAATCAGGAACAAACAAAATATAGTCTCTTGATAGTTCATCAAAAAAGGTAGACTGATAAAATAAACCTGTATCACCAGATATTTCTTCATTATCATCAGAACATGAAATGAATATAAAACTAGAAATTATAATAATAAAAAAAATTTTAATCATAGAGGAAAAAATATATGTTTATCTTTTTGTTTAGATTGTGCAAATTTAAAGAAAATTATGAGTTTAGATTACGTAAAAAATAAAATTGAGTTTTATCAAGACTTTCCAATTGACGGTGTTGAATATATTGACTTAAATCCTATATATAAGGACTCAAAGGCTAGAGATATACTTGTAGATAAGTGTATTGAACTAATAAATGACTTAGATTTTGATTACTTAGCTCTTATAGAGTCTAGAGGTTTTCTTATAGGGTCCATTATAGCTGATAAACTTAAAAAAGGGATTATACTCTGTAGAAGTAAAAAGGACAGGTTACCAGGGAAAATACAGACAGTTAGACACAAACTCGAATATGGTGAGGCGATAATGCAGGTACAAGAAGGAGAAGGTAAAGTTTTAATTTTTGATGATGTGCTTGCAACGGGAGGTACAGCAAATGGAGCTTTTAAAGTATTAAATTTAGGTGGATACACACCAGTTTATTCACTTTTCCTAGTAGAATTATCTCAATTTGAAGTGAAATGTGACACTGATTACAATAGTGCAATTGTATTGTAAATGCGGAGAGAGGGGGATTCGAACCCCCGGTACGCGTATTTACGTACGACAGTTTAGCAAACTGCTGGTTTAAGCCACTCACCCACCTCTCCTATTTGAATGGCAAATATAGTTACATCATTTTTTTGATATATATATTTTCAACTTTTTCTATTTGTGAAAAAGGGTTAAATCGATCTCATATTTGGTCTAAAAAAAAATCTAATAATTAGCTTTGCATATGAATTTTTTAAAACCCTTTGGATCATTAGAAGCAATCATAATTTTATGCTTTGTAATTTTCTATTGTATCTATTTAATTAGATTATACAGAATCAATAAAAAAATTAAAGTCAGTAAAAGCAATGTCTTTTATAAAATTATTTTAAGGTCAACATACTTTAGCCTATTGATTTTTTCATTACTAGGTCCATCTTTTGGTGAAAATAAAGAAGAAATTAACATCATAGGGAAAGATATAATGATTTTGGTTGATTTATCTGAGTCAATGAATGCAGATGATATAAAGCCAAGTAGATTAGAAAAAGTAAAATTTGAAATGAAAAAAATTATTAATGAATTTTCAACTGATAGAATAGGTATCATTATGTTTTCTGGTGAAGCATTTGTCCAATGTCCTATGACATATGATAAAAATGCACTCAATTTATTTACTGAAACATTAAATACCGGCTTAGTCCCTAATACGGGAACAGACTTTGGACCACCTCTAGAATTAAGCTTATCAAAGTTAGAAGATGAAAATTCTAATAATAAAGAGATTAATTCTAAAGTTATAATATTAATATCTGACGGAGAGGACTTTGGTGATAATACTGAAGAGTCTTTAAATAAAATTATTGAATCTAATTACAAGCTATTTACCATTGGTATCGGCAGTGAAAAAGGAAGTAAAATTTTATTAAAAAATGGGAATTATAAAAAAGATAATGAAGGTAAAGAAGTAATAACTAAACTTAATCCAGTCTCTTTAAAAGAAACAGCAAATAAAACAGGGGGGGAATACTTTGAGATAACAAATAATAATAATCAAACAGATGAACTTATTGATGAAATAAATAATATTACAGGTGATGTAATTGAATCAAAAATTATTGATGTTACCGAAAATAAATATTTTTATTTTTTATTTACTGCATTAATTTTGATGATCATTGATTTTTCAATAAATCTAAAAACTATAAAAATATGATTCTTTTAATAAAGATTATTTTATCTATTATTCTTTCTAATAGAATTGATAAAATAAATAGTTTGACAAAATCAGCTGAAGAATCTTTTAGAAAAGAAAATTATAATGAATCAATTATAAATTACAGACTTCTAATTGATTCATTTAATTATTCTAATGAAAAGTTATATTTAAATTTAGCACATTCTCATCTTCTTTCTAAAGATACTTTAAACGCTATAGAAAATTATAATTATGCATCTCTTACAGATAATATGAAAATTAAATCAATAGCTCTACAACAGCTTGGTAACATCAATGTAAAAAAAAATAAGTTAGAAGAAGCACTGAATTTTTATAAAGAATCAATTATTGCCGATAATACTAATAATGACTCAAAATTTAATTTCGAGTTAGTCAAAAAAAAAATAGATAATCAAAAAGAGAATAAAGAAGAAAACTCGCAAAAACAGAACTCAAAAGATAAAAACAAAGATAAGTCATCAGAAAACAAAAAGAATGACGAAAAAGGTAAAGAAGATGAAAAAAATCAAAATGAGAATAAAGAACAAAATAATAGTAATGATCAAAATCAAAAAAATTCAGAGGAATCTCTAGAAGATAAACTCAAAAAAATAAACATGAGTAAGAAAAAAGCAGAAATGATTTTAAATGCTTTAAATAATAATGAATTTCAATATATCCAACAGTTAAAAAGAAAATCAAATAAGAAATCAAATAAGAATAAACCAGACTGGTAATGGAGAAGGCCATATTTAATACAGATTATAAATTTAATAACCTAATTAAAAAATATAAGGGAAAGGTTAGAGATGTATATCATTTTGATAATAAACTCGTGATGGTTGTTACTGATAGACTAAGTGCATTTGATGTAGTTCTTCCAAAACCAATTCCATTTAAAGGTCAAATATTGAATCAAATCGCTCAAAAATTTTTAAAAATGACAGAAGATATATTGCCAAATTGGGTAGAATCCATTCCAGATCCAAATGTTACAATTGGAAAAAAATGTGAAACTTTTCCTATTGAAATGGTCATAAGAGGTTACCTTACAGGTCATGCGTGGAGAGAATATAAGTTAGGAAAAAGAGAAATTTGTGGGGTTAAGATACCTGAAGGAATGAATGAACATGATAAATTTCCAGAACCAATTATTACTCCAACAACTAAAGCAAAAATTGGCCATGATCAAGATATATCTAAAGAGGATATAATTTCTTCAAGAATAGTTATTAAAGAAGAATATGAAAAACTTGAAGATTATACAAGAATGCTTTATGAAAGAGGAAGCAACTATGCTAATTCAAAAAATTTATTATTAGTTGATACAAAATATGAATTTGGCAAATTGAATGAAAAAATTGTATTAATAGATGAAATACATACACCGGATTCTTCAAGATATTTCTATGCTGATACTTACAAAGAACTTCAGGAAAAAAAAGAAAAGCAAAAACAACTTTCAAAAGAATTTGTGAGAGAGTGGCTAATCAAAAAAGGATTTCAAGGAAGAGACGGTCAAAAAATTCCTCATATTACTGATGAAAAAATAAATTCTATATCAAATAGATACATTGAACTATATGAAAATATAATAGGAGAGAAATTTCATAAAAGAAATACTGAAAATATGTTGAATGATATAGAATCGAATATTAAAATTGCATTATGAAATACGAAATAGAAAAAAACGACTTATACTATATTTTAACTCCAAAGGAAGAAAAAATAGATTCAGTACTTGCTCCATCTTTAAAAGCAGATCTTGTTACATATGAAGTAGAGGGAGCAAAAAATATAATATTAGATCTTAAAAATGTAAAATTTATGGATTCATCTGGTTTAAGTGCGATGTTAGTTGGGAATAGAACATTTAGAGAGAAAAATTCTTCTTTTATTATCTGTAATGTTAGTAATCATATTGAGAAAATATTAAAAATTTCAAAACTAGATACTGTCTTGGATATACTACCAAGTCTTCAAGAATCAATAGACTCTATTCAGCTTGATGAAATAGAAAAAGGCATGAATTAAGTTGTATAATGAATAACTTTAGTTCAATCGAAAGTAATAAATTAAATAAGATATTTGTTGTCCTATCTGGAGTATTTATAACTAATGCCATAATTGCGGAAATACTAGGTACAAAAATTTTTGATATTTCGCTTTTTAAAGAATTTAGTTTATCTGTTGGAGTTGTAATTTGGCCCGTTGTTTTTATTACTACTGATATAATTAATGAATATTTTGGGAAAAAAGGAGTAAAAAGGATAAGTTATTTCACCATTATATTGATATTATATGTATTTCTTATTATTTATTTATCAACTAAACTAACTCCTAATTCATATTGGATTGACATTAATAAAATAGATAACACTGGGAATCCATTTAATATAAACTTTGCATATAATATTATTTTTCTTCAAAGTACTGGTATAATAATTGGATCAGTAATTGCCTTTTTAATTGCTCAATTACTTGATGTATTTATTTTCCAAAAAATAAAGAAAATTACAAAAGGAAAATTAATCTGGCTGAGAGCAACTGGCTCAACACTAATCTCACAGTTTATAGATAGTTTTATTGTACTTATTATTGCTTTTTATTTTTTGGCACCTGAAGGTAAAGCTTGGTCTATAAATCAAGTTTTAAATGTTGGGTTTGATAACTATACATTCAAATTTATTGTTGCAATTTTAATAACTCCATTAATATACCTTTCTCATTTTCTTATTGATACTTATCTTGGTGAAAAACTTTCAAAAAAAGCTAAGGAAGTAGCTCTAAAAAATTAAAATTTTATATTTACAAAATGAAAAGTACTTTTAGACTGATCTATAAACTAGTTGGATTTATAATTCTATTTTTTTTATTAGGTACACTTTTTGTATTTATTGAAACTATAATGATTGAAAATAACACTCAATCTTTTATTGATGAATCGGGAATTCTTCAAAATAAATATGAAAAAAGTTTAATACCTATAATAGCTTCAATAATACTATCCTATTTGATAATATTTCAAATTCCTTGGTTTAAAAATAAAGAAGCTTAGCTATTTAATAACTTCTCCAATATTATACCTGAAGATACTGAAACATTTAATGACTCAGCACTGCCTATCCTTTCTATTGAAATCCAATCACTAATATAATTTTCTAATTTCTTACTGATTCCTTTCGATTCACTACCAAATAAAATTACTCCAGTTTTAATTCCTTTAAAATTATTTACCTTATTCTGATCCAATGTAGTTCCTATAACATATATATTATTATTAAAAACTTTATCCAAATCCTCATAAAAAACATTAACCCTTGTAAAAGACCCCATACTTGATTGAATGACTTTAGGATTATAAAAATCAACAGTATTTCTTGAACAAATAATATTTTTAATACCATACCAATCTGCATTCCTTATTATAGTTCCTAAATTACCAGGATCACTTATTGAGTCTAGAGCTATAGTAATATTCTCTAATTTTTCTAAAGAAAATTTATGAGGAATTAACTCTACCACACAAAAACCTATATTATTTTTCTTTAAAAGACTATACTTATTTATTTCTTCAGCATCTACTACATAAAGATTACTTTTTGGTAGATCATTCTTATGTTTTTTGAAAATTTCGTTTGAGACAACAGTAAAAATTATTTTATATTTAGAATTATTTACTTCTAGAATACCTTTTAAACCCTCAACTAAAAAAAGATTTAAATCGTCTCTTGTCTTCTTATATTTAAGTGATTTAATTAATTTAAGTTTAGTTTTAGATATCATATATTAAATTTAGTCATATTGTTCAAACATATTGAAAATATAGATAGAGAGATAACAATATTTATTAATAATCTATCAATTAATTATTTAGATAATTTAATGATAGTTATTAGTAATAAATATGTTTGGATTCCACTTTATATATTTCTTATTTACTGGCTATGGAAATTTGATCCAAAAAATTTTAAATTTAATATTATCCTTTGTATAGCATCTGTTATAATATCTGATCATATTACTAGTTCTTTTATGAAACCTTATTTTGAAAGACTGAGACCATGTCAAGATAATACTATGATTGGATTAATTAATATAGTCTCTGGTTGTGGTAATAAGTTTAGTTTTGCATCCTCACATGCCTCAACTACTTTTTCTCTAGCAAGTATTTTTTTTATGATCTCTAAAAGAAAGTTAAAATTACTTTTCCTTTGGAGTATTATTGTAGGATATAGTCGGATCTATTTAGGAGTTCATTTCTTTTTAGATGTGATTTTTGGATTTTTAGTTGGATTCTTAACTTCATTTTTAATTTATCGTATATCAAAAAAATATATAGTTTGAAATATTTAATTATAACTTTTTTCATATTTAATTTTTCATGTATTAATGAATATAAAGAGTTACCTGTATATGGAAGATCAGAAATAATAAAAATAGAAACTGATAATGGGTATATATATGATACAATACCTCATAGTGTCAAAGATTTTGAATTTTTAAATCAAGATAGTATTAAAGTAAATAATGAGACTTTTAAAAACTCCATTTACGTTGCTGATTTTTTCTTTACAACTTGCCCTACAATATGCCCGGTGATGAAAAGTAATTTAATTAAAGTTTATAATAAGTATATAGATAATAATAATGTAAAATACTTATCTCATACTATTAATCCTCAATATGATAATGTAAATGTATTATCTGAATATTCTGATAGATTAAATGTAACATCTGATAAATGGCATTTTGTAACAGGTGATATTGATGAGATATATAGTATTGCTATGAATAGCTATATGGTAACAGCTATAGAAGATGAAAACGAACCAGGAGGGTTCCTTCATAGCGGAGCATTTTTGTTAGTTGATAATAATAAGAAAATTAGAGGTGTTTATGATGGAACAATTGAAGAAGAAATAAATAGACTAATCAAGGATATTGCTTTATTACTTGAAACTATCTCCTAGATATTTTATTTATATATTTTCCTATCATATCAAATTCTAAATTTACGATGTCCCCTACGTCTAATAAGTTAAAATTTGTTTTATGATAAGTATGTGGAATTATTGCAACAGAAAAAGTATTATTTCTTAAATCAAAACAGGTTAGACTAACCCCATTAATACAAATTGAACCCTTCTCAATTATATAATCATTAAACTTATTAGGATATTCAAAAACATAAATCCAACTATTTTCTTGATCTATTTTTTCAACACATTTGGCAGTTTCATCTACATGGCCTTGTACTATATGACCATCTAGTCTATCACCAATTTTCATGCTTCTCTCTAAATTAATTAAAGAACCAATTTTGATTTCAGAGAAATTTGATTTTTTGATGCTTTCATTTATAACAGTTACAGAATGATTTTTACTATTAGAATTAGTTATTGTTAAACATACTCCGTTATGACTCAAACTTTCATCAATTTTAAGTTTAGAGCTTAAAGAACTAGATATAATAATATCAAGATTTTTTTTATTATGTTTAATCGATTTTACAACACCTGTTGACTCAATTATTCCTGTAAACATTTTTTTAAATAATATTAGATTGCAAAAGTATAAGTTAAATTTGTGACAAAAAATTAATTTATGAAAGATAAAAAAATTGATTGTAGTAAAACAAAGGTAAGTATTAGTGAAATGGTTCTACCAAATCATACTAATAACTTAAACACATTATTTGGAGGAAAGTTAATGTATTGGATGGATATGGCTGCAGGAATATGTGCATATAAGAACACAAAAAAAATAGCAGTTACTGCATCAGTTGATAATATATCTTTTAAATCTCCCGTTTATAAGGGAGATATTGTCACAATTAATGCTTTTATAACTAGAGTTTTTAATTCATCTATGGAAATATATTTAGAAGTAACAACACAAAATAGAAAAACAGGAAAATCTATTATAAGCAATAATGCTTTTTTCACATTTGTGACTTTAGATAAAAATAGCAAACCAGTAAAATCTATTGAAGTTCAACCTAAAACTGAAGAGGAAAGAAAACTCTATGATGGAGCCTTAAGGAGGAGACAGCTTAGATTAATTTTAGCAGGTAAAATGAAGCCTGAAGAAGCCGATGAACTAAAATCAATTTTTAATTAAGAACTTCATTTAGTTTAATTAATAAATTAGGGCCCCTTAATTCAATGTCTTTTGCAATTATTTTACCCTGTGGATCCAATAAAAAAACACTAGGAATTCTATCTATATTATATAATAAAGCTGCTTCAGATTGATAATATTTTAAGTCAGAAACATTAATCCAAGGAAGTTTATCTTGTTTTATACCTCTTACCCAATCCTCTCTTTTTCTATCTAAAGAAACCTGATAAATTTCTAAGCCCTTATCTTTAAATAAATTATAATTTTTTACAATATTTGGGTTTTCCTCACGACATGGTCTGCACCAAGCAGCCCAAAAATCAAGCAAAACAAATTTTCCCCTGAGAGAAGATAAAGATATAGGGTTTCCTATCGTATCATTTAATATTATTTCAGGTGCAATACTACCAACTGAAACAGCTTTTAACTTAAGAAAATTTTCTTCAAATTTTTGAAAATATGTATTTGAATTAAATTCATCATAATACTTATTATAAATTCCTTCCCAAAAATTTATATTATCACCAATCGGCAAATAACTTGCTGATAAAATAACTGCAAGTGAATTATTTAATTTGTTCAAAAATTCTTTTAAAGATATTTCAAATTGGTTTTTTTTAAATGATGCTTCTTCTCTCAAACTATTAATTTTAGAAATATCTTTTTCTTCATTAGCATCAAAAAAAGCTCTATTTAATTCTCTGACTTCGTTTCGATAGGAAGTTATTTTACTTCCTATTTGATTCAAGATATCGGTGTCATTTGAACCTTCAATCGTATAAGTAGTAGATGACTTAATATCATTAATTTTAATATTAATATTACTCTTATTTAATATTAGATCTAAACTACTTTTACCCAAAATGTCAACTCTGTATAAAGATACTTCAGAATTAAAAACTATAAATTCAATTTTATTATCAACAAAATTTGAAGTTTGTATAAGTTCTATTGAATAATCAGAATTTACTTTTTGAAGTCTAACTTCACCGTTATTATCTTCACCATATATTTCTAAAACAACTGAGATTTCATTTGAAGAATCATATGAGGTCGTGCATGATATAAATAATAATAAAGGATATATGATATTGAGAACTTTCACCTGTAAATAAAATATTATATTATCTATTACAAAATAGTAAAACGTTAAAAAATATTAATTGTTTAATACCTTTTTAAAATAGGCTATGCCTTCTTTTTTTACAATTTCTAATCCTTCAACTTTCTTACCTCCTGCAGTAGACAAGAAATTCTGACCACCCCCCGAACCATCTATGTTTTTTGATAATGTTTTTATAATATTTCTAGCATCCATTTCATTATCATTAACTAAATTTTTAGAAATAAGAATAATTATAAAAGGCTTAAAAGAGTTTTCTATCGTTGCTAAAAAAATAAGATTTTTTAAATCTTTATCTAATTCAAAAGCAATTTGTTTAACTAAATCCATTTCTTCGTCCTTAAAGTGTTTGAAAATAAATTTAGAACTACCAAAGTTTTCAATATTATTCTTTAACTGATCTTTAATTTGTTTTTTTCTAATTAAATTAATTTTATCAATTCTTTGTTCTATAGACTTATTTTTCTTTAAAAGATTTTTAATTGATTCTAAAGGATCATTTGATTTTAATAAGTCTTTTATTTTTTTAATATTATTAAATTCGTGATCAGAAAAATTACTTAATTCTAAAGAAGTAAGTGCTTCTAACCTTCTAACACCAGAAGAAATAGAACTTTCAGAAATTATTTTAAATAATCCAATTTCTGAGGTTGAAGATACATGAGTGCCTCCACATAGTTCAATAGAAAAAGTATCATCAATAATAACAATCCTAACTTTTTCACCATATTTTTCACCAAAAAGAGCCATAGCTCCCATCTTTTTTGCTTTGTCAATTGTTATATTTTCTAAAATATCTACATTAATATTTTCATAAATTTTGTTGTTTACTATACTATTAATTTTGGTAAGTTCTTCTTCAGATATCTTTGAAAAATGAGAAAAATCAAATCTTAAAAGCTTATCATTAACTAATGACCCCTTTTGAGTTACATGATCTCCTAAAACTTCTCTTAAGGCAGAATGAAGTAAGTGAGTAGCAGAATGATTTTTTGATATAAGATTTCTTCTAAAACTATTTATTTCAGCAAAATATTTCGACTTTAAATTTTTAGGAAGTTTATCTACTAAATGTATTATTAAATCATTTTCCTTAAAGGTATTTAAAACATTAATTTCCTCAATATCATTTTTTAGTTTCCCAGTGTCACCAACCTGTCCTCCAGATTCAGGATAAAAAGGAGTTTTATTAAGAACAAGTTGAAAATTTAATTTATCATTATCTTTAACTTCTCTATATTTAATAATTGAAGACTCTGTCTCATAATTATTATACCCTACAAAATTTGTTTCTTGATCATCTTTAATATTTATCCAATCTTCTGAACTATTTATTGAATTAGTTCTTGACCTATTTCTTTGTTTATTAAGGTATTTATCAAAATCATCTTTATTTACAAGTAAATCACTTTCTCTTGCAATTAATTCAGTCAAATCAAATGGAAAACCATATGTATCATATAATTCAAATGCTAACTCACCTGGTATCTCTTTATTAGTTTTTTTGATCTCTTTTTTTATAGTATTAATTTTTTTTAATCCTTTTGCAAGAGTTTTTAAAAATGTTTTTTCTTCTTCCAAAATAACATTGACAATAAAATCTTCTTGATCTGAAAGATTATAAAAAACACTCTTATACTCATTGATAACAGTTTTAGCAAGAATATTTAAAAAAGGGGATTTAAGATTTAATGAGGAATATCCATACCTAACAGCTCTCCTCAAAATTCTTCTTACTACATATCCAGACTTATTATTTGAGGGTATTGCTCCATCAGAAATAGTGAATACAATAGCTCTAACATGATCAGAAATCACTCTAAAAGCTATATCATGCATTTCGTTTTTTGCGTATTTTAGATCTGATATATTTGAAATATCATCTAAAATTTTCGTGAATAAATCTGTATCATAGGTTGAATGTAAACCCTCTATAGCCATAGAAAGTCTTTCTAGCCCCATACCTGTATCTACATGTTTATTTGGAAGAGGCTCCAAAGAACCATCCTTTTTCCTATTAAACTCAATGAATACTAAATTCCATATTTCAATAACCTCTGGATGATCTTTATTGATTAAATTTTTTGTGGGATTTTTATTTATTTCAGATTCACTTCTTAAATCTATATGAATTTCGGAACATGGACCACAAGGACCCGAATCACCCATTTCCCAAAAATTATCTTTTTTTGATCCATCAACTATTTTTGACTCTTCTAAAATATTCTTCCATATTTCTACCGCTTCATGGTCTCTACTTAGATTATCTTTTTTATCACCACCAAAAACAGTGACAAATAATCTATTTTTATCAAGATTATAATGGTTTACTAATAAATCCCATGCCCAGTTAATTGCATCTTTTTTAAAATAATCTCCAAAAGACCAATTCCCCAACATTTCAAACATAGTATGATGGTATTTATCAATTCCAACTTCTTCTAGATCATTATGTTTCCCACTTACTCTAAGACACTTTTGTGTATTTGCAATTCTTTTATTTGAAGGCAATTCATTTCCTAAAAAAATATTTTTGAATTGATTCATGCCAGCATTAGTAAACATAAGTGTTGGATCATCTTTTATAGTAATCGGTGCTGATTGAATTATCTTATGATTTTTACTTTTAAAGTAATCAAAAAATATTTTTCTTATTTTTTTAGAGTTCATTTAAACTAAAATTGACGAATATTTTTATTTTTGCATAACTAATAAACTAAATTAGGCTATTTTAATCTAATTATGAGCAAACATAAATATTATTATAACCCAGAAACTTGTAGGTTCGAAAAGATAAAGAAGACAAATAAAGATATATTCCTTAAAATAATTGGATTTTTATCTATCGTTTTGTTATCAAGTTTTATTTTTTTAAATATTTATGATAGATATTTTGAATCTCCCAAAATAATTCAACTCAAAAAAGAAAATCAAGAACTACTAACCCATTATGAAATATTAAATAAAGAAGTAAATGTTGCCTACAAAATGCTTAATAATTTGGAGGAGAGAGATGATAATGTATACAGAATAATATTTGAGGCAGAACCAATTCCAAATACAATTAGACAAGCTGGTATAGGTGGTATTAATAGATATAAAGAATTGATTGAGGGTAATTTAGAGAGAGAAGATATAATAATAGATAATTATGCAAAAATAGATGAACTTAAGAGAAAATTATATATCCAAACGAAGTCATATGATGAACTATTAGATATGGCAAACAATAAAGAAGAATTAGTTGCATCAATACCAGCAATTCAGCCTGTTTCTAATAAGGATCTGAAAAGAGTATCTTCAGGATATGGAACTAGAATAGATCCCTTTCTTAAAGTTAAAAGGATGCATTATGGCCAAGACTTTTCTCTACCAAAAGGGACTCCTGTTTATGCTACAGCTAATGGAAGGGTTAGTATTTTAAAATCTTCATTTGGTGGTTTAGGAAAATATATTTATATAGATCACGGTAATGGCTATAAGACTGTTTATGGACACTTGGACAAGTTTAATGTAAGAAGAGGTCAAAAGGTTAAAAGAGGCGAATTAATTGCTTATAGTGGTAATTCTGGAAGATCAACAGCACCGCACCTTCATTATGAAGTACATAAAAATGGCAAAAAAGTTAATCCAATTAACTTTTTCTTCAACGATTTAACACCTAATGAATATGAAGAAGTTATAAAATTAGCCTCTGTTGAAAATCAAGCTCTTGGTTCAACATTTTAATTATGCCTTACAAAGAAAAGGAAATAACAAAAAAATATTTTACTATTGGAGAAGTAGCGCAAAAATTTGAAATAAATACTTCTCAGTTAAGATTCTGGGAATCTGAGTTTGAAATATTAAATCCAAAAAAAAATAAAAAAGGATCAAGAAAGTATAGATTAAATGATATTGAGATAATAAAAAAGATTCATGATTTATTAAAGAAAGATGGATTTACAATTGAAGGAGCTAAAAAAGAGCTAACAAGAAAAAATATTTCCTCTGACAAGAAAATAATAAATCAGCTTGAAAAAGTAAAAGAAAAGCTAATTGGGATTAAAAATAAAATTTAAATTAAATTCCTAAAATTTTATTGATACCTTCTTGATCGGAACCTGAATCTGCAAAATCATCGAAAGTCTTCTCCGTAACTTGGATTATATGATCATTAATGAATTTTGCTCCCTCTTTGGCACCTTGTTTATTATTTTTTATACAACATTCCCATTCTAAAACTGCCCAACCATCAAATCCATATTGAGTTAATTTTGAAAAAATTGACTTAAAATCAATTTGACCATCTCCAAGAGATCTAAATCTCCCTGGTCTTTCAATCCAGTCAGCATAGCCTCCATAAACACCAGCTTTTCCAGAAGGATTAAATTCTGCATCTTTAACATGAAACATCTTAATAAAATCATGATAAATATCTATGTTACTTAAATAGTCCATTTGTTGTAAAATATAATGACTTGGATCATATAGCATTTTAACCCTTGAATGATTATTAGTTGCAGAGTAAAATCTTTCAAAAGTAAGTCCATCATGCAGATCTTCACCTGGATGAATTTCAAAACATAAATCGACTCCATTATTATCAAATTCATCTA
The DNA here is from genome assembly GCA_902634135.1 of uncultured Marinoscillum sp. Lineage (GTDB taxonomy): Bacteria > Bacteroidota > Bacteroidia > Cytophagales > MED-G16 > MED-G16. The sequence goes on along the minus strand of CACPJB010000001.1, from coordinate 140,965 downwards.
AAATTGGGCCCCATCTTTTTGCTAACTCATTAAATCCTGTTGAAACTAACCCTTTAGGTCTTTGCGGCCATGGATAAACATAAGGCCAGATTAAGGCTCCTGAAAATGTCACATGAGCAGATAAGCCTAAATTTTTACTTGCTTTTGCAGCATATAAAAGTTGATTGATAGCCCAATCAGTTCTTTTTTTAGGGTTATTTCTAAATTCAACAGGTGCAAAACCATCAAACATAGTATTATAAGCAGGGTTAACAGCAACTAGTTGACCTTGAAGATGCGTACTTAATTCAGTGATTTCCACACCACATGATTCTATCATTGACTTATATTCTTGTGCATAAACCTTATCTTCAGCAACTTTCTTAAGGTTAATACATCTAGAATCCCATGTAGGTATCTGGACTCCTTTATAACCTAGATTAGATACCCACTTACAAATTGATTTAATATCATTAAATGGGGGTTTATCATCCATAAACTGTGCAAGAAAAATAGCTGGTCCTTTAATTGTTCTCATTTTAAATATTTATCCATTTTGAATATTTAGATGACTCAATAACAGCATCTATGAATTTCATTCCCCTATACCCTTCATCTACTGTAGGAAAGTCATACATTGGGTCTATATTAATAGAATTAATATGATTATTTACGGCATAAGAAAAATTTCTATAAATATTTGCAAAAGCCTCAATGAAACCTTCAGGATGTCCAGATGGAGTTCTGCAATGTAATAAAGCAAAATCTGATAAATATGAATTATCAACACCTGCACGTAAAATCTGATTAGGATTACCGTTTAATTTTAACAATAAAGTATTTGGCATTGAGTGTTTCCACTCAATACCTCCTAATTCACCCCAAACTCTTATTTTTAAATCATTTTCTTCTCCAGTTGCTATTTGGCTAGTCATTAAATTACCCTCTATACCATCTTCTAAAGAAATTAAAACATTTCCATCATCCTCTAATAATCTACCTTTTACAAATGTATTTACCTTTGAAAATAACTTCAATATTTTTTTTCCAGTTAAATATTCAACCATATTAGCAGCATGGGTTCCAATATCTCCCATACTTCCCGCCTTACCAGACTTTTTAGGATCTGTTCTCCATGAAGCTTGTTTATTATCAGTATTTTCAAGATTAGATGTAAGCCATCCTTGAGGATATTCTACAGCAACCTTTCTAATATTACCAATTTTACCAGATTTAATTAAATATTTGGCTTCCTTTACCATAGGGTATCCAGTATAAGTATGCGTCACTGCAAATGGTAAATTTGTTTCATTTACTTTTTCAACTAATTTTTTTGCCTGGTCTGAATTAAAAGTTAAGGGTTTATCTATGATAACTGGGAAACCATTATCTAACGCTTTCATTGCTGGATCAAAATGAAGATGATTAGGAGTAACAATTGAAACGATATCCATTTTCTCATTTTCTTTTTTTTGAGATTCAATTGATATCATTTCATCATATGTTTCATAAATTCGATTTTCATCCAAAAATAATTTCTTTCCAGTATCTAAAGAGTTTTGGTAATCTGAACTAAATGAACCACAAACTAATTCGATGCAATTATCTAATAGAGCAGCGTTTCTATGGATAGCTCCAATAAATGATCCTCCTCCTCCTCCAATCATTCCCATTTTTAATTTTTTCATATTTGAAATATATAATATTATTTTAAATGATAGAATCTAATTATAGAATAATTGAATCTTCTAAATTTTTTCTTTTCAGAGAATAAAATTTTTTAAATAAATCAAATTTTTTATTAGATCCAATTTCTCTTTTAATATAATTTCCATCTTCTTTCAAAATATATGAATTACAATTATCTTTTAAATTAAAATTTAAAATAGTAATTGCCTGTTTTTTAATAAAATCTTCATTTATTTTAAATAATGACTCAATTCTTCTTTTAAAACTTCTAATCATAACATCAGCACTCCCTGAATATATAATTGGATTACCAGCATTATGAAAATAGTAAATTCTACTATGTTCTAAATAATCACCTACAATTGATATAACTTGAATATTTTGACTGAGATTTTTTCTCTCTGGACGTAAGCAACAAATTCCTCTTACAATCAAAGAAATTTTGACTCCATTATTACTTGCTTCATATAATTTATTAATTACATTTTTATCTTGAAGTGAATTAATTTTTATACAAATTTTTGCATCTAACCCTGATTTAGAATTATCAATTTCATTTTCTATTAAATTCAAAATTTTATCTCTCATATATATAGGAGCAGTAATTAAGTTCTCATAGTCATCTGGAACTGAATGACCTGTAATTACATTAAAAAATTCAAGAGCATCTTTTGTATATTTTTGATTAGATGTCATAAGGCTTAAGTCAGTATATAATTTAGAAGTTGTCTCATTATAATTTCCAGTACCCATATGAGCATAATTTTTGACTTTCTTCCCTTCCCTTCTGACAATTAATAACAGCTTTGTATGAGTTTTTAATGAACCAATTCCATAAATCACATAACATCCTGCCTTCTCAAGTTTATATCCATTATTTAAATTATTTTCTTCATCAAATCTCGCTTTAACCTCAAAAAGAACAGATACATGCTTACCATTTTCAGCAGCTTTCAAAAGCGCATCAATGACTCTTGAATTTTTTGCTGTTCTATATAGCGTAATTTTTATTGATAGAACATTAGGATCTTCTGCTGCTTCATTTAAGAATCTAATAACAGGATCAAAAGAATTATATGGATGATGAAGAAAAATATCCTTTTCGGATAAGATCTCAAAAATACTTTTATCATAATCTCCTTCCATATCAAATGGCTCAATAGGTGATGGATATTCATTAAAAAATTCAGAAAACTCCTCATACTCATAAATTTGATTTAAAGATGTAAGGTCCATTATTGAATTAGATGGTAATTTCATGATATTAAAATCATCTAATTTAAATCTTGATTTAAGAGAATCTAATAGGAAATCATCAAATAAACTACTTATTTCAATTCTAACTACTCTACTAAATTTTCTATCTTTCAGTTTTTGTTTTAATTCTTCAAGAAAATTTGTATCAATATCCTCAGATTCCTCTAATGTAAAATCACCATTTCTAATTATTCTAAATAAACTAACACTTTCAATAAAAACACTTCTAAAAAATTTGGTTATATACTTAGAAATAATTTTTTCAATAGGGATGAAAAATAACCTATCATCTATTTTATATTCAAAAAATCTTGGAAGATTGATAGGGACTTGAATAAATGAAATCTTTTTTTTATTTGAATCAGTTTTAGTTTTAGTAACAACACCAAAAATTAAAACCTTATTCATCAAAATTGGAAATGAATGAAGATTATCAAAAACCATTGGAGTAATCATTGGAAATATTGTTTTCTTAAAATATTTTTTTACTCTCTTTCTACCTTCATCATCTAAATCCTCAATATCACCTATTATTATTTTATCATTTTTTAAAGATTTCAAAATTTCACCTGAAAAACATTTATTATAATCATCAAAAAAAATTTTTGTTTTATTTAGTAGATACTCTCTAAAAGGTTTTTCTCTCATACCAGAGTAATCCACCCTAGTTTTATCATTATCAATGTAATTATATAAACTGCCTACTCGAATTTCAAAGAATTCATCAAAGTTTGAAGCAACTATTGAAAGAAATTTTAACTTATCAAGAACTTTTCGAGAATTATTTTTAGCCTGATCTAATACCCTATAATTAAAGTTAAGCCAACTTAAGTCTCTACTAATTAAATTACTTTGATTGATTGAAATAGAATTCATTAAAGATTTTCAAGAACAGACATTACTTCTTTAACATGTTCTCTTGATTGTTGAAGCAAAGTTGTTTCTTCAGAATTTAAATCAAGTTCTATAACTTTATCTATACCATTTGAACCTAGTATAACAGGAACACCAAGGTAACAATCATCAATATTATATTCACCCTCAAGTTTAACACAAACTGGAAAAATTCTTTTTTGATTTTTTATTATTGATTCAACCATTTGAGCTGCGGCGGCACCAGGAGCATACCAAGCAGATGTCCCCATTAATTTAACTAGTTCTCCACCACCAAACTTTGTTCTTTCGATTATTTCATTAAGCTTGTTTTTATTTATTAACTCCGTTACAGGTATCCCAGCTACAGTAGTATATCTTGGTAATGGCACCATTGTATCTCCATGGCCACCAAGCAAAACAGCTTGAATATCTTTAGTAGAAATATTTAATTCATCAGCAATAAAAGCTCTATACCTAGCTGTATCCAAAATTCCTGCCATACCCATTACTCTATTTCTATCAAAATTTGAGGTTAAGTGAGCTTGATATGTCATAACATCTAATGGATTAGAAACAATAATTATAATTGAATCCGGTGAATATTTAACAATATTCTGAGTTACAGACTCAACTATCCTAGCATTTGTTCCAATTAGGTCATCTCTAGACATACCAGGCTTTCTTGGTAATCCCGACGTTATAACAACTACATCTGAGTCCTTAGTAAGAGTATAATCATTCGTAGAACCAATTGTTCTAGTATCATATAAGTTTATAGGTGATTTTTGAAAAATATCTAAAGCTTTTCCCTCAGATAGTCCTTCTTTAATATCAACTAAAATAACTTCATTACAAACTTCTTTTTGAGCTAAGACATCAGCACATGTTGCACCTACATTTCCTGCTCCTACTACTGTTACTTTCATATTTATATTTTCTACAAAATTAGATAATGAGAAATAAAGTTTAAATTTTAAATTAAATTATTTCAAATTCCAATACATTTTTTGTTTTTGAATCTACCTTAAATTTATCATTAATTTGCTGGCCAACTAACCATATGATACTTTTAGAAGAATCTTCAACTACGAATTGATTAATTTTATCTATAATTGAAATTTTATTATCTGATAAATAACTTGAGATTTTTTTATTATTACTCATTCCTAGTGGTGAAAATTTTTCTCCATTTTTAAAATTTCTTATAACAAGAGGAAAACTGACTTTATCATAATCCAACTGAGCATTATTTTTGTTTTTATTAAGTATAAAATTTTCAATATTATATTTAGTCAATGAAATTCTTTTTGATCCAATAAAAACTTTCTCTAATGACTTTATTTCTTTAGACTCTTTTTGAAAAGATGTTTTTTTAAAAATGTAAAATGATTTCCTATCATTAATAAGCATATATTCTTCAGAAAAGAACTTTTTGTTATTTTTCTTATTAATAGCTAAAATAATTTGTGATACCTGATCATAGTTAAATCCATAACTTCCCAAAAAATCATAAATAATAACAGATTGATCATAATTTTGGTTTAAAAACTTTTTACTTACTTCAACATATTTCTTATTTTCATACACAAATTGAGAGACAAATTTCTTTATATGATAATTAATGAAATTCTCTAATTTTTCTAACCTTTTAAATGATTTATTGATTGAATTATCATAAGATGGATTTATTTCTGAAATAATTGGTATTAATTTATTTCTTATTTTATTTCTAATATATTTATTATCATTATTTGAGATATCATCTCTCCAATCTATTTCATTATTTTTTGCATATAATAAAATTTCTTTCTTCCTAATATCAAGTAAAGGCCTTAATATATTATTTGAAGACTTAGGAATTCCTACCATACCTTTATAACCTGTAGTTTTTATGAAATTAAATAAAATAGTTTCAATATTGTCATCATTATGATGAGCTGTTACAATATAATCATAGTCTTTTTTTTCTATTAGACTTCTAAACCAACTATATCTTAAATTTCTACATGACATCTGGATTGAAATTTTATTTTTTTTGGAATATTCTGATGTATTAAACTTTTTAGAAAAAAAACTTATATTTCTTTTTTTACAAAATTTTTCTACATGTAAAATATCTTTTTCGGATTCAATTCCTCTTAAATTGAAGTTACAAGTACATACAGAAAAATTTAATTTAAATTTTAAAAAAAGATTAAGCATTACCATTGAATCAACACCACCACTTACAGCCAAAAGATATTTTTTATCATTTAAGCTTAAATTATTTTCTTTAAAATACGAAATAAATTTTTTTTCTATTTTTTCCATTTATATATACAAAAATAAGAATTTGAAAATTGCAAAATAAAATTAATTATCTATCTATTTTTACATTATGAAATTTATCTATTTTAATATAGTTTTATTTTGCTTAACAAGCTTTGAAATAATAGCTCAAAAAAAGGATAAAATATCTTATAAAGCTGATGAATTAAAATTCAGAAGAATTAATAAGGAACCTGTAAGAAAATTAATTAATAATGTCATATTCAATCAAGGCGAAACAGAGATCAAATGTGATTCTGCTAACTTTTATAACAGAAGAAGTATACTTGAAGCTTTTGGTAATATAATTATAACAAACCCTGACTCATCAGTTATTAAAGCAAGAAAACTTGTATATAATGGCGAGACCAAAATAGCAAAACTCAGAGATAATGTAGTTTATATCAAAGGAGATGAACAAATCAAAACAAATAATTTAGACTATGATTTTAATGAAAAAAAAGGATTTTTTTTTAATAGCGGAGAACTTAAAGATAATGTAAATACTTTAAAAAGTGAATTTGGGATTTTTTATGGAAATAGTGATTTATCTATATTTTATGATGATGTCAATTTAATTGGTGAAAATTATACTTTAAAATCTGATTCTATGTCATATTATACATTATTAAAAGAAGCAATAACATATGGATATACTAAAATCATATCAAAAGACAGCACATACATTGAAAGCCTTGGAGGGACTTTTAGACAAGAAACTAATAACTCTAAACTCAAGTCCAGTAAAATAGAAACTAAAAAATATATTCTGGAAGCAGATTATATAAACTTTGATGAAGAAAATTCCATTTATTATGCGAAAAATAATGTTATTTTAAATATTAAAGAGTCAGATTATTTTGTTTATGGAGATGAAGGAATATATAAAAAATCAAATAATTCAACTAAAATTTTCGGGAATTCATTACTTAAAAAAAATATAGAAAATGACACTTTTTACCTTTCTTCTGATACAATTTTAGCAATTGATGATAAAGAAAATATAAATAAATTATTTGCCTATAATAATGTAAAATTTTATAAGCAGGATTTTATTGGGAAATCTGACTCACTCATCTTTTTAATAGAAGATTCAATTATAAGTATGTACAATAATCCCATCATTTGGAATTATTCAAATCAAATTACATCTGATACAATAATTTTTAAATTATATGATAATCAAGTGGATGAAATGAATTTAATTAAAAATTCATTTATAATTTCAATGGATACATTAGGTAATTTCAATCAAATAAAAGGCAGAAATATGAAAGCTTCTTTTTCTGAAAATAATTATTTAGAAACTATTGAAGTATCAGGTAATGGAGAAACTATATATTTTGGGTTAAATGAAGATTATAAGACAATCATTGGGTTAAATTATATTATATGTAGTGATTTAAAATTAAATTTTGAAAATAATGAAATTAATAATATCATTTTCTATAATAATCCTATTGCCAAGATGATACCACCTCATGAAATAGAAGAAAATGATCTTTATATTAAATCTTTTCAATGGAGAGAAGATGAAAAACCTAGTATAAATGATATAGTTTTTTATTTTAGAAATAAGATATATTTGCGAAATGATTAAATTATTTAGATATAATCTTTCTTTAGTATTACTTCTATTATTCTCTTGTAGTGAATATAGAAAAATTTTAAAAAAAGAAGGGTATGAAGAAAAATTAGAAGCTGCAATTAAGTATTATAAAGAAGAAGAATATTTCAAAGCAAGCACATTATTTAAGGATATTAAACCTTTAGTTAAAGGAAGTGAAGAATCAGAAATTGTTGATTTTTATTTTGCTTACTCACTTTATAACCTAAAACAATATGATTTAAGTGCAAAATATTTCAAAGGATTCATAGAACTTTTTTCAAGAAGTGATAATGTTACCGAAGCTGAATATTTGTACTCTATTTCATTATATAAAGAGTCTCCAAATTCTAATTTAGATCAATCAAGTACATTAGAAGCAATATCAGCTATGCAAAATTTTATAAATAAATACCCTTATTCAGATTATTCAAAAGATGCAAATACAATTATTGATGAACTTCAAATTAAATTAGAAACAAAAAACTTTGAAAATGCAAAGCAGTACTACAAAACCAGAAATTATAAATCTGCAATAATTGCATTAGACAATTTTGAAAGTGATTTTCCAGATTCATCATTTAATGAAGAAGGTTCATATCTAAAAATATTATCACAATACTTAATATCGATTAATAGCTTCGAAGATTTACAAGAAGAAAGACATAAGGAAACTATTAATTTGTACCTTAATTTTGTTGATAAATATCCAAAAAGTTCTTTTCTTGCAGAAGCTGAAAAAATGTATGTTGAAAGTTTAAATTTATTAACTAAATTTGCCGAGTAAAAAAATAAATATGAAAATTAAATCTAAAATAACTCATCTTAATGTTGATGAAATAGCTTCAAAAACAGGAAATATTTATAAGTCTGTTAGAGTTATAGGTAAGAGAGCTAGACAACTATCTGCTGCTCAAAAAGAGGAATTAAATGAAAAATTAGCTGAATTTGCTTCAGATGTTGATAATCTCGAGGAAGTTTTTGAAAATAGAGAACAAATTGAAATATCCAGATATTTTGAGCGACTTCCTAAATCAACAACTGTAGCTTCAGAAGAATTGGTAAACGATGAATTGTTTTTCAGAGATCCAGAAGAAGAAGAAGAAGAAGATCTTAACTTAGATTAAGTTATCTTTTTTCAATGATAAGAATCGTTCTTTTTTATTTTATATTTTCAAGTTCTTTATATTCTCAAGAGCTGAATTCTAAAGTTGTAATAAATACAGAAAAACTTCAATCCTCCGAAGTACTGATTTTTAATGAAATGCAAACTTCAATTGAGCAGTTTTTAAATAATAATATCTGGACCGAAGACAAATACAATTCTGAAGAAAGAATAAATTGTAATTTTATTATCAATATTTTAAACGAACCCTCTCCAAATGTATATGAAGCAACTGTTCAAATAGTTTCTTCTAGGCCTATATACAACTCTTCATATGAAACAGTATTATTTAATCATGGTGATAGAGAGTGGACCTATGAGTTTTTCCCATCTCAAAATTTAGAATACACAGAAAATGGGTTTAATGATAATTTAACATCTCTTTTAGCTTTTTATTCATATATAATTTTAGGAATAGATTATGATACTTTTGAAAAATTAGGTGGTGAAGAAAATTTTCAGAAAGCATGGAAAATACTGAATGATTCTCAAAACTCTGGATATAAAGGATGGGATCAGTTTGGATCTAAAAATAATAGATATTGGATATGTGAAAATTTTTTGAACCCTGAGTTTCGTGCAATTAGAGAAGCTTATTACAATTATCATTTGTTAGGAATGGATATATTTCATTCAGAACCTGTTGAATCTCAAAACATTATCTTGAATAACCTATCTAAGATCAATGATGTAAATTCTAAAAATTTTAATTCTTCTATAATTAATCTCTTTATTAATGCAAAAGCAAATGAGATTACTAGTATATTTAAAAATGCATCATTAAATGTTAAAAGAGATGCATTTAATATCATGAATGAATTATCACCATCTAATAGAGATTTATTCAATAAAATTTTAGAATAAAATGAAAATTAAAGAAAAACTTATTCCAAATTTTCTTTATAAATATGTAATTTATTATCGAAATCATGGATTTAAGAAGACAATTAAAAAATTTGGTTGGAAATTAGTCATTACAATTTTTATTTTTTATTTGATTAGAGACTCTATTCTTTATATTATTATTCCTTACTTTGCTATGAAAGGAATCTTTAGTTTTTAGATATGTTATTAAAAGGGAAAAAAGGAATTATATCTGGTGCATTAGATGAAAATTCAATTGCTTGGAAGGTCGCTGAAAGATGTTTTGAAGAAGGTGCAAAATTTACTTTAACAAATGCACCAATTGCTTTACGAATGGGTAAAATTAATGAGTTATCTGAAAAATGTTCATCAAGAGTTGTAGCTGCAGACTTAACATCAATAGAAGATATTCAAAACTTATATAATGAATCTAATGATTTTCTCAATGGAAAAGTTGATTTTATTCTTCATTCTGTTGGTATGTCTCCTAATGTACGTAAAAGTAAAGAGTATGGGAACTTAAATTATGACTGGCTAATGAAAACTCTAGATGTTTCTGCAATATCATTTCATAAGATGATGCAAATTGCAGAAAAAAATCAAATATTAAACAAATGGTCATCAATTGTTGGATTATCCTATATTGCAGCACAAAGAACTTTTCCTTTTTACTCCGATATGGCTGAAGCAAAATCTTTGCTTGAATCAATAACTAGAAGTTATGGTTATAGATTAGGAAAAACCTGTAAAACTCGTGTAAATACAATTTCACAATCACCAACAATTACAACTGCAGGATCCGGCATAGAAGGATTTAAAGCTTTTTATAATTATGCTCAAAAAATGTCTCCACTTGGTAATGCAGATGCATCTGAATGTGCTAATTATTGTATTTTTCTATTCTCAGATTTAAGTAGAAAAATTACTATGCAAAATTTATTTCATGATGGAGGGTTTTCTAATACAGGAATTTCTGAAGATATAATTGATCAATTCAGTTAAGAATGATTATATATCCAAATGCTAAAATTAATATTGGTCTTAATATTGTTGAAAAATTAGATAACGGATACCATAAAATAGAATCGTGCTTTGTTCCTGTATCATTATATGATATTATTGAAATTCATGAAAATGAAGAAAATAGATTAAACATATCAGGAATAAATATAGAATGTGATATATCTGAAAATGTTATTTTCAAAACATTAGATTTATTTAGTTCAAATAAAAAATTTAAAATTCACCTACATAAGAACATTCCTGTTGGAGCAGGTTTAGGAGGTGGATCCTCTGATGCAGCATTTACTCTAAAATATTTAAATAAAAAATTAAATCAATTTAATAATGATAAATTATTATTTATAGCAAATAAAATTGGTAGTGACTGTCCTTTTTTTATTACAAATAAATCAAAATATGTTACTAACACTGGTAATATATTTGAAAATATAAATCTTGATTTATCAAAAAAAAGCATAATTATCATTAATCCTAAAAAACCAATAAATACCGGTGAAGCATTTAAAAACATTTCATCATCAAAATCAAAATATGATTTGAAAGAAGTTTTAGAAAATGAAAATATTGAAAATTGGAAAAAATATGTTAAAAATGATTTTGAAAATTATGTTTTTTCAAAAATTAAAATTTCAAAGAATATTAAACAATATCTAATAGATTTAGGCGCAAAATTTGTAAGTCTTTCAGGAAGTGGTTCTTGCATCTATGGAATATTTGATAATAATAATTTACCTAATGAAAAATTACAATTTGATTCTTACTCTGTAGATATTATAAATTAAAAATGCTTCCAACCTTTTGAATTTAATTCTATTTCCTTCCCATTTTTTTGAACTATACTCCTTTTTTTATTTTTTGTAAAATGTCCTATAGGAGTAATATCTATATTATCAAGGTTTAAACTATCGAATTTATCTACTGGAATTGAAAATAAAAGCTCATATTCTTCTCCACCATTTAAAACTGCTTCCAAATAATCTATATTTAATTCCCTAGAAACTGAATAAGTATCTAATTCTATTGGCAATTTTTCTTCAAAAATTTTAAAACCTAAATCTGATGAATTTGAGATATGTAATAAATCAGAAGAAAGCCCATCTGAAATGTCTATCATACTATTTGGAACAATTTTATAAGATTTAAAATAGTCAATTATATCTTTTCTTGCTTCAGGCCTTAATTGTTTTTCAACTAATTTTTTATATTTAGAAAGATCAGGCTGATTTTTTGGCTCATCTAAATATTTGCTTTTTTCTCTTTGTAAAATTAATAAACCTAAAAAAGCTCTACCCAAATCCCCAGACACACAAATAATATCATCAACTTTAGCTTTATCTCTATATGAGATCTGTTTTTTATGTCCATAACCAATAACTGTGCATGACATCACTAAACCAGACATTGAAGAAGTTGTATCTCCACCAATTAAATCTATATTATAATCATCACATGCATATTTTATCCCTTTATAAATCTCATCAATTGCTTCAATTGAAAATTTATTACTGATTGCTAAATTAATTAATATCTGATTCGGATAACAATTCATAGAAAAAATATCCGAAAGGTTAATTACAACTAATTTATAACCTAAGTGTATTAATGGTGTATATGATAAATCAAAATGGACACCTTCAATTAACATATCTGATGATATTAGTATTAATTCTTTATCTGAAGATGTTATCGCAGCATCATCTCCAATTCCCAATACAGTACTTTTATGCACATTTTCAAATTTTGAATTTATTCTTTTAATAATTCCAAATTCTCCTAATTCATTAATTTCAGTTCTTTTCACTAAAAAATTATTTTAAAAAATAGGTATTAATATATACTTTTGTAATCAATAAAGTAAGATGATAAAAATTACTGATAAGGCAGCAAAAAAACTAAAGGAATTAAGAAATTCAGAAAATTTCTCTAATGATCATAATGTAAGAGTAAAAGTCAAAGGAGGTGGATGTTCAGGGTTACTATATGATTTAAACTTTGATAATATTATTTCAGATTCAGATGAATTTTTTGAAGATAGAGGTGTAAAAATTATAGTTGATAAAAAAAGCCTTTTTTATGTTTTAGGAACCGAACTTGACTTTAGTGATGGATTAAATGGTAAAGGATTTCAGTTTAAAAACCCTAATGCATCTAGGACCTGTGGCTGTGGAGAAAGTTTTTCTGTTTAGTATGCTCTCCCACTATTTCCATCACAATAATTAATAAATGACTGATTTGCAACTTTATTTCCTCCAGGAGTAGGATAATTACCTGTAAAATACCAATCTCCTAAATTATTTGGACAAGCTTTATTTAAATTTTCAATTTTCTGATATATAATTTTAAGTTCAGATTTAAATCCCTTAGGTTTTACAATATCCGATATTGAGTCTGATACCTCTTCATATGTAAATAAATCGTATAACTCTTTTACATGATTTTTTGGATTAGTGTCATATAAGGATTTTTTACACTTATTATAAATATCTTGAATCAAATGATCTTTATTGTTAAGCTTAATTAATCTTATTAAACCTCTAAATGCAACAAACTGATTCATTTTACTCATGTCTATTCCATAACAGTCAGGATATCTAATCTGCGGTGAGGATGAAACAAAAATTACTTTCTTTGCCTCAAGGGATGATAATAAAGTTAAAATACTCTTTTCAAGAGTTGTCCCTCTTACTATTGAATCATCAATAATAACAATTGAATCTTTATTTTTTTCAACAATATCATAAGTTGTATCATAAACATTTGAAACTAATTCATTTCTCTTGTTATCATCAGTTATGAAAGTTCTCATCTTTACATCTTTACTAACCAATTTTTCAATTCTTGTTTTTAAAAAAATTAAATCTTCTGGTGAATCATCATAAGACTTCTTATCAATAAAAATTTCTTTCTTTTTTAAAGTTAGATGATTTTTGATACCATCTATCATTCCATAAAAACAAGTTTCTGAAGTGTTTGGTATGTAAGAAAAAATTGTATTTTTTAAATCATTATCTATAGCATCAAAAACTTGAGGTATAAGAAGTTCGCCAAGTTTTTTTCTTTCTTTATAAATTTCCGGGTCATTTCCTCTAGAAAAATAAATCCTTTCAAAAGAACAGGCTTTATTTTCTTTAGGTTCTATAAACTTTTCAATAGAATAGCTTCCATCTTTATTAACAATTAGCGCATTCCCCCGATGTAATTCTATTATTTCATTAAAATCACAACCAAAAGCAGTTTTAATTGGAGGTCTTTCACTTGTTGCTACTATAACTTCATCATTTATATAATAATATAATGGACGTATTCCATTAGGGTCTCTGGCAACAAAAGATGAACCATTACCAATCATTCCTGCTAAAGCATATCCGCCATCAAAATCTTTAAATGAATTTTTTAGAATATTAATCACGTTAAGTTCCTCTTCTATTTTTAATGAAATATGTTTTTTATCATATTTAGAAGAATACTTACCATAAATTCTATTATTTTCTTCATCTAAAAAATGACCTACCTTCTCTAGAATAGTAACAGTATCTGATTTTTCTTTAGGACTTTGACCTAAATCAACAAGAACATTAAATAATTCATCCAAATTAGTCATATTAAAATTACCAGCAAAAATTAGATTTTTAGATCTCCAATTATTTTGCCTCAATGTAGGCGCACAGTTTTCAATAGAATTCCCGCCAAAAGTACCATATCTTAAATGACCTAACCATGATTCTCCAGTAAAAGCTATATTATCTTTGAGCCATTTCTCATCAAGTTTATAGTCAGAATTTTCTTTTGCAGAAGCAATCTTTTTATTAATCTTATTAAAAATATCTTGAATAGAATCTTTTTTTACAGATCTATACCTGCTGATATATTTTTTACCTGGGGAACTATTTAATTTCAATGAAGCTATTCCGGATCCATCCTGACCTCTGTTTCTTTGTTTATGCATCATTAAAAACATCTTATTAACAGAGTATGATGGAGTATTATATTTGTCTAAAAAATATTGCAAAGGTTTTCTTAATCTCAAAAAAGCAATACCACACTCGTGCTTTATTTTATTTTTCATCCGTAAATTTCGAGTTTAATCTTTTTTGAATCAAATCCTAACTCTTTAAAATTAATTCTTGCCTCTTTAATCATATCTCTCCAACCACATAAATAAAAAGTTGGATTAACAAGATTATTAGATTTAATTATTTCAAGATATTGATTGTGAACATATCCAATTTTGCCATTCCATTTTTCTCTAGACAAAACAGGAATATATTTAAATCCAACAATATTATCTTGATATTTTATCATTTCATCATAACATAATAAATCCTTTGAGGTTCTTGTCCCAAATATCAAATAGATTTTATTGTGAACAATATTATTTAATGCAATACTTTGTAATATACTTCTAAATGGAGCAAGACCTGTTCCTGTACATATAAATAATAAATCACCATCAATTTTTTCAGGCAAAATAAATCTTCCTAAAGGACCTTTAATTTCTAATTTATCTCCAATATTTAAATTATTAAATAGGATATTTGTCATTTTTCCACCATCTAATTTTACAATTAATAGCTCAAAAGTTTTATTAGATGATTTGAAAGA
This sequence comes from uncultured Marinoscillum sp., assembly GCA_902634135.1. Classification (GTDB taxonomy): domain Bacteria; phylum Bacteroidota; class Bacteroidia; order Cytophagales; family MED-G16; genus MED-G16. Next base: position 125,597 of record CACPJB010000001.1, on the reverse strand, counting down.
TGCAATTGAGTAACTTCTAACTATATCATTAATTTTTATCCGAACAAATTGACCAGCTATAAAATCAAAATTTTCTTCAGATTTAATAAAAAATCTCCATGTCAATTCAGTTTCTTTTTTTATTGAAATAAGAGTTGCTTGTGACCACATACTAAATTTGAAAAGCCAAATTTAATCTCTTATATATTAGAAAAAAAACTTATTGTACTTTTCAAAGAATTTTAAAATCTTATGTTGATAATTTGTACAAAATAGAAGGTTTCAAAAAGTCAATAAAAAAAATATTTTTTTAATTAAATAAAATGATTAATATTTGAGTCCCTATTTGAAACAATAGCAAATTTTATAAACCACTTAAATATTTTTAAATGCACGAAAAGCATTGGGAAAACTGTTTGTCTATAATTAAGAATAATATAACCTCACAAAGTTTTATAACATGGTTTAAACCAATTATTCCAAAATCATATAAGGATAAAACTTTGACGTTAATTGTTCCTAATAAGTTCTTTTATGAATGGATTGAAAACCACTACTTAGAATTATTAAATAAAATTATTATAAAAGTCCTAGGAAAAGATGGAAAGATAGAATACCTAATATCTGATAAAAAAAATAATTCTAAAAATAGAAATAATAAGTCACAGGAAATAAGTGAGACAAAATCAAAAGTGTTTTTTAATAACCTAAATAAAAATTATAGATTTAAAAGTTTTATACCAGGAAAGTGTAATAGTGTTGCAAAAGCAGCAGGAAAAAGAATTTCTGAAAATCCTGGTAGAAATCCTTTTAACCCATTAATGGTTTATGGAGGTGTTGGACTTGGAAAAACTCATTTGATTCAATCAATAGGAAATAAAATTTCAAAAAAAATAAACTCATCTGTTTACTATGTAACTTCTGAAAAATTTGCAAATCAATTTATTGATTCACTAAAAGAAAATAAATTAAAAGATTTAATAAACTTCTATATAAATATTGACTGTCTAATTATTGATGATGTTCAGTTTTTTAAAGGAAAAGAAAAAACTCAAGAAGTATTTTTCCATATTTTTAATCAATTAAATTTAAATAATAAGCAAATTATACTTGCTGCAGATAAATCTCCTGTAGAATTAGAAGGCCTTGAAAAGAGATTAGTTAGTAGATTCAAATCAGGATTAACTGTAGAACTTGAAAAACCAGATTATAAAACAAGATTAGATATTCTTGAATATAAAATTAAGATGGAAAATATAAAGATTGATTCAGAAATAATTGAATACATTGCTTTCCAAGTTGATACTAATGTTAGAGAACTTGAAGGGGTACTTGTTTCTTTACTTGCTCATTCTACGATTACAAAAGAAGATATATCAATTGAATTAACTAAGTCCATAATCTCAAAGATTGTTAAGGACACAAATAGAGAAATTGATATTAAATACATTCAAGAAATAGTATCAAAGTATTTTCAAATTAGCATTGAAGATATGAAAGATAAAGCCAGAAGAAAAGAAATAGTTATTGCAAGACAAGTTGCTATGTATTTTTCTAAAGACTTTACTAATAATTCTTTAAAATCGATTGGATACCATTTTGGGGGAAGAGATCATAGCACTGTAATTCATGCCGTACAATCTGTGAATGATATGATTGATACTGATAATTTTTTTAAAAAAAATATTGAAGAAATCAATAGAAGAATATTAATAGGATAATATTATAATTTATAGATATTAATATTATTATGCATATTTGAATTTTGCATTTAAAAAATGGTTTCTAAATTGTTATTCTATTTAAATAAAGTATATAAACTCTTAGATACTTCATATTCAATTCAAAATAAAACCCAATATGAAGCTGATATTATTCAAAAAAAATTATTAAAAAAATTTATCAAAATATCAGATAAAACCCTATTTGGAATTAAACATAATTTTGAAAAAATAAAAAATTATGAAGATTACATTAAAAATGTATCAGTTAGGGATTATGAAACGATTAAAAAATATATTGATAAAATAAGAAAAGGAGAAAAAAACATTCTATGGCCTGGAATACCTAAATATTTTGCAAAAACATCTGGAACAACTTCTGGTTCAAAATTTATACCAATAACAAATGAATCATTAAAAAATCAAATTAATTCAGCTACTTATCTTCTATTAAGCTACCTAGTAAATAAAAATTCATTGCAATCAGTCAATGGAAAAGTTATGTTTATTTCAGGATCACCTAATCTAATTGAGGAAAATGGAATTAAAGTTGGAAGGCTCTCAGGAATAGTAAATTATCATACGCCACAATATTTGAAACATATGATACTACCTTCTAAACAAATTAATAAAATAGAGGATTGGGAAAAAAAGATTGAAAATATTGTTGACTATACAATAGGAAAAGATTTAAGAATTTTAGGAGGGATCCCACCTTGGATTCAAATGTATTTTGATGTTATAATAAAAAGAACTGGAAAAAAAATTAAAGATATTTTTCCAAATCTCTCATTAATATGTCATGGAGGTGTAAATTTTGAACCTTATAAAGAAAACTTATTTGATAGTATTGGGAAAAAAATAGATACATTAGAAACTTTTCCAGCATCAGAGGGGTTTTTCGCATATCAAAATTTAATAAAAGATGCTGATCTTTTACTTCAAATTAATTCAGGGATATTCTATGAATTTATTGAAATCAAAAATTTAAATAAAAAAAATCCTAAAAGAATAACTGTTGGAGAGGTAAAGTTAAATGTAAATTATGCTTTAATAATTACTTCAAATGCTGGTTTGTGGTCATATATGATAGGAGATACTATAAAGTTTACATCTTTAAATCCTTTAAAAATTAGAGTTACTGGGAGAACTAAACAATTTATTTCTGCATTTGGAGAACATGTAATTGTTGAAGAGGTTGATTTATCATTAAAAAAAGCTTGTGAAAAATTTAAAGAAGTTCAAATTGTAGAATATACAGTAGGACCAAAAATTATAAATAAAAAAGGAAGGTCACACCATCAATGGTTAATTGAATTTAAAACTAAACCAAAAAATTTAGCATTGTTTGAAAAAGAGATTGATATAAATCTTCAAAAACGCAATACGTATTATAAAGATTTGATTGAAGATAAGGTATTGAGCACTTTAAAAATAAAAGAAGTAAAAAGAAAATCATTCATTAATTTTATGAAATCAATAGGTAAATTAGGAGGTCAAAATAAAGTTCCAAGATTATCTAATGATGATAAATTAATTAATCAAATACTAAAACTAAATTAAAATTGAAAAATATTGCAATTTTAGGATCTACAGGTTCAATAGGAACTCAATCCCTTGAAGTAATTTCCGAAAATCAAGATAAGTTCAAAGTTGAATTACTTACAGCAAATAAAAATTATAAATTATTAATTGAACAAGCAAAAAAATATAAACCAAGAGCTATCATTTTTGGAGATATAAAAGAAAAAAAAATTATAGAAAATGAATTGAAAGATGAAAAAATTGAAATTCATTATGGAGAAATGGCTCTTCATAATTTTATGCAATTTTGTAATCCTGATCAAGTTTTGACAGCTTTAGTTGGAAAATCAGGATTAATTCCTACTATTAATGCAATAAAAAATAATATAGATATAGCATTAGCAAATAAAGAAACTCTTGTAGTAGCTGGTGAAATTATTATGAAACTCTGCAAAAAATATAATGTAAATATATATCCTGTTGATTCTGAGCATTCTGCTATATATCAATGTCTAATTGGAGAAAAATATGAATCAATTGAAAAAATAATTTTAACAGCATCTGGAGGTCCCTTTAGAAATAAAAAATTAAATGAATTAAAAAGAATTACAAAAAAAGAAGCATTGAATCATCCTAATTGGAATATGGGTGATAAGATAACCATTGATTCTTCTACCTTAATGAATAAAGGTTTAGAAGTAATAGAAGCTAAATTTCTATTTAATTTTAATATTGATATGATTGATGTTGTTATCCATCCTCAATCCATAATTCATTCTATGGTAGAATTTAATGATGGTTCAATTAAAGCACAATTAGGAGAACCAGACATGAAGTTACCTATCCAATATGCACTTGGATTTTCTCAAAGAATTAAAAATAATTATAAGAGATTTGATTTTTCAAAAAATAATGAACTAACATTTGATGAACCATGTATGAAAACTTTTAATAATCTCAAATTAGCATTTGAAGCAGGTAAAAGTGGAGGTAATATGCCTTGTGTTTTGAACGCTGCAAATGAAATAGTAGTAGATGCATTTTTAAAAGAAAAAATAGCATACTTAGACATGACAAAAATTATTGAAGAATCTTTAAATAAAATATCATATATTGCAAATCCAAATCTAGATCAGTTGATAGAAACTGATTTAAAAACTAGAGAGTATTCAATAAATAAAGTAAAGAAAATATAATGGATGCGATAATAATGGCAGCTCAAATGATTCTAGCTCTTTCTATAATTGTTGGAATTCATGAATTTGGTCACCTTCTAACAGCAAAGATGTTTGGAATGAGAGTAGAACAATATTTCATTGGATTTCCACCTAAAATTTGGAGTTTTATTTATAAAGGAACTGAATATGGATTTGGGTCAATCCCTTTAGGAGGATTTGTAAAAATATCTGGAATCATTGATGAATCTATGGATACTTCTCATATTAATAAAGATCCTGAACCATGGGAATTTAGATCAAAACCAGCCTGGCAAAGATTAATTGTTATGCTAGGTGGAATAATTTTTAATGTGATAACCGGATTGATAATCTTCACAATAACTACATATAATAATGGCGAAACATTTTTATCAAAGGAAGAAATAAACAAAAATGGTGTATTAGCTTTAGAATTGGGAATTGAAGCTGGATTTGAAACTGGAGATAAAATCTTATTAATTAATGGGAAAGACTGGGAAAGAGATGCTGAGCTTTTTGATCCTAATTTATTTTTTGAAGATAACACAACATTTACCGTATTAAGACAAAATCAAGAAGTTAACATTAATATTCCTGATAATTTCATAAATAGAATGAATAGTAGAGAAGCTATGTCTTCATTTCTTAAGGCAAGAACTCCTTTTATAATCGATAGTGTCTATGCTAATGCTCAAAAAGCAGGTTTAGTGAAAGGAGATAAAATTGTTAAAATTGATGAAAAATTTATAGTTGATTTATATGAATTAAAAACTATTTTAGAAAATAACAAAAGTTCAATTGCTCAATTGACTATTGAAAGAAATAAAAATTTAATTGATAAGGTTGTTGAGATATCAAAAGAAGCTACAATTGGGATAAAAGTATTACAAGATCCTCTGGTTTTTTCAAAAAAAGATTACAATTTATCCCAATCTTTTATAATTGGCACTAAAAAGGCTTTTGGTATTGTTTTTTTAAATATTAAAACGTTTGGAAAAATGTTTTCGGGTGATATTGACCCTTCTAAAAATATTAGTGGCCCTATTGGTATTGCTCAGATATTTGGAAATGAATGGGATTGGGGTAATTTTTGGAGAATAGTTGGTCTGTTATCAATGGTTTTGGCCTTTATGAATCTATTACCAATTCCTGCATTAGATGGCGGACATGTTATGTTTATATTTTATGAAATTATTTCAGGTAAAAAACCTACAGAAAAATTTTTAGAATATTCTACAAAGTTTGGAGTTATAATATTATTAGGTCTAATGACTTATGTTATTCTAAATGATATATATAAATTATTTATTTAAAAATTTGAAATATCTATTTTTTATTCAATTTATATGCCTCCAATTTTTTTTAACTGAAATATTTTCTCAAACAAAAAATTTTTATTTTACTGATTTAAGTGATAATGCAAAAGTAAATGCGCTAGGAGGAAATAATATTTCTTCAAAACATAATTATTTTATTTTAAACCCATCATTAATTAATTATAAATCATTAACAATGAATTATATGAATTATATAATTGATATTAATTCATCTAGTATACTCTATACTGATAGTAGCAAATTTTTAGGAAACTACGGATTAGCAATAAAATATCTTTCTCATGGAGAATTTGAAGGTTATGATATTAATGGAAATTTCAATGGAAATTTTTATCCGAAAGAGTATATTTTAAATTTTGGGAAATCTCATACTTTCTCAAAATTTTCAATAGGAACAAATATTAAATATTTTTATTCAAAATTATATGAAGAATCAAATTCAGCATTTTTAATAGATATAGGTAGTATTTATAAACCTTTAGATAATAAAGATTTTACAATTGGAATAGTAATTGCTAACCTTGGCTTCACATTTAATCAAAATATCACAAATATAAAATCCAATTTAAAAATTGGATCATCCTTCAAACCAGAATATATGCCATTTCGATTCTCCTTTACATATCTCAAAAAAGAAAAAGAAATAAATTTTCAAAACTTTTCATTGGGAATTGAAGTTTTATTATCAAAATATTTAAATATTATGTTTGGCTATAATCATAAAATTGAAAAAGGATTTGAAATAAATAATTTTGATAAATTAAATGGTATTTCTTACGGATTAGAATTAATATTAAAAAGGTTTAATTTAAACTATTCTAGATTAATTTTGAATTCAATTACTAATACAAATAATATATCCATAAATTATAATCTTAAAAGAAAATAAATTTTTAAAAATGCAAAAAATTAAAAATATGACACCTCAAGAAATAGTAAGTGAGTTAGATAAATATATAATTGGACAAGCTGAAGCAAAAAGAAATGTGGCAATAGCATTAAGAAATAGATGGAGGAGAATGAATGTCGAGGATGAGATTAGAAATGAAATTATTCCTAATAATATTCTAATGATTGGTGCAACTGGAGTTGGGAAAACTGAAATTGCCAGAAGACTTGCTAAACTCTCTGACGCTCCATTTACTAAAGTAGAAGCTTCAAAATTTACTGAAGTGGGTTATGTTGGAAGAGATGTAGAAAGTATGGTTCGAGATCTTGTTGAGCAATCAGTCAATCTTGTTAAGACAATAAAGAAAGAAGAAGTTAAATTAAAGGCTCAAGAAAGTGTTAATAATATAATCCTTGACATTCTTATTCCACCTATTAATAAAGTACAATCTAATATTAATTTAAGTCTAGAAAAAAATAGTAATAACCAGGATAAAGAAATTAATGAAAAAACTAGAGAAAAATTTAAAGAAAAAATTAATGGTGGTGAATTAGATAATAGAAAAATTGAGATAGTAGTTCAAAAACCTTCAAATTCTGGAATTGGAATGGTTGGTGGTGGAATGATGGATGAATCATCTATGATCAATCTTCAAGATATGATAAGCAATATGATGCCTAAAAGAAATAAAAAAAGAAAAGTTTCAATTGGGGAAGCAAAAAAAATACTTTTAGAATCTGAAGTATCTAAATTAATTGATATGGATGAGGTGAAAGAAGAAGCTATTAAAAAAGCTGAAAATACTGGTATCATTTTTATTGATGAGATTGATAAAATAAGTGGCAATTCAAATAAAGGAAGTGGACCAGATGTAAGTAGAGAGGGAGTTCAAAGAGATTTACTACCGATTGTGGAAGGAACATCAGTAACAACTAAATATGGGATAATTAAAACAGATCATATTTTATTTATTGCAGCTGGAGCATTTCACTTATCTAAACCATCTGATTTAATCCCTGAATTACAAGGGAGGTTTCCAATTAGAGTTGAATTAGACAATTTGACTCAAGAGGACTTTCTAAAAATTTTATCTGAACCTAAAAATTCATTAACAAAACAATATAAAGCTTTAATTAAATCAGAAAATGTTGAAATAATTTTCAATAAAGATGCTCTTGAGGAAATTTCTCATAAAGCATTTATTATTAATTCTGAAATTGAAAATATTGGAGCAAGAAGATTACATACTGTTATGAGTAAATTATTAAATGAAATATTATTTGATATCCCTGAAAAGATAGGTCCAAACGCAAAAATTGTTATAACTAAGAAAATGGTTGAGGAGAAATTAGACTCAATAACTCAAAATAAAGATCTTAGCGAATATATATTATAACTTTAATTCTTTAGGAAATTTAATCCAACTTATTTCATATCCAGTATTTTTTGTTAATATCTGATCCCAATTTTTAATGTTAAGATTAACAATAACAACACCAGTTGTTGGAAGATTGAATAAATTAATATTTGTTAATTTATTAACTAAATCAGTAAAACCAGGATTATGTCCGATTATGATAACTGATTTGAATGAATTATTAATTTTTTCTAGAATAGAAATTATATTTTCAGAACTTGAGTGATAAAAATCATCTCTATATTCTATTTCATTAATATTAATTTTATCAATAAAAATGTTTGATGTTAATTTCGTCCTTTTAGATGAACTAGATATTAATAAATCCACATGTTTAATTTTTTTTGATAATTCATTTGACATTTTATATCCATCATTCCTACCTCTTTTATTAAGAGGCCTTTCATAATCACTTAATGAGGGGTCTAACCAACTAGATTTACAATGCCTTATTATTATCAATTTTTTCATAATTATATAATATCAAATTTAATTTCATTCATACACTTAAAATGGTTAACAGGACATTTTGACAATCCAATTTTAGTACATGGTCGACATTCTAAGTTTTTATTTTCTATAACCGCAAAAGAGGTTTTATAAGGATAAAATCCCAAATTATGATGAGTAGATCCAAAAACAGCAAATATTTTTTTATTTAAAGCAGCTGCTATATGCATAAAACCTGTATCATGTGAAAAAACCTGTTTTGATAATTTAATTACACTTGCTGAGCCTTGAATTGAAAGTTTTCCACACAAATTGTATATAGTTGTTTTTTTATTTAGTTTATTTTTAATCTTATCATCTTTATCACCAGAGGAACTAAAAAAATTTTCTATTTTTTTTGCAACTTTAACTTCATCTTTTCCTCCAATTAAAACAACATCACCATTAATTTTATCACATAATTCAATTAATTTTTTAAATGGTAATCGTTTAGTATAATGTTTTGCCCCAATAACAAGTGCAGAATAATTATTAAAATTAATTGAAAGATCTTTTACTTTTTGAAATTCTTCATAATCTAATTTAAAATCTAAACCCTTTTGATCATTCTCTATACCTAAATTTGACAATGTATTTATATATGAATCTGATATATGATTAATTTTTGTTAATATTTTAAAATTAGTATATAACCACCTTTTAATTACCTGTTTATCATAAGTATAGCTAGATTTCATTAAAAAAAATTTTAGAAAATTAGATCTTAAATTATTATGCAAATCAACTATTAAATCATAATTTTCTTTTTTTAATTTAAATAATGTTTGATATAATTTATTATTAAATTCTATTACCTTATCAACATTTTTATTGTTAAAGTAAATTGAGCTAAATTCTTTTTTTGTAATGAAATGTATTTCTGATTTTGGAAATTTATTTTTTAATAACCTAGGAACTGGTGTAGATAAAACTACATCCCCCAATGAAGAAAATCTAATTACTAAAATTTTCATTCTGTTTGTTTTTATTTTTTCAAATTTAAATTTAATAGGTCAAAGTAATTTAGATAGTATAGTTTATCAAAAAAAAAGAATTGAATTTAAAATACAAGATTTAGATAGAAATTTTTGGGTAAAAGAAAATAAACTAAACTTTTTAATATTAAAAGATGTTGAAAATGGCAAATATTTAAATTGGATTTTTAAATTATACAATAAAGAGCTAAATCTAATCAATGATACTACTATTTCATTAGACAGATCATATACAGTTATAAAAATATCCTCAGATAAAAACAATTATAATTTGTTTTTCAAAAAAAATTATTCGAATGAAAAGGAGTATTTATTTATAAGATATAATACATTATCTAATTCCTTTATAATAAAAGAAATTAAATTACCACTTAGTTTATCTATAAGAAATATCTTATTTATTGATGAAAAAATCATACTATTAAGTAATTTAAAAAATGGAAAAAATCTAGTTAGTATTTATAATACAATTTCAGGGCAATTAAATAATATATATGAATATTTATACTATGATAATGAAATTATAAATATTTATAAAAGTCAACTTTCATCTTTCTATGTACTTTTATCAAAAGCAGATGAAAATAATTTTAAAGTTATAGAAAGAAAAGATTACACATTAAATAACAAAAGTTTAAATAAATATGTTATTCAATCATCTAATAAGAGTGTAATTCATTCAAAATTATTATCTCATAATGATAGTGATTATTATGTTTCTTTAGTAGGAAAAAAAAATTCTAATGAAGCAAATGGATTTCAAATTGATATATTAAATAAAGATTCATTGTCTAAGAATAAGGAGATAAACTTTTTACAAATACCTGATTTGATTAATTTTTTCAGTAATGAAAATAAAATTTTTCAAAAAAAAATTAAAAATAAAAATATTGAAAACATAAAATTAGGATATGAATTCTTTATTGATACTTTATTTATTTTAAATGACGAAATCCACTTTGCATTTGAAACTTTGAAAGCAAACTTTACTAATGATGGATTTAGTAATTATTCTTATATGCCATTTTATAATTCTTATTCTGGAAGGTATGATAATAAAATTAATCCAAAATTTGCGGGATTTTCTCATGATATAAGTGTTTATTTAATATTAGATTTAAGTGCTAATATTAAATGGGCATCAATCAATAAGATTAATGATTTAAATACCTTTTATAAAAAGCCTTATAAAAATTATATTCTTAAAAATGATCAAATAATTGATTTTTATGTTAATAAAGGAAAAATAACATTATCAAAGAAAGAATTATTTAATAAAGATAAAATGGATAAAGCAGTATTAGATTTAAATTCAGAAAAAGAGTTTATAGTATTAACTAATGAAACCAATCCTGAAGGCACAATACATTGGTATAATAATAATTACTTGTCATATGGAATTCAAAAAATAAAAAAAAGAAATACAAATAAAGTTTCTAATGATAGAGTTTTTTTTATATCTAATTATGAAATTAATTAATAGATTCTTACTTATTATTAAATACAAATTATATTTGCAAATAAATGACAAATAAATCTAGGTTGTTCAATGAAGAAAGACTTGAAATAACAATCAATCGTTTATGTCATCAATTAATAGAAAATCATAAAACTTTTGATAATACAGTTCTAATTGGTCTTCAACCTAGAGGAATTTTTTTTCTCGATAGAATTAAAAAAAAAATAAATAATCTCTTAAAAAAAGAGATAAAAACCGGTGTTTTAGATACAACCTTTTATAGAGACGACTTTAGATCAAATGAAATTCCAAGAGCTAGAGAAACATTAATTCCTTTTTTAGTAGATGGAAAAAATGTAGTGATAATTGATGATGTATTATTTACTGGAAGAACAGTAAGATCAGCAATGGATGGGATTATGAACTTTGGAAGACCAAAAAAAATAGAGTTATTAGTTTTAGTTGATAGAAAATATAGTAGAGATATACCGGTAGAACCGACATATTGTGGAATTAAAATTAATACGATAACATCAGACAGAATTGAAGTTAAATTAGCAGAGCAAGGGTTTGAAAAAGATAATATTTGGATAATTAATAAATAAATGGAAAAATTATTATCAAAAGACTTATTAGGTATTAAAGACTTAACTGTTGAAGAAATGAATTTAATTTTTGAAACAGCTGACAAATTTAAGGAAGTTTTACAAAGACCAATTAAAAAAGTTCCTTCTTTAAGGCATATGACAATAGCTAATGTCTTTTTTGAAAATAGTACTAGAACTAAATTATCTTTTGAATTAGCTCAAAAAAGATTATCTGCAGACATAATTAATTTTTCATCTTCATTAAGTTCTATTAAAAAAGGGGAATCTCTTCTAGATACAATTAATAATATTTTAGTCATGAAAGTTGATATGATTGTAATGAGACATCCTGATCCAGGAGCCCCTCATTTTATATCTAAAAATATTAAAGCATCAGTTATAAATGCAGGGGATGGAACTCATGAGCACCCTACTCAAGCTCTTCTAGACTCTTATACTATTAAAGAGAGGTTGGGTAACATAAAAAATAAAAAAATTGCTATTATTGGAGATATTTTACATTCAAGAGTAGCAATTTCTAATATATATGCTCTTCAAAAACTAGGAGCAAAAGTTATGATATGTGGGCCAAGTACTCTAATACCTAAACATATCAGTTCTTTGAATGTATTAATTGAAAATAATGTAGAGAATGCTCTTAGATGGTGTAATGTTGCAAACGTTTTAAGAATTCAATTAGAAAGACAGGGAAGTAATAAATTTCCTTCTTTGAGGGAGTATAGTCAATATTTTGGGATCAATAAAAAATTATTGGATAAAATTGATAGAGATATAATAATTATGCACCCTGGACCAATAAATAGAGGAGTTGAAATAAGTAGTGACATTGCAGATTCAAATAATTCTTTGATACTAGAGCAAGTTGAAAATGGAGTTGCAATTAGAATGGCTGTAATGTATTTACTCTCTCTTAATAAGCTTCAATGATCGTTTTTCTATATCTAATAATATCTGTTTTATTAATAATATTACTAACATCAAGATTTAAAATATATCCCGCTGCAAGTTTAATTATTGGTTCTATTTTCCTAGGATTAATTCTTAAAATGGAATTTTTTAGAGTAATATATTTAATAATAGAGGGTATTTGGAATTCAATAAAAGGAATTGGATTAATTATTTTATTTAGTTGCATAATTGGTCAACTACTAAAAGAAAGTAACTCGATTAAAAATTTTGGAAATTTAATATTAATAAACTTAAAAAATAAATCATTATTATCATTGAATTTTCTTGGTTTATTTATAGGAACAGTTGTTTTTTGCGATTCTGCATTTTTAATTTTAAATGGAATATCAAAATCAATTGCATCTTCTTCAGCATTATCTTTAAATAGTCTTAATCTTTCCCTATCAGGTGGTCTTTATGCTTCACATAACTTAATACCACCAACACCTGGACCAATGGCAGCTATAAATAACTTTAATCTTATTGATAAAATTGGAACTATTATGACTCTTGGAATTATTGTTTCTATACCATCATCTTTAATTTCTTTCTTTTTTGCAAAAAATTTAATTAGTAATCATAATTTTATAGATTCAAATAAGGTAAGAAATTTAGATAAGCCTCATAATTTAGCTTATCTAAGTATAATTGTTCCATTATTATTAATAAGCTTAAATACCTTAACAAACTTAGTATCTAAAGATCAATTATTTTTTATATATGATTACATCAAATTTATAGGTAATCCAATTACTGCTTTATTTTTAGGGGTATTACTTTCATATTTTATTCCTAGAAATGAAAGGGATGATATTAAAATATTTAAAAATTCATTTTATGATTTTTTACCAATTATTTTATTAACATCAATGGGTTCAGCGTTTGGAAATATCATTAAAAATTCTGAATTAACAGAGTTACTACCAAGTCTTGTAAATATTCAAACTAATAGTTTGATTTATGTATGCATAATCAGTTTTTTATGTAGTTCACTTATTAAAACTTCTCAAGGTTCAAGTACTTCATCAATAATTATAGTAAGTTCAATATTGTTCCCCATTGTAAACAATTTTGGATTTGATTTATTTGAATTATCAATGATTATTTTGTCAATAGGTACTGGATCAATGATGATATCTCATGTAAATGATTCATATTTTTGGATTGTTATTAAAAAATCAAAATTAAGTTTACCAAATGGGTTAAAATATTTTAGCCTAATGACAATTTTTCAAAGTTTAGGAACATTTTGCTTTATTTTATTATTAGTTAGCATATTTGGGTAATAAACAAGTTTTAAAAACAATTGACATCTAACATCGTATAAACTCAAATGAAGAATTTACTTTTATTTATTATAATGTTTTTTTCATTAGATCTTTCTTCACAGGAAAGATCACAATGGAGCAGAGGATCTGGATCCCAAAATATTCAAATACCCCCTATGATTTTAAAAGGAAAACTAAAGGATTTAGAATCTGGAGATGCTTTATCTTATGCAACTGTTTCAATAAATACAGTTGATTCTATATTAGTTTCTGGAGGTATTTCAGATGATAATGGAAAATTTAAAATAGAAATAGATTCTAAAAAGATGATGGAAAAAATAAGAGCTGAAAGAAATATATCATCTAAAGGTCTTGGAATGTCATTAGTAGCTGAAGTTACTTATATTGGATATAAAACTAAAATTATTAATCTGCCATTTTCTAGAGATAACAGAGAAATTGATTTAGGTGATATTGAATTAGAATCTGATGCAACTGCACTTAGTGAAGTTACTGTAAGAGCTGAAAAAAGTAGTCTTGAATTAAAATTAGATAAAAGAGTATTTAATGTTGGCAAAGACTTGAGCAACAAAGGCGGTACTGCAGAAGAAATTTTAGAAAATATTCCGTCTATAGATCTAGATATTGAAGGAAATATAAGTTTAAGAGGTTCTCAGAGTGTTAGAATTCTTATAGATGGTAAACCAGCAAGTATGATGGGATTTGATGGACCTAATGCTTTTAAACAATTACAGGGTAGTGAAATTGATAAAGTTGAAATTATAACAAACCCATCATCAAGATACAGTGCAGAAGGATCTTCTGGCATATTGAATATTATATTAAAAAAAGAAAGACTTAAAGGTTTAAATGGATCTATTAATTTAAATACTGGATATCCAACACAAAATGGTATATCGACAAATTTTAATTATAGAAAATCTAAGTTTTCAGTATTTGCCTCTGTAAGTTTAAATCAAAGAGAAACTAAAGGTGGAGGTTTTAGTGATTCTGATTATTTTCTATCTGATACAACATACTCCTCATATATTGATAGAAATAATTTAAATAATAGCTTGTCATTTGGTGGGAGAGCTGGAATATCTTTTTTCCCTAATAAAAATAACATATTTACTTTTTCATTCGGTTCTAGATATAGTGATAGAAATTCTGAAGAGAATAATAGTTATATTGATTACGATATACTAGACAATGAAATTGCAAGAAATAATAGAATTGAAACCTCTGATGATTTAAGCAATAATATTAGCTATAGTTTTTCATATACTAAGAATTTTAAGAAAAGGGGACATAATTTAAAGTTAGATTATTCATGGAGTGATAATGATTCTGAAAATAGCAGCAATTATAATGAACCAAGGCAAGAACAAAGATCTTTCCAAGAAGGTTCAAGATATGATCAAAACATAAGATTAGACTATACATACCCATTCAATAAAAATAATGGTAAAATAGAATTAGGATATAAAAGAGATTATGATGAGATGGCTAGCGATTATTATGCTGAACAATTATTTGATAATAATTGGATTAATATTCCACCTTCAAATAATTATGATTATTATCAAGACGTTAATGCTTTCTATTTACAAGCTGGAAATAAATCAGGAAACCTTTCCTACCAACTTGGCATAAGGTTTGAGGATACAGACTTTTATGCTAATATGGAGAGTGATAGCCAAGAAACTAGTCTAAAATATTCAAATTGGTTTCCATCAGCATTCATAACATATGAAATATCTAAAAATACATCTTTCCAACTTAGTTATAGTAAAAGACTAAGAAGACCAAGATTTTGGGACCTAAATCCATTTTGGGGATTAAGTGATGGGAGATTTAATTTTGAAGGAAACCCATTTTTAGAACCAGAATTGACAGACTCATATGAATTGGGATTTTTAAAAGAATTTAATTCAGGCAACATATACATCGGTAGTTATTATAGGCATACGGAAGATGAAATAGAAAGAATTTTTGATGTTAATGATGAAGGATATTCTGTTTTTAAACCAGTTAATTTAGGTTATACTAATGCATACGGAATTGAATTGAATGGATCAGTTGAGTTTTCTAAAAATTTTAGAACAACTGGATCTTTTAATTTCTTTAATTCTGAAACAGAAGGTGAATATAAAAATCAAAACTTTTACTCTAAAGATTATAGTTGGAGAACGCGTATTAGCAATAATATAAAAATGTTTAATAATAACCTTGAAGGACAAGTAACATTTGATTATAGAGGGCCATCTGATTCACCTCAAGGAAAAAATCTATCCTCATATGGAATTGATTTGAGTCTTTCTAAGGATATATTTAAAAATAAAAAAGGAACAATAAGCTTTACTGTGAGAGACCTAATGAAAACAAGAATAAGAAGGTACGAAAGAGGTGGAAAGCCACAAGATAATTATTTTACAATTGGAGAATATGCTTGGAGACGAACTCAAGAATTTAGGTTATCACTTCAATATAGAATTAATCAGAATAAAAGGAGAAGTGCAGAAAGAGGTAATTTTGATTCTTCAGAATTTGAAGGAGGAAGTGGAATATTTGGAAATTAATAGTAAAAAAAATATTTTTATACGATAACAGTATAAAATTGTACTTATCCAAACTTCAAAAATTTATTTTAAGTAAGTCATTTCAAAACTTAGAAAATGAGAATTTAGAATTAGGTTCTGATGGTATAGAAAAATTCATACAAAAAAAAGAAATCGAAATTGATTTAATTAACTCATCTATAGATGAGCTTTTATCAATAAAAAAAAATTCTTCCTCAAAAACTTATAATGATTTTGAAATTAAATATGGATTTATTGAATATGATTCAAACTCCCATGCTCATATTTATTTCTATGAACCTATTATTGGCTTTTTTGGGATTAAACCTAAAGAGGATTTTATAAACCAAAACCTATCAATTTTTGGAAACTTAAGTGAGTCAAGAAAAAATTTTGAAATAAAAAAAAGAAAATATATTCGTAAAGATGGTAATCATAAAAGAGGTATTATAAGAGGAGAATGTAAAGATCTTAAAAGATCTAAAGCATCATTAAGCAGATCATTTTCAACTTTAATTAGAAAAAAATTAATTAGAAAAATATCTTTGATAGATTATGATAATAAAGAAATTGGAATTGGATTTAATCTCACTGAAAAAGGCGTAAAATTAGTCAATGAAATCAAATAAAATTTTATTTTTTAGTTTATTAATATTATTATCATGTGATAATAATATTGAAAAAAAAAATAAATCGCCAAGAATTAAATCATTTACTAAAATTATATCCCCATCAAGTAATTCAATTTTTAGAGAGAATGATTCAATTAATATAGAAGTTAAATCTTATTCTGAAAAAATTCTGAAATCTACATTAATCCTTAGATCAGACACTTTGATTTTTCAGGATAAAATAAAACTATCGACTAATAGATTCATGCAATATGGAAAACAAAGAATAATTATAAAAAATGAATTACTAGATAAAAAAGTAGAATCAATTTCCAAAACATTTTATATATATCCAAGTAGTAAACCTAGTGATATAAATTATAAAGTTTTAAAGATTTTACCTCACAATAAAGAAAATTACACTCAGGGATTACTAATTCATGAAAATAATTTATTTGAAAGCTCTGGACAATATGGAAAATCATTTCTAAGAAAAAGTAGTATATCCGATAATTCAACTTTAAATAAAATAATGATTGAAGATAATTACTTTGCAGAAGGAATTACAATATATAATAATAAACTATTTATGCTTACATGGAAAAGTAATAAAGGATTTATTTATGATATAAATTCTTTCAAAAAAATTGGTGAATTTAAATATCAAACTGAGGGTTGGGGTTTATCAACTTATCAAAATCAATTATTAATGAGTGATGGTTCAGAAAAAATTTATTTTAGAAATCCACAAGATTTTGAGATAATTAAAACATTAGAAGTCTATGATAATAATGGCAAAGTAGAAAATATAAATGAGCTAGAAATTATTAACAATAAATTATTTTGTAATGTTTATGGGGAAGATATTATATTAATTGTAAATATTAATTCTGGAAAAGTTGAAGGAAAATTAAATCTTGAAAATTTATTTAATAGAAATAATTATAATGATAAAATAGATGTTATGAATGGAATTGCGTATAATAATAAAAACAATTCAATTTTAGTTACAGGCAAATGGTGGCCAAGTATGTACGAAATTGAAATATTAAATAAAAATTACTATGAATCTAAATGATATAACAAATAGAGTTAAAGAACTTTCAAAAAGTAGTTCGGGTAAAATTGAATCAAAAATTAAATTTAAATTTAATGATGGATGCATTTTCATAGATGATACAATAAATACAACAATAATTAATAATGAAGATAATGAGGCACACTGTACTATAATTATTGATAATTCAGACTTTGTAAAACTTTTGAATAAAGAAACTGATTCAATGCAATTGTTCATTAGTGGAAAAATGAAAATAGAAGGGGATATGACAGTTGCAATGAAACTTTCCTCAATTTTTGGATGATTGTGCGCATGAGAAGAGTCGAACTTCCACGACTAATTAAAGTCACTAGGCCCTCAACCTAGCGCGTCTACCAATTTCGCCACATGCGCAATTAAGTTTTTATTGATTTCTTTTTGTCCAAATTTCATATTTTGGATCACCCTTTGAACTAAAACCCTTATGATGCCAATCCCCTTCCTTTATTTCAAAATTAAATTCAAGAGATTTACCAACCGTATTAGAATCCCTTGAGAAAAATTCAATATTTTCAATATATTTACCATTTTCAGCAGTGTAAGTACCACCTCCCGATCCATAAAATCCTTTTTTGGATGTATCGTATGCAATCCATTGAAATCTGTTACCTGCCAATAGTTTCATTGTTTTTCTTGGTCTGTTAATTTCTCTCATTCTCATTTCACCTCTCCTCTCAATTCCACTCATTAGCCAAGAACCACTTAATTTTTCTTCATCAGGACCTTTGATAAAAGTTTTACCATCTATTTCCATCATGCTAATATCATTTTTAATATTAATTTTTACATTAGAATAAAAAATAGTATCACCAACAAAAGATGAATCCATCGAATTAAATTCTTGCACTTCATAATAATAATTATCATAAAAGTATATCCCTCCTGAAGTACCAATAAATTCATTATTAATAATATTATACTTAGCAATAGAATAATATTTATCAGAGTATATTCTTACTTCATAAACTCCATTTAATTCATTTATCCATGATGAGTTTTCAATTTCTTTTGAAAAAATATAATTGATATTAAAAAAAATAAATATAAATAGATTAAGCATTATCATTAAGCATTACTGGCATAACCAACATTGTGATATCTTCTTTATCACTCATATTTTCAGGAATTAATAGCCCTGCTCTATTAGGTTCAGATAGCTTCAATATAACTTTTTCAGATTCAATATTAGATAACATTTCAATTAAGAATTTAGCATTAAATCCTATTTCAATATCATCACCATCATGATCACATGATATTCTTTCATTTGCTTCATTAGAAAAATCTAAATCTTCAGCAGATATTAAAATTTCAGAACCTGAAATTTTAAATCTAACTTGATTAGTTGTTTTATTAGCATAAATAGATATTCTTTTTAAAGAACCCAAAATTTCTGATTTATCAAGAGTTACAATATTTGAATTATCAGAAGGTATTACATTATCATAATCTGGATATCTCTCATCAATTAATCTACAAACCATTTTTACATTTTCAAAAGTGAAAAAGGCATTAGAGGCATTAAATTCTAATTTAATATCTGATTTTTTATCAGTTGGAATAATTGATTTAAGAAGATTTAAAGATTTTCTCGGAAGAATCATATCATGATCAACTTCATCACCATTTATATCTGTTCTAATATATTTAACGAGTCTATGACCATCAGTAGAGACATATGTACCAGAATTTTGTGATAGTTTAAAAAATACCCCAGTCATTGCTGGTCTTAATTCATCTGTACTTGTTGAAAATATTGTATTAGAGATAGCTGAATTAAGAATATCAGAATTAATATTAGCAGAAAATCCATCAGTTAACCCAGGAACTTTTGGAAAATCAGCTGAATTTTCACCAGCAAGTTTATATTTTCCATTATCTGAATTAATTTCAATATTATAATTTTGATCATCAATTGAGAAAGTAACCGGCTGTTCAGGTAAGTTCTTTAATGTCTCTATTAATATTTTTGCAGGAATAGCAATACTTCCATCTTCTTTTGATTCAACCTGTAACTCAACTATAACTGATGTTTGGAGATCTGAGGCAGTTATTAATAAATTACCACTTTCAATCTCAAATAAAACGTTTTCAAGAATCGGCACAACAGGATTTGAGGTTATAACACCACTGATTGCATTTAAATTCTTTAATAAATATGATGATGAAACAATAAAATTCATTAAAATAAAAATTTAGTGAAAGTAAATTTATAAATAATAATTAATCTTCCTCAGTAAAATCTAGAGTTTTAGTTTGATCATTATCAGAAGCTTCATTATCTAAATTTATATTTTTTCTTTTGTAAGCTGGAATAGCTAATTTTTGTTCATATGTTTCTTCTGAAAAATTTTTATCATTAAAATGATTAATTCTCTTATTTCTTTTTTTTAAATATTCATTCTTTTTATTCGAAGAATTCTCATAGTCAAATGGCTCTGAAGAATCAAGTTCTTCAATAATAACTTCATCACTTTTATCATTGATATCAATATTTTCACCACTAATTGAATCAAAATTATCTTCATACTCTTTATAATCATCATCAATATTATGAATAACCTCTTCTATTGGTTCATCAACTCTCTTCATAAACTCAACATTATTTTCTTCAAATAAATTTGTTTGGTTATGTTTAATTTCATTAATAAGATTATTATTTTCAAATGAATTATTATTTAAATCAAAACCTGTTGCAATAATTGTAACTCTTACCATATCATCTAATTCCCCATCAATAGCTGTTCCGAAAATTATTTCAACATTAGCTGAAGATGATTCATTTACTAATTTTGTAATAGTATTTAGTTCAATAGTAGTTAATTCATTATCAGCACCACCAGAAACTATATTGAGAAGTATTTTTTTTGCTCCTAATATACTTTGATCATTTAATAAAGGTGAATTAATTGCATTTTCAATTGCATTTTTAGCTCTATCTTCTCCAGATGACTCTGCAGAGCCTAAAACTGAAGTGCCAGCATTTTTCATAACTGTTTTTACATCCTCAAAATCAACATTTATTTGTCCAGGTACAGTTACAATTTCTGCAATACATTTTGCACTTGTAGCTATAATATCATCTGCTTTTTGAAATGCTTTAGATTGGCTTAGATCACCATAAATTTCAATCAGTCTTTGATTTAATATCGTAATTACACTGTCACAACCTTTTTTTAACTCATCAACCCCAATTAAGGCCTTTTCCATTTTAGATTTACCCTCAAAATCAAAAGGAAGAGTAACAATTCCAACAGTTAAAATATCTAATTCTTTAGCTATTTGTGCAATAATTGGAGCTGCTCCTGTGCCTGTTCCACCTCCCATTCCAGCAGTTATAAATAACATTTTTGTCCCATCATTTCTAAGCATTTCTCTTATTTCATGACTACTCTCATGTGCGGCCTCTTTACCTTTTTCAGGATTTGCTCCTGCTCCAAGACCCTTTGTCAGCTCCATCCCTATTTGAAGTTGATTTTTAACATTTGAAGAATGTAATGCTTGAATATCTGTGTTACATATAATAAATTCAACATTTCTGATGCCAATTGAGTTCATATAGTTTACTGCATTACTTCCACCACCTCCAACACCAATAACTTTAATTATTGATTTATGGTGAGAAGGCATATCAAATTCAAATGCCATAATTATTTGTTTTCATCTTTAAATTCAGTTAAATCATCATCTTTTAAAAACCCTTTGATTCTTTCTGTAACTAATTTACCAAAATTATTAACTTTTGGAAGTGAGGATGTTGAAGATGACATTTTATCAATCTCATCTGAAATTCCAAAAGAATTTACATAATCCCATAATAAAAGCCCTACAGAAGTTGAATATTTAGGGAATTCAAGGTTTACAATATCTGATTTAGTTAGATAAGATGAAGGATATCCTTTCCTTACATCCAATCCAGTTATATATTTTACTTGTTGTTTTAAATTTAAAAGTTGAGATCCCCCGCCTGTAATTACAATCCCAGCAGATAGTTTTTCACTCATACCACTATTTAAAATCTCTTGATGGACTTTCTCAAAAATTTCTTCCATACGTGCTTCAATGATTTTATATAAATTATCTAATAATATTTTTTTATCTTCTCTTTGTCCCTCACCTTTGATCTTAACATATTCCTTAAGTGGTCTTTTTACATATAATGCTTTCCCAAATTTAATTTTTAAAGCTTCAGCATGATGCCGTGGAAGACCAAGTCCTTCTTTTATATCCTGAGTAACTATATCTCCACCTAATGGTATTACTGCAGTATGTCTAATTATATTCTCATGAAATATTGATATATCTGTTGTACCTCCTCCTATATCAACTAAACATATTCCATCTTCCTTATCATTTTCATCTAAAAGTGCAAGGCTTGAGGCAATTGGCTCTAAAATTAAATTTTTACACTTAATATACGATCTTCTTATTGATTCTTCCATTATTTTAATATCAACTTTATTAGCACTAATAATGTGAAAATCAGCCTCTAATTTTTTTCCATATTCACCAACTGGATCAACTGATTCATGATCTTCATCAATAGTAAATTTTTGATGCATGCTATGAATAATTTTATGATTTGTAGGAATAACAGCCATCTTGGATCTTTCTTTTAATCTTTTAATATGAGAATTATTTATTTCTATAGGTTCGTTTTCTTTATTTTGAAGACCAATTGAATGATGAGTACTAAAACTTCTTATGTGTTTGCCTGCAATACCTACATTTACATATTTAATAGGCACTTGGGCCATTTCACTAGCGTTTTTTACTACCTCTTTGATCTTTGATGTTGCTTTAATTAAATTTTGTATCATCCCTTCAGAAACTCCTTCAGAGTCTGTCTCAGAAAAACCAATAATTTTTAATTTATTATTTCCAGTTTTTTCTGCAATTATGGCACATATTTTTGATGTCCCAATATCTAATGCAGTATAATATTTTTTTTGTTTTTCCATTAACTAACTTTTATCACAAATAATTTGATTTTTAAATTTTACATTAACTGTTCTATAAGTATTCCAACCTTTCGCTGGAACAATTTTTTTATAAAAAAGAATAATTCTTTCAAATTTATCTTCAAAATTATCAGGATACCCAAAAATAATTTTTTGTTTTGAAAATTGAGGATGAATAATAATATTTTTATGAGAATCTATCTCTAATTCTGAAATAATTTTAGAAAAAAATTGATCTTCATTAATAAGATTAATCATTTTTAATAAATTATTTCCATATTTAGAAGTAATCAATTTATTATCAAATAAAATTTCATCATTCATATGAATAAGTAAAACTCTTTTCGAGTATCTAGAAGAAATAGGGAAAATATGTCCTTTATCATTTATATAATTATCTGAAAGTTTACCTGAAACAATCCTTGCAATTGGATCATATTGCTCAATTCCAATATTTAAATTTCCAACTAAATCTTTGTGGATTGTTATATCTTTAATATGCGACATTAAAGAAAACTTTTTCTCCAGATCATTAAAATTTATATTTTGGGAATCAGATAAAATCTCCTTTGATAAGAAATCAGAAACAAAATTCTTATCTATGAAAGAACTATCTATATCTATTATCAAATTATTAAATTCAGAAAATTCATTTTTTTTAAAAAATACAATTAATGAATATGAAAAAACTAAAAGAAGGGAGATAATTAAAGTGTTTTTAATTTTTTTCATGATATAATTTCATAAATTTTTTTAACAATATTTTTTCTGGCATTAGGTGAAGCTAATTCTGATAAGGAATTCTTCATATTTTCCATTTTATTTTGATTTTCAAATAATTCAAATGCTGTTTTTATCATAATATCTTTTGCTTGTGAATCTTTAATTAATATACATCCTCCTTTTTCTGATATTGCATTTGCATTTTTTGTTTGATGATCATCAACTACATTAGGTGAAGGAACCAAAATTAAAGGTTTTGATACTATACATAATTCAGAAATTGCAATTGCTCCAGCTCTTGAAATTATAATATCTGACACATTATAAGCTAGATCCATTCTTTCAATAAAATCTTTAACAATAATATGCTTATCATTTATATTCTTTGATAAAATATTATTATAATAAAACTTACCTGTTTGCCAAATCACTTGATATGATGATTCTCTAATTAATGAAATATTATTTAAAACACCCTCATTTATACTTTTTGCGCCTAAACTCCCTCCTAAAATCAAAATTGTTTTTTTTGTTTTATCTAATCCAAAATATTCATGAGAATTTTTATTAGAATTTAAATTTAAATTTCTGATTGGATTTCCAAAGTTAAAAACAGTATTATTCTTAAATGTATCACTTAAGTTTTCATACGCAGTAAAAATATATTTTACCCTATTTGATAATATTTTATTTGTTAGACCTGGAAAAGAATTTTGTTCTTGTATTGCAGTCTTAAAATTTAAAAAGTTGGAGACTAATAAAAAGGGACCAGATGAGTACCCTCCAAAACCTATTACAAAATCAGGTTTATGTCTGAATAAAATATAAAGTGATTTTATTATAGAAAATGTTAATTTAAATGGAATTAAAAAGTTTTTTAAAATAAATGGAACCCCTACAAATAATATGTTCAATAAAATTGAAGACCTTTTAATGCCAGAAATCCATAATCCATAAATTGGAAAATTATACTTTGGAACTATATCCATTTCCATTCTATCACTTGACCCTACAAATAAAATTTTATTATTAGAATTTACTTTTTTAAATTCTTGAGCTAGAGCTAACATTGGGAAGATATGGCCCCCAGTACCTCCACCACATAAAATAATTTTTTTTGGTTTATACATAACTAACCTCTCTTTCATTTTCTCTACTTATACTTAAAATTATTCCAATTGTAATCCCAGTAAATAATTGGGATGTTCCTCCCATACTAACTAGTGGTAATGTAACTCCTGTAACTGGAAGTAATCCAACTACTACACACATATTAGTTATAGCTTGAATTACAAGTGCAAAACTTAAACCTGCACTTAATAGTCCGCCAAATGGTCTATCTGAATTAATAAATATTTTTAATCCTCTATATAATAAAATTAAATAAAGAATAAGGATTGTAACACCAACAATAAAACCATACTCTTCTATTATTATAGCATAAATAAAATCTGAAGATGATTGAGGTAAAAAGTTTTTCTGATTACTATTTCCAGGACCTTTACCAAACAATCCACCAGTTGAAACAGCTATGTAGGCTTGCTCAAGTTGATAAGGTAGATTTTTTTTATTAATAAAGTCTTCCACCCTACTTATTGCTGTATACCCTCTCTGACCCATTAATAATGCTATTCCTCCACTTAATGATATAAATAAAATTAAAAGAGAAAGATGAGAAATTTTTACTCTTGATATAAACATCAATAAAATTGATGTAGCTCCTAAAATCAATGCTGTTGATAAATTAGTCAAAGCAATAAAAAGGCATATTAAACCAATCCAAATGAACGGCATAATTAAAGTTTTAATATTTTCTAAATCATATTGTTTCTTTGAAAGAAAGCTTGACAAGTAAATTATAAGTGAAAGTTTTGCAAGATCAGATGGTTGAAAAGCCATATTAATAATTGGGATACTAATCCATCTAGAAGCATCATTAATATTAACTCCAAACTTATAGGTTAAAAATAAAAGTGGTAATGAAACATATAATCCAATTAATGCAATCTTTGAATAATATTTATAATCAATTTTATGTGCAAACCACATCGCAATAAAACTGAATACAATTAATAAAAAATGTTTGAGTAAGAAAAATTCAGTATTACCTCCCTTTTGTTGAAATGCAAGTAAACTTGTTGCACTATACACTGCTAGTAAACCTATTACAGAAAGAATAATAGCAATTAACCATATATATTTATCTCCCTGAATATTTTTTTTTAACCATTCAATCAATTTATCTCAATTTTAAAGTTGCTAAAGTCATAATTGCAAGTAAAATAGAAACCATCCAAAATCTTGCTACAATTTTAGTTTCATGAATCCCTTTCTTTTGATAATGATGATGAAGGGGTGCCATAAGAAACAGTCTCTTCCCTTCTCCATATTTTTTCTTTGTATGTTTGAAATATAATACTTGGATAATTACTGATAAATTTTCAATCAAAAATATTCCACAAAGAAGCGGAATCAATAATTCTTTCTTAACAATAATTGCTAATACAGCAATAATTGCACCAATAGATAAACTACCTGTATCTCCCATAAAGACCTGAGCAGGGTATGAATTATACCATATAAAACCAATACATGCTCCTACAAAGGCAAAAGAAAAAATAACTAATTCACCAATATTTGGAATATAAAGTATATTGAGATAGTCCGAAAAAATAATATTACCAGATAAATAAATAAATATTGACAATGTAATTCCAACTATTGCTGATGTGCCAGCTGCAAGGCCATCTAAACCATCAGTTATATTAGCTCCATTAGATACTGCTGATATTATAAATATTATTAATAAGCCATATAATAGCCATGTATAATCATGAAGAGCTTCAGGCAATAACCATTTATAATTAAACTCATTATCCTTCACAAATGGTATTGTTGTAATTAAATCTTTTGAATCAATATATTCAATACCATCTTTTAGATTTTCTTGAGATATAGATTCTGTAAAATTCCTAACAATAATTGAATCATTAGTTATAATTATATATGAAACAACTATTCCTATAATTATTTGACCTATTATCTTAAACCTACCTTTTAGACCATCTTTATTTTTATTTTTAATTTTTAAATAATCATCAATAAAACCTATTAAGCCAACAAAAACAGTAACAAATAACATTATTAAAATATAAATATTATCAAGATCTGCAAATAGAATAGTAGGAATAAGAATAGAGATTAGAATAATAATTCCACCCATTGTTGGTGTTCCTTTTTTTTCTTTTTGACCCTCTAAATCCAGATCCCTTATGTTTTCTGATAATTGGAACTTACTTAAAATATTAATTATTTTCTTACCTAATAAAATGCTGATAATCAAAGAAAATATAGCTGCCATCCCTGCCCTAAATGAAAGGTACTGAAATACTCCAGCTCCTATCAAATCATAATTATTATTTAAATATTCAAATAGATTATATAACATTATTTATAAAATTAACTTTTTAATAACTTCTTTATCATCATGAGGTAATGATTTATCTCCAATAATTTGATATTTCTCATGTCCTTTACCTGCAACAAGAATAATTGAATTAGTATTAAACCTATCAAAAGCCATTTTTATAGCAATCTTTCTATCTACTTCAATTTCATAATTATCATTTAAAACACCTTCAATGATTTCTGATATTATAGCATCTTCTTTTTCATTTCTTGGATTATCTGAGGTAAAAAATACAAAATCACTATATTTAGTAGCAATTTTACCCATTTCAGGCCTCTTAGATTTATCTCTATCACCACCTGCACCAACAACCGTTATAAGTTTTTTATTTTTCTTAAATTTTAAAATATTTAAAAGAACATTTTCTAAAGCATCAGGGGTATGAGCATAATCAACAATACCAATTTGATTATTTCCTCCTATTAAAAATTCAAATCTACCACTTGGAGTATTTAGTTCAGATAATTTTTCAAGAATTAGATCCTTATTAATTTTTAAAATATTTGCGAGAGAATATACAGCTAGTATGTTGTATGCATTAAAATCACCTATAATTTTAAAAGTAACATCTTTACTTCCAAAATTTAATATTATACTTTCACCATTACTCTCAACTATTTTAGCATTAAAATCAGAAATATTTTTTAATCCATATGTCACAATTTTGGATTTTGTATTCTGAATCAAATAATTTGATCTTTTATCATCTAAGTTGATTATTGAAAATGAATCTTTATCTAAATCGTCAAATAAAATTTTTTTTGCATCAATATAATTTTTAAATGTTTTATGGTAGTCTAGATGATCATGGGATAAATTTGAAAAAATAGCAGCAAATATATTTTTTCCATTTATCCTTTTTTGATGAATAGCATGTGAACTTGCCTCCATAAAGCAATATTCACAATTTTTTATAACCATTTCATTTAGAATTTTTAAAAATTCAATAGGATTAGGTGTTGTAAGTTTTGCATCTAAAATAAAGTCATCTATTCTATTTTCTATTGTTGACATCATACCCACTTTTACATTAATCGACCTGAAAAATTGATATAAGAAATATACTATAGATGTTTTACCATTAGTACCAGTGACAGCAATAATTTTAATTTTCTTATCAGGATTTTCATAATAATTTGAAGAAATATTATAAACAGATTCTCTTATATCTTCAACCTGTATGAAAGTAATTTTTTTAATTAAATTATCTGGAATGTTAGTACAAACAATTGTGTTTGCACCCTTTGATATTGCATCTTCAATAAATTTATGACCATCAAAATCATTTCCCTCAATTGCAAAAAAAAGAAAATTTTTATTTACAAAATTCGAATTATCAGTGATGCCATTAATAGATTTATCTAAATCACCATAGGATGATAATATTTTAATACCCTTTAAAATTTCAATTAATTTTTTCATCCTAAATTTATATTAATTGAATTAAAGTTTTTTGATAATTTACCTGGAGGAATATTTTGATATTTCACTCTTCCCTTCCCTTTAAAAGACACTTTCAATCCTCTTGACTCTAGTAAAAAAATTGCATCCTTTAAAGTCATACCAACAACATTTGGAACATATATAGAATTAGTATTTATTTTTTCCCAATAAATTGAATTGTCAACTAATTTAGTTCTAACCCAATCACTTTCATTTGTTGAATGATTTGATAGAGCCATATTATTAGATAAATAGACAAGATCCTTTCTAAATCCAGATCTAATCTGGGGAAAAGAGAATTTAAATTCTTCATTTTCTATTTCAGCAAAATATTTTTCGTCAGAAATAAATATTTTATCAGCTATTTCTTTAAATACTGGAGCAGCAACATCACTCCCCCCAATTCTATATTTTTTTGGATTATCAATTACAACTATACAACTATATTTAGGATCTTCCGAAGGAAAAAATCCAGAAAAAGATGTATAGTATCTATTAATATATCTTCCCTCATAAACTTTTTTTGCTGTTCCTGTTTTACCTGCAATTTTATAATTACTGTGTTTTATATTATCTGCAGTTCCATTTTCAACTACACCTTCAAGTAATAATTTCATGGTATTAATTGAATTTTTTGTTGCTATCTTTTTGGGAGATGATTTATCAAATTCTAGAATTGTCTCGTTAGCATTTTTAACTTTTTTCACAATTTGAGGTTCGATATAATATCCACCGTTAGCAATCGCATTATAAAAAGTTAAAGTATGCAGAGGAGTAAGCATTAATTCATAACCATGAGCAATCCATGGTAAAGAAACCTTACTCCATGTAGAATCTAAATAATTTTTAATTTGAGGTTTTGATGAACCAAAGATTTGAAAATCAAAATTATCATTAAACCCAAATTTCTTTAAATAATTAAGATAATTCTGAGGCTTATCTTTAAAGGTATCATCAATTAACATTGCTACTCCTATATTTGAGCTTTTTTCAAATACTTCTTTTATAGTAATCTTTCCAAATCCTCCAGGCTTATGGTCTTTCATTATTTCAGTATAAAATCTAAACTCACCTTCTCCGGTATCAATGCTATCATCAACTGACCTATTAGTTTCCTCAACATATGCTAATAAGCTAGCTAGTTTAAATGTAGAGCCAGGCTCATGCATTCCTTGAATCGCATAATTATAATTTTCAGTATAATAACCTGATTTATTTTTACTAAAATTAGAAATCGCTTTTATTTCTCCACTCTTAACTTCCATTAGAATAACAGATCCATTATCTGCATCATTTGATTCTAACCCTCTCAAAAGAGCAGACTCTGCAATATCCTGTAAATTCACATTTATAGTTGTAATAATATCATATCCATTTTTAGGCTGAATTTCTGAACCATCATAAATTGGCATCCAGTGGTTTCCTGCTAATTTTTGAGTTAAAATTTTTCCATCTATACCATCTAAATAAGAATTGAAACTATATTCTAATCCTACTGTGCCCTTATTATTTTCATCTACAGAACCAATTGTTCTATATCCTAATTTTGAAAAAGGTCTAAATCTTTCATCTTTTTTCTCAAAAAGTATTCCGCCATTTAATCTTCCTTCTCGAAAAATTGGCCAATTTGATAATAACTTTTTTTCTTGATAGTCAATTTTTTTTCTGTTTAATAAAAGATATCTTCTACTGTTTTCTCTGGCAGAAAGAATATTATTTTTATACTGAGTTTTAGTCTTATCCTTAAAAAAAGATGAAAGTAAAAAAGATAAAGAATCAATATTTTCATCTAATAATTTTTGAGATGCAATAGAAGGGTCAATAGCAACCTTATAAAACGGCAATGATGTTGCTAAAATACTTCCATCATCAGATAAAATATTACCTCTACTAGCTTTGATATTATCAAACTTAAAATTGATATTTTCTGATTTTGAATGCCAATATTCTCCTTGTCTAAATTGAAGATCAAAAATACTATATGTTATAGCCAAACTAATTAATAATAAAAAAGCAAAAGCAATTTTGACTCTGAATAAAATTTCCTTTTTAATATTCATTCTTCAACTGTAATTTTTTCCGGTGGCAATTTTGAACTCTTTAATTTTAAACTTTTAACTCTTTTTAAAATTTCTGTTTCTTTTCTTGAAAACATATAATTATTGTTAAGAGTAATATAATCTGTCCTTAATTCTTCAACTTCTTTTTCTAATCGACTTATTTCCCTGATCTTTTTTTCTACAGAATGTTGATTACTTATGTATATAATTAAAAAAAACAATAAGTATAAAATTTTAAATAAGTCAAAATTAAATGAATCAGGTAATTTATTTTTCAATGAATCTAATAAATTATATATGTTATTTTTTATACTCATAATCTCTCTCCTATTCTAAGTTTAGCACTTCTTGATCTTGAGTTTAAATCTATTTCTTCTTCTTTTGGCACAATTGGTTTTTTATTTATACTCCTAAAAAATTCTACCTTTCGCCCATATAAATCTTTTTTGTAATCGGAATTAAAACTTGATTTATTTATAAAATTTTTAACTAATCTATCCTCAATTGAATGGTAAGAAATTATTACTAATCTTCCAGACCTATTCAAAAAATCTACTGATTTTTCTAACATCTCTCTTAATGAATTAATCTCATCATTCACTTCGATCCTTATTGCCTGATAGAGTTTAGATAAAAATTTATAACTCAATTTCTTTTCTGAAATATTTTGAATTGCCTCCAAGAGATCCTCATTATTTCTTATCCTCTTCTTATTTCTATAAGAAATTATTTCTCTAGCTATAATTTTAGAGTTTTTAATATCTCCGTATTCAAATAAAATATTTTGGAGGCTATCTTGATCATAATTATTTAAAACTTCTGCTGCAGATAAATCATTTTTTGTAGACATCCTCATATCCAATCTATTATTGCCTATGTAAGAAAATCCTCTTTCTTTGTTATCAATCTGATGAGATGAAACTCCTAAATCAGCTAATATACCATCTACCTTATTGATTCCTTTCTCTTTGATATGAAGATCAAAAAATTTAAAATTACTTTCGATTAAGTAAAAATTATCTTTTTTGATTTTATTTTCATTAATCGCTGAATTATCTGTATCAAATGAAAATAATTTTCCAGTTAAGTTTAATTTATCAAGGATCAACTTTGAATGACCACCACCACCAAAAGTTAAATCAACATATGTTCCTGAAGGTTTGATACTTAATCCATTAATTGATTCATTAAGTAAAACTGGAACATGATATTTCATAAATCATTAAATATCTAAATATTTTTGAGCAAGAGATGAAAACTCTTTGCTATTCTTAATTAAATTACTTTTATATGACTTTGGATTCCATAGCTCAATGATATTCCCTACACCAATCAAAATGACTCCTCTTTCTATTCCACAATGAGATATCATATTTTTAGGAATTAGAAACCTTCCATTAGAATCAAAGTCAATTTGAGAAATACCACTAAATAAGTTTCTCTTTAATTTTCTTTGCTCTGAACTAAACTCACTTAATGAGTTAATTCTAGTATATATATTTTGAAACTCAGTAATAGGATAAATTATCAAATTGGATTCAAAACCCTTTCTGATAATTATACTTTTTTTAGAAGCTTCAGGTAAGACTGATTTGAGCCTTGAAGGTAAAACCAGTCTACCCTTAGCATCTAATTTACACTCATGTTCGCCTGTGAAAAAAGCCATATCAGAGTATTAATATAAACCACTTAATGACAAATGTAACAAACATTTATTCATTTTACACCACTTTATCCCACTTTATCCCACTTTTTTTGAAAATTTTTTATATGTTTCTATTTATAGTATAATTTAGAAGATCAAATAAGCTTTTTTTATAATCTGAATCTGGAAATTTCTTTAAAATGGAATATGCTTTATCAATCATGTCAATCATTATTTTTTCACTATACTTAATTCCATCATTTTCTTTAACAATTTGAATAATTTCATCAATTGAACGATATTTTTTAAGATTTTTAATAATTTTTTTTTTGGTGCTTGAATCAACTTTTGAAAGAGTATGTATTAAAGGAAGAGTTAATTTTGTTTGCTTAAAATCATTTAAAGAAGGTTTACCTGTATCAAAGGAAAGATAGCCAAAAAGATCATCCCTAATTTGAAAAGCTTTACCAACTAAAAGACCAAAATCTTGCATTAATTTAATTTTTTCTTCTGTAGCATTAGATGAAATTGCACCCATCATACAACAAGAAGAAAACAAACTTGCAGTTTTTTCTTGAATAATTTTAAAATATGTTTCTTCACTAATATCTAAGCTTTTAGATTTTTTTAATTGTGTTATTTCACCTTCACTCATTTGTTTTACAGCATTTGAAAGGATCCCTAAAAATTTAAAGTCGTTATTTTCAACAGATAACTCAAGGCCCCTTGATAATAAATAATCTCCAATTAATACTGAATATTTACTTTTCCATAAAGCATTAATTGAAAAATATCCTCGTCTATAATTTGAGTCGTCAACTACATCATCATGAATTAAAGTAGCTGTATGTAATATTTCAATTAATATTGCGGCTCTGTAGGTTGAATCTGTTATTTTCCCATTAAGTCCCGCTGTTAAAAAAACAAAAATTGGTCTTATTTGTTTACCCTTTCTTTTCAATATATAATTAACAACAGTATCAATTAAGGAATTTTGAGTAGAAATTGATGATTTTAATTTTAATTTAAAACCTTTCATCTCATCATTAATAGGAATTACTATATCATTAAGATTCATAAAAAGATACTAATTTAAATTAACTTTATATTCTACGTCATTATATTAAAAAAAGATGAACGATATTAAAAAAAAGAAGTATAAAAAGATAGTAAAACAATCTAAGTTTTGGCCTATAGTTCAACTTTTTAAGAAAAGAAAGTTATTTATGAATGAAGTTTCGCAAAAATCTCAAAAGAAAATACTTAAGAAAATAAATGATAAATATCTTTATGATGAAATCATTAATACAGTTTATAAAGAAAAGCTAAGGATATCAAATATTAAATGGAAGGCAGATCCTCCAGATGATCAAAAGTTTTGGTATTCACTAAAAGAAAAAATTATTCCTTATGAAAGTGATAAAGATAATCCTAAATTAAAAGATGAAATTTTACCAATTATCATTGACAGATACACTAAAGAGATTACTGGAAATTTTAAAAGAAGTCATCATGGATTTGCTAGAAGAGTAATTACATCATTCCTTGCAAGACTATTAAATACTGCAAGATTGAGAAATCCTTTTGGTAATTTAAACCTTGACAGTACAATTCAAATAGTTGGAAAATATAAGAGACTTAGAAAACTTTCAAAAAAAGGAACAATTATTATGGTTCCTACTCATTTTTCACATTTAGACTCTGCTCTTATTGGTTGGATCATATCTCATTTAGGACTACCTGCTTTCATGTATGGAGCAGGTTTAGTATTATATAATTTAAAAATTTTTGCTTATTTCTTCAATAGCTTGGGGGCTTACAAAATAGATAGAAGAAAAAAACATATTTTATATTTAGAGACATTAAAAACATATACAGAAAGAGCAATTGTTCATGGATGTCATAATTTATTTTATCCAGGTGGAACTAGATCTAGATCTGGAGCAATTGAAAAAAATCTAAA
Organism: uncultured Marinoscillum sp.; assembly: GCA_902634135.1. Classification (GTDB taxonomy): domain Bacteria; phylum Bacteroidota; class Bacteroidia; order Cytophagales; family MED-G16; genus MED-G16. The sequence continues at coordinate 91,211 of CACPJB010000001.1, read as the reverse complement.
ACTTGGATTATTAGGAAGTACTCTAGAAGCTCAAAAAGAATTGAATAAAATCAATAAAAAAATTTATATTATACCTGTCACATTCAATTATCAATTTGTTCTAGAAGGACCAGCACTAATAAACCAGTACTTGTCAAAAAATAAACGAAATAAAGATTTAGGATACTCAAATACTTTTAAAATTTTCACTTTTCTATTTAAATATTTTACTCGCTCAAATAGGATGGCTGTATCTTTTGGTAGTCCTCTTGATATTTATGGGAATATTTTAGATAACAAAGGAAACCCAATTAAAAAAAATAATTTATGTCTTGCAAAAAATAATAAAACGGAGATCTTAAATAATTTATCAGAGAGAATTATTGATGAACTTATGTCAGGCACTGTTGTTTTTTCAAGTTTTATATTGTCCTTTACCGCATTTGAAATAATTAGAAAAAAATTTGGTAAAATGGATATTCAAAATATAGTTGAACTTCCAGAAGATGAACTAACTATTAATATTGAATATTTTATAAAAAAGTATAAACTTGTCCTGGAATCTATAAATAAATTATCCGAAAAGAAAAAATTGAAAATTTCTGATGAACTACTATTATCTATAGATGAACAGATAAAAATAGGATGTAAAAATTTGGGGCTTTACCATGCTATAAGGCCTTTAGAATTAAAAAAAGATAAAATAATAATTAAGAATATTAAAATGCTATTCTATTACAGGAACAGACTTGATGGATATGGTTTAAGTAAGATTTTATAATTATAACTAGTTAAATAAAACTTACATTATCAATTAACCTTATCTATAGATTGTAATCTTTTACTCAAAGATGGATGGGAATAATTCATAAATTCAAATAATGGATGTGGTGTAAGATTAGTTAGGTTATCTCTAGATAATTTTTTTAATGCACTTATCATTGGTGATTTTTTATACGTAGTAACGGCAAAATTATCAGCTTCATACTCATTCTTTCTACTTTTAATGAATGATAAAATATTGATTACTCTACTTATAGGAGTATATAAAATAAAAAATGCTAATATCTCTAAATGTCTAAAAGATACATTTCCTCCAAGGGCATAACTTACTTCACTAGTAAATAAAATTTTAGACATTAAAAATAGCATTAACCCAGTAGTAATTATTGAAACAAATAAGTTTGATATTACATGTTTTAATTTATAATGGCCTACCTCATGAGCAAGAACTGCAACTAATTCAGGAACAGTATGATTTTTAATTAATGTATCATATAAAACAATTTTTTTATTCTTACCAAAACCAGTAAAAAAAGCATTTGCTTTATTTGATCTTTTAGAACCATTAATTACAAAAATATTTGATAATGAAAACCCAACATTTTTAGCATAATCATTAAGACTTTTCTTTAAATCTCCATCTTCTAAGGGAGTTAATTTATTGAATAGAGGTACTATTAATGAAGTATAAAACATATTTAGGAAAATCATAAATATTGATAATAGAACCCAAGCATATATCCAAAATTTTTGTGGATATATTAATATTAGAATGAGTACAGGGACTAATAAGATTAAGCCAATAATTATAGTTAAAAGATATCCTTTTATTTTATCAAAAATAAAAACCCCAATTTTCATATTATTAAAACCATATTTTTCTTCAATAACAAAAACTTTATAAAGCTGAAATGGAATAGAGATAAAATCATTAATAAAATAAATTGCAAAGAAAAATAGTATTGAAGGGCTAATTTCATTTTCAAAAGTATAGTTTCTAATTATTGAATCTAAAGCCCCAAAATAACCATTGTATAAAACAATATTTAAAATGATAAAACTAAAAGTAGAAGTGATTAGATTAAACCTGAAATTTTCCTTTTTGTATTTTTGAGATTTTTCATATTCTTTTTGATTATAAATATCATTGACATTAACAGGGGGTTTATTATTAAAACTATTATAATTTAGTAAACCAGTAAATAGGTCGACTAAATAATTTAAAAGGATAATTACTAAGATTACTTGAAGAATAACTTCTGAACTCATATTTAAAATTACTTAAAAATTAGGTATAGGACATTCTAAAAATCTAACATTTTTAGGAGGTAATTTTTTTCCAAAAAAATGAAAATTATATATTAATGAAATTTCATGTGAACCTCCCGAAGCACTATTGATTTCCGATAAATTATAGTCATAACTATAAGCTAAATTAAGTTCATTTAGTTTTAAACTCAATGATCCAATTAAAGAGTTAAAATTATTATTAGAATCAATAGGAATACCTCTATACCACATACCTATATTTATGGGTTTTAAATCAATATAAGTCCCAATATCTAATTGTTTAAAAACTGAATGTTGTTTATAATGAATAGATGGAGAAAGTCTTAAATTTTCAATATAATATCCAAAATGAATTGAGTACAATTTATTGAGTTTGAAATTTTCATCAAGAAAAGAAATATTAGGATTGTTTAAATTAAATATTGAGGCACCTATCCAAACTTTATCAGAATATGCAAGTAGGCCTGCAGCTAACCCAACATAACTTCTTCTATCATAAATTATGATATTTTCATTTGTTAATGATAAAGAACCATCTTGATTTAATTGATCATAAAAAATTAAATTATTACTATTAAAATTTGAATTTGAGTATGAAACTTGAATTCCAGATTTTAAAATCCAATTATAATTTAAATTAATTTCATAAGATATAGATGGTGAAATATTTGAAGTTGATAAATTAGATAAATTTTCTATCTCATTTGAAAAATTCAGACCAAAAGAAAAATCAGTTTTCAAAAAATTATAATCAACCCATGAAGAAAAATAGTGTAAACCATCTCCAATATTTGGCCATTGATTTCTGTAAATAATACCCATTCTACCGAATTCACCAATTCCTGTCATAGCTGGATTTAGATTGAGAGGTGAAGAATAAAATTGAGAATAATTCAGATGTTGAGATATTGAATTAAATGAAATTATAAATGTGAAAAAAAAAGTTTTTAGATATTTCATTTATTTTTCAAACGTATTTTTTTAATAATTGATATAGTTATTATTTATTTTATGCTTAATTATTCCAGCAATTTCAAATGAGGTGTCGAGTAAATTTTTTCTAGCATCATTCAATGATTTAATGTTATTATTTGATTCACTTGTTGAAAAAATTAAATCAAAGGATTGTAATAATATATTTAGATCTTTGTAATCTACAATTCCACCGATAGCTACTGAGAAAATATTTTTACTTTTTAAATAATTAACTAAAGAAAAAGGAGCCTTCATATTTAAAGTTTGTTCATCTACCCTACCTTCACCAGTAATTACAATAGAACCCTCATTAACATTTTTACTATAATTTATTTTATCAAATAAGTATTCAGAGCCAAAGTATATTTTTGCATTTAAAAAAGTCTTTAAAAAACCTGCAGCACCTCCTGCAGCACCTCCTGATTTAATATTTGAAATATTTTTCTTGAATTGATTTTCAAATTTTAAACTAATTTTTTTAAGATGATTTTCAAATATTGGAATTTCTGAATTTTTTAATCCTTTTTGTTTTCCATAAACATTTACACATCCATTGTTACCAAAAATAGTATTATTAACATCTGATAAAATTGTAAAATTGATATTTTTCTTATTCACTATTGAACTAGAAAAATCAATACTATTTGCATATACAATAGGATTTTTATCTTTTATAATATTTCCCTTATCATCATAAAATTTCACTCCAAGAGCAATCATTGCACCACACCCACCATCAATAGTTGCAGATCCACCTAAAGTCAAAATAATATTTTCAACTCCTCTTTCAACAGCTGACTTTACTTGTAATCCAAAACCAAATGAATTTGAAAAATTTAAATCGTTTTTATTAAAATCAACTTTGGCTAAACCACAAGTATTAGCAAACTCAATAATTGCTGTTTTACCATTTTCAATTATTATGTATTCCGATTGTATTTTTTCACCTATAGAATTAACTGAACTTTCTTTAATTGAATCATAATCAAAATAATACTTGAAAATTTCCAAAGTTCCATCTCCTCCATCTGCGATTGGAAGTTTCTTTATATTTATTTTTGAATCATAATTTAATAGTCCTTCAGCTATAATATTACAAGCATCAACTGAAGAAAATGTTCCCTTAAATGAATTCGGAGAAATTATTATTTCCATTAAACAAATTATTCAATACTACGTATTGAAAACAAAAAAATAAAATTAATTATAAATTGAAATTATATTTATAAAAAAATTTTTTTCATATTTGGCAACTAAAAAAATCTAAAACAACCAGAATGAGTTCAAATCTTGTAATAGTTGAGTCACCTGCAAAAGCTAAAACCATTGAAAAATATTTAGGAAAAGATTTCAAAGTTACATCATGTTACGGTCACATTAGAGATCTTGCTAAAAATGATGAGTCAATAGATAAAGAAAATGGATTTCTTCCAACTTATATACCTTCTCCTGATAAGAAGAAAGTAATTAAAGAATTACAGTCACTAAAAAAAAAATCATCTAAAGTTTATCTAGCAACTGATAATGATAGAGAAGGAGAAGCTATAGCCTGGCATTTAAAAGAAATATTAAAGCTTGATAAAGATGAATATGAGAGAATAATATTTAGAGAAATTACAAAAAAAGCAGTATTAGATTCTATTAAAAATCCAACAAAAATTAATATGAATTTAGTTAATGCACAACAAGCTAGGAGAGTTTTAGACAGATTAGTAGGATTTGAAATTTCACCAATTCTTTGGAAAAAAATTAAAAGTGGTTTATCAGCTGGAAGGGTTCAATCAGTTGCAGTAAAATTTGTTGTAGATAGAGAAAATGAAATTAATTCTTTCAGGACTGAATCATCATTTAAAACTACAGCTAATTTTTCATATGATAGTGAAACCTTTTCTTCTGAACTAAATGAAAGATTTAAAACAAAAAAAGAAGCTGAAAGTTTTTTAAATGAATGTAAAAATACAAACTTCAATGTTAGTAAAATTGAAAAAAAACCATCAAAAAGATCTCCTTCAGCTCCATTTACTACATCCACATTACAGCAAGAAGCAAGTAGAAAGATTGGTTTTTCTCCCTCACTGACTATGTCTACAGCGCAAAGACTTTATGAAGCTGGACATATAACATATATGAGAACAGACTCAGTTAATCTATCAGATGAAGCTTTGGAAAATTCAAAAAATGTAATTGAATCAAATTATGGAAATGATTATTTCAAACGTAGAGTTTATAAAACTAAAACTAACTCTGCACAAGAAGCTCACGAGGCAATAAGACCAACAAATTTTGAAATAGATAATATAGGAAAAACAGATACAGAAAAAAAATTATATAATTTAATATGGAGAAGAACTTTAGCTTCTCAGATGAGCGAATCAATATTTGAAAGAACAATTGTAAATATAAGTAATGGTAAGGAATATGAATTTAAGGCTTCTGGAGAAGTTATGGTCTTTGATGGTTTTCTAAAATTATATAATGAAAATTCCGAAAGCACCAAATTGTTACCTAAACTACAAAAAGATTCTTTATTAAATGTAGAAGAAATACTTTGTAAACAAGTTTTTACTAAACATCCACCTAGATATTCTGAAGCCAGTCTCATAAAAAAAATGGAAGACTCAGGAATTGGTAGACCATCAACCTTTGCTGAAACTATTAGAAAAATTAAAGACAGAGAATACGTAGTAAAAGAAGAAAGAGATGGAAAAATCATTAAAAGCAATGAATTAAGACTTATCTCAGATGAAATAAAGGATGAAATAAAGGATGAAAAGACTGGATTTGAAAAAAATAAAATATATCCAACTAATATGGGAATGTTTGTGACTGAATTTCTAAATGAAAATTTCAATTCAAGTTTTATGGATTATTCCTTCACTGCAAAAACTGAATTACAATTAGATCAAATTGCATTTAAAGGAAGAAATTGGAACAATATGATTGAAGAATTTTATGATATATTCTCTAAATTATCTAATAATGTGCCTGAGGAAAGATATCAATTAGAAAAAGATTTAGGGGAATTTGAAGGCAAGAAAATGATTGCTAGAGTTGCTAAGTTTGGTCCAGTAATTCAAATTGGTGAAAAAGATGACTCAAACGAAGGCTTTCCAAAATATTTTAATATGCCCTCCGAAAATTTAATAAGACATATATCAATTAATGAAGCTTTAGAAATTATAAATAAGAAAGAAGAAAATAACTCTCTTCCAATTTTTGAATATGAAAAAGGAAATATTGAACTTAAAAATGGTAGATATGGTTTTTATCTAAGATTCAATGAAAAGAACTATAAGATAGATATTGATAAATATCCCGAACCTAAAAACATTTCTCATGAACAAGCAATTAAAATAGTAAATACACCAATAGAGAAATCAAAAGATATTCTAAAAGAATTTGACAATGGACTTCAAATTAGACTAGGAAAGTATGGGAAGCCTCCTTATCTACTTGCAGTTAGAGGTACTCAAATTGGTAATATGTTTAAAGAAAAAAGAAAGAAACCTTTTGTAGGTATTCCTAAAAATATTTTAGAGAAATATAAAAACAGCATTCAAAATATTTCGGATAAGGAAGTAGAAGAAATTATTGATAATTTTCTGAATAAATAATTCTAATCGAATTTTATTACATTATTTGACTTATCAACATCAGCCATTTTTCCTGATGGGTTTATTTGAATTTTCTTAATCTTTTTTTTAGAGGTATTAAAATCAATTTGATAATTTTTGTTAACCCATTCCCAATCATCTAATAAAATAAATTTATTATTAGAGTTAATTTTTTCACCTCTCATAATTGAAAGTGGTATATAATAATTTTGGACTGAAAGGTCATCATATATTACTTCTATTTCAATAGGCATTGGCATCTTTCCAATTCTATTTACATAAATTGAAATGTTATCTTCTTTTTTTTCTTTTATATTTAAAGAATAATCTATTTGATGTGTTGATTTTACCCAATAGTCGATATACCAATCAAGTTCTATTCCACTTTCTTTTTCCATTATTCTTAAAAAATCATATTCATCTGGGTGTCTAAACTTCCACTCATTATAATACCTTCTTAGTCCATTAAACAATTTATCTTCGCCGATTATATATCCTAATTGCATTAAAAATATTGCACCCTTAGTGTATGATCCAACACCATATGCTTGATTAGTTGAAAAATGATCTGAATGAGTTGAAAGAGGTTCTTCTAATCCAGACTTAATGAAGTTATAATATCTATTATATGATTTTTCTAATGGGTTTGTAGAATCTAGATTATATATATCATTAAATTGACTCTGAAAAGTTATATTCTGAGCAAATGATGTAAATCCTTCATCCATCCAAGCTAAATAACTTTCATTAGTGCCTAGAAGCATCTGATACCAAGAATGTAAAACTTCATGGATAGTAACAGATAATAAACTAGGATATGATCTTTCACCTGTTATTAAGGTGGCCATAGGATACTCCATTCCTCCATCACCACCTTGTATAACTGAGTATTTAAAATATGGATATTTTCCAAATTTTTCATTAAGATATTTAAAGGCATCTGCTGTATCATCTTGTAGTCGTTTCCAATTATTTACCATTTCATCATTAGTTTTTTGATAATAAAAATGAAGCTCTAAATTTTCAGAATCTACTTTTAAGATGTCATGAATATAATCTGGATCTGCAGCCCATACAAAATCATGAACATCCTTAGCTTTAAAATTCCATATATTTTTATTTTTTTCATTCTTTTTACTTTCTAGAATTCCAGTTGCTGCTACTATATAATCTTTATTAATAGAGATTGAAACATCAAAGTCTCCCCATGGAGCATAAAATTCTCTACCTATATATGGATTAGCATGCCATCCATTTTTATCATATTCAGCAATTTTAGGAAACCACTGAGCCATTGAATAATCTATACCTTCTTTATTATTTCTGCCACTTCTTCTAATTTGAACAGGAACTTGACTAAAATATTCTAGATAAAAAGCAGTTGATTGATTAGGTAAAATGGGCTCAAATAATTCAACTTCTAGGATTGTACCTTGAACATGATGATTTAAATTTTTGCCATTTTGTTGGATTTTCTTGATTTCATGAAAACCAATTTCATTTTTATTCAACTTTGAAATTCTATCCATAACTCTCCTATCTGGATCTGGTAAGGATCTACTTCTTACATCCATCATACTTCCAGGTTGAAAAGCATTAAAATAAAGATGAAAAAATACTTTACTGATTGTATCAGGTGAATTATTAAAATAAACAAGATCTTGTTCACCAGTAAACTGGTGATTTTTATGACTAAAGTTTATTCTAATATTATATTCTACTCTTTGTTGCCAATATGAAAAAGTATCAAATGAAAAGATATATAAAACAAAAAGGGAAAAATACTTAAACATCTACATTAGCATATTTAGCATTTTTTTCTATAAATTCTCTTCTAGGAGCAACTTCATCTCCCATTAGCTTTGAAAATAACACATCTGCCTCAGCAGCAGATTCTATAGTCACTTTATTAAGTAATCGTTCTTTTGGATCCATAGTGGTAGACCATAATTGTTCAGGATTCATCTCACCCAGACCCTTATATCTTTGAATGTTGACTGAAGATTCTTTACCATCTTTTGCTAATTCCTTAACCAATCTATCCTTTTCACCCTCAGACCACACATATTCAACTCTCTTACCTTTTGATATTAGATATAGTGGAGGCAAGGCAATATATAAATATCCTTTATCAATTAGAGGTCTCATATATCTAAAAAAGAAAGTTAGAACCAATGTTCTAATATGACTACCATCTATGTCAGCATCAGTCATTATTATTACTTTATGATACCTTAATTTTTCTAAATTGAGTTCTTTTTCATCTTCATCAGTTCCAAATTTTACACCGAGTGCAGTAATAATATTTTTAATTTCGTCATTATCATAAATTTTATGTTCTTGTGCTTTTTCTACATTAAGTATTTTTCCTTTGAGGGGTAATATAGCTTGAAAAGTTCTATCTCTTCCTTGTTTTGCTGATCCTCCAGCAGAATCACCCTCAACAACATATAGCTCACATAATGCAGGGTCCTTTTCAGAACAATCAGCAAGTTTACCAGGTAATCCAGTTCCAGTTAAAACATTTTTTCTCTGAACCATTTCTCTAGCCTTCCTTGCAGCATGTCTAGCCTGAGCTGCTAATATTACCTTTGAAATAATTTGTTTTGCTTCTTTTGGGTTTTCTTCTAAAAAATTCCCTAACATCTCACCAACACATTTATCAACTGCACCCATAGCTTCAGAATTACCAAGTTTAGTTTTTGTCTGACCTTCAAACTGAGGTTCAGCTACTTTAATTGATATGACAGCAGTTAATCCTTCTCTAAAATCATCTCCAGAAATATCAACTTTAACTTTGTCTAATTGACCTGATTTCTCTGCATAAGACTTTAGTGTTCTAGTTAAACCTCTTCTGAATCCAGCTACATGAGTTCCTCCTTCAATAGTATTAATATTATTAACATATGAAACTACATTTTCTGTGTATGATAAATTATAAGATAATGCTACTTGAACAGGAGTATCTTCTTTTTTACCCTCCATGTATATAGGTTCCGGTATTAATTTTTCTCTTGATCCATCTAAATAATTAACAAATTCAGTTAAACCTCCTTCAGAATAAAATATTTCTGACTTTGGCTTATTATTTTCATCAAGTTCTCTTTTATCACTTAATTCAATTTTTATTCCTGCATTGAGAAATGAAAGTTCCCTTAATCTTGAAGCAACTGTATCATACTTGTACTCATGTGTTGTGAAGATTTCTTTATCTGGAGTAAATGTAACAAAAGTACCTCTATCATTAGTTTTTCCAATTTCTTTAACATCAGCATCAGGAACACCTCTTTTATATCTTTGTTCAAAGATTTTTCCTTCTCTATGAACTGTAGCAATTAGACTTTCAGATAATGCATTAACACAAGAAACACCAACACCGTGAAGACCACCTGATACTTTATATGTATCCTTATCAAATTTTCCACCCGCATGTAAAACTGTCATTACAACTTCTAGTGCAGATTTTTTTTCTTTAGGATGTATACCTGTAGGTATTCCCCTTCCATTATCTTTTACAGTTATCGAATTGTCTACATTTATATCTACAGAAATTAAATCACAATAACCAGCTAATGCTTCATCAATAGAATTATCTACTACTTCCCATATAAGATGATGTAAACCCTTATTACCTACATCTCCTATATACATGGCAGGTCTTTTTCTAACAGCTTCTAAACCTTCAAGAACTTGAATATTTCCTGCGGAATATTGTTTTTTATTATCGGATTTTTCTGGCATAATTTTGATTGTTTTAACTTCTTTAAAAATAATCAAAAATTAGCATTTTTAACAGAATAAATGCATATATATGATTGGTTTATAACAGGTATAAATTCCATAACTTTTTTATATAATTTGACATTAAAATGTTACTTTTATATAAGATAAATAATGGGTACAAATAAAGATTTTGAATCGGTAGACTTCTACAATATAGATGAACTTCTAACGGATGAACAAAAACTTATCAGAGGAACAGTAAGAAACTTTGTATCGAAAGAAATATCACCTAACATTGAAAAATGGTTTGAAGAAAATCACTTTCCAATTGAGATAGTGAAAAAAATGGGCGATACAGGTATATTTGGTCCTACTGTTAATCAGAAATATGGAGGTGGAGGTATGGATAATATTTCATATGGTCTAATTATGCAAGAACTAGAGAGAGGTGATTCGGGAATGAGATCTACAGCTAGTGTTCAAAGTTCACTAGTTATGTACCCTATTGAAGCTTACGGATCAGAAAACCAAAAGAAGAAGTATTTACCTAAACTTGCATCAGGAGAAATCATAGGATGTTTTGGATTAACTGAGCCTGATTTTGGTTCAAACCCTGGTGGAATGATTTCTAAATTAAAAGATATGGGAGATCATTATATCCTTAATGGTTCTAAAATGTGGATATCAAATTCACCAAAAGCTGATATTGCAATAGTTTGGGCTAAGGATGAAAACAAAAGAATTAAAGGATTAATAGTTGAAAATGATATGAAAGGATTTTCCGCTCCGAAGACTGAGGGAAAACTGTCTCTGAGATCAAGTTTAACCGGAGAACTTGTTTTTGATAATGTCAAGATACCTAAAGAAAATTTACTTCCAAATAAAGATGGTCTTGGAGCACCATTAGGATGTTTAGATAAGGCAAGATATGGAATTTCATGGGGTGCAATTGGAGTAGCAATGGACTGTTTTGATGCAGCTAAAAAATATTCTTTAGAAAGAAAACAATTTGATAAACCAATTGGATCATTTCAATTAATTCAGAAAAAATTAGCTGAAATGCTTACAGAAATTACAAAAGCACAATTATTATGTTGGAAATTAGGAAAATTGATGGACCAAGGAAAAGCAACAACCGCACAAATTTCTCTTGCAAAAAGAAACAATGTAGAAATTGCTCTAAAAATTGCTCGTGAAGCTCGTCAGATACATGGAGGCATGGGTATTACTAGTGATTATCCAATGATGAGGCATATGATGAATTTAGAATCCGTTATTACTTATGAGGGCACTCATGATATTCATTTATTAATACTTGGTCAAGAAATTACAGGAATACCAGCCTTTTCTTAATATGAAATTTTCAGAGAATCATCTTCTTGTAGATTCAAAATTTAAAATCTATTTAAGAGAATGGTTACCAAATAAAAAAGTTAAAAAAAACCTATTTATAGTTCATGGATTAGGTGAACACTCTGGTCGTTATGAAGATCTTGCAAAAAACCTTACTAAAGAAAATATTGGAGTTTTTTGTATTGACTTAATTGGTCATGGAAAAAGCAATGGGAAAAGGGGTCACATTAAATCCTTTGATGACTTAATAAATACTGTAGAAGCTGGACTTATCTATGTAAGAAAAAAATTTTTAGACTTACCTATTATTTTATTTGGACATAGTTTAGGAGGATTGATTTGTTTAAAATTTTTAATTGATAGGGAGAGCAAAGAAATTGATAGATCAATTATTTCATCTCCATGGATAGAAACTGCTTTAGAAATCCCAAAATATTTACTATTTATTCATAAAATTTTTCAAAAAATATTTCCTGGACTACAACTAAGTAATAATTTGATCACTAGTCATTTATCAAAAGATAAAAAAATTGTTGAAAAATATGAAGATGATAAGCTTGTTCATGATAAAATCACTTTAAATCTTTTTTCAGAAATAATGAAAGCAATTAATCAAGTAGTTATAGGATCATCAAGAATTAAGTTAAAGACATTATTATATCATGGAGAAAATGATAAAATAATATCTTATAGAGGGACAGAAAAAATTGCTTCTTTAATTCCTAATAATAAATTTATATTATTTGAAGATATCTATCATGAACCTCATAATGACAATGAGAAAGATCTTGTTTTTAAGAAAATGATTGAGTTTATCAATAAACAATAAATTATATATATTTATAAAAAAAGATTATAGAAATGAAAGAAAAATTCTTTTCAGTGATACTAATATTAATTATGTTGTCATGTACTTCAAAAAAACAAGATTTAAATTCAGAATGGATTAATTTATCTGATGACAATTCTTTTAGCAATTGGCACACATATCTATCTGATTCTGTAATAGGTTGGAAAATAGAAGATGGAGCGTATGTTTTTTATCCTGAGGAAGGAAATAGTAATAATGGATTAGTTTCTAATAAAAGTTATACAAGCTTTATTTTATCTCTTGAATGGAAAGTTGAGGAGAATGGTAATAGCGGAATCTTTTGGGGGGTAAATGAGTCTAAAGAGTATTCTGTACCCTACCTTTCAGCCCCAGAAATTCAAGTTTTAGATGATAATATTTATGGAAAAGAAGATACATCTAATTTTAATCATATGAATGGTGCTCTTTATGACATGGTTGCCCCAACTCAGTTATATGCAAACCCCACTGGAGAATGGAACCATTATTTGATTGAAATTAATTATAATGAAAATATTGCTAATATTGACCTCAATGGTAAAAGGTCTATTAGTTTTCCATTAGAAGGACCTGAATGGAACACCCTAATATACAACTCTAAATTTAGAGAATGGAATGGATTTGCAAAAAATAAAAGTGGACCAATTGCTTTTCAAGATCATGGAACTAAAGTTTTCTACAGAAACATAAAAATCAAAGAATTATGATGATGAAAATACACCTTGTTTTAACATTAATTATATTATCAGCTTCAAATAATAAATTTATTACAGAATTAGAAAAAGATATACCCTACTTAAAAAATCTTTATTTAGATATTCATAAGAATCCAGAAATATCGTTAATGGAAAAAGAAACTTCAGCAAGATTATCAAATGAATTAAAAAAAGTTGGTTATGAAGTAACTCAAAATTTTGGAGGTTATGGTATTGTAGGAATTTTAAAAAATGGTGAAGGACCAACTATTTTATATAGAACAGACTTAGATGCTTTACCAATGGAAGAAAAAACAGGACTAACATATGCAAGTAAAGTAAGGACAAAAAACTTTGACGGAAATGAAGTTGGAACTATGCACTCGTGTGGACACGATATGCATATGGCAGTATGGACAGGAACAGCAAGAGCTCTTGCAAAAAGAAAAAATGAATGGAATGGGACTATAATGATGATAGGGCAACCTGCTGAGGAAATTGGTGCTGGTGCTGCAATGATGTTAAATGAAGGTCTGTATGAAAAGTTTCCAATTCCTGATTATGGCATAGGGTTACATTCATCACCAACTATTCCGGCAGGAAAAGTTGGTTTTGGAAAAGGTTATACTATGGCAAATACAGAATCCATTGATATTAAAGTATTTGGTCAAGGTGCACATGGAGCCTCTCCACATATGTCAATAGATCCAATAGTAACTGCCTCGTTAATTGTAATGGAACTACAAACTATTGTAAGTAGAAATATTAATCCTATTGATGATGCAGTAATTACTGTTGGCTCAATAAAAGGTGGTACTAAACATAATATTATACCAGATGAAGTTAATTTACAGCTAACGGTTAGAACCTATAAAGATGAAGTAAGAAATTTAATTCATAAAAGAATTAAAGAAATCTGTGACGGTATTGCTTCATCTATGGGAATAGATAAGTCTAGATGGCCTGAAGTTATTATACCAGATCAATATACTCCTGCAAATTATAATGATGAAAATTTAGTTGATATTATGGTTAGTGTTTCCAGATCAATTATTGGAAATGACAATGTAGTAGATTCGGAGCCTCAAATGGTTGGTGAAGATTTTGCAAGATACGGGAGCACAAAAGAAGATATTCCTACAGTACTATATTGGCTAGGGACAGTACCGGAAGATAGAATGATAAAATATAATTCTGGGAATTATGCATTACCCGCATTGCATTCTCCATATTATTATCCAGATATTGAAAATTCAATAAGAACAGGTGTTTTAGTTAGTACAGAGTCTCTAATTGAGTTATTTAATAAATAGAACCTCCTCAGTATTTGAGATAGTAAACTGCCTATAATATTTTTTATCTTCTATTTCTAAAAATAAAATATTGCTTTGAACGGCATAAATCTCAATTAAAAATTTATTGATTACTTTAACAGAATCAATCTTATCGTAGTTATTATCAACAAAAGACACCTCTAAAACATCATTAATTAAATTAAAGTTTTTAATTATAAATTTAATTTTTTGACCATTAATGATTATGCTTAATTTATCATCTATATACTGATTAATATATTCTATATTTTTTTCTAATTTTATTGATGAATCAATTGAAATTGAAAAACCATGAAAATTTCTTAATCCATCTTCAAGATCATCTCTAAAAAGTTTAATTTTTAATTCAATGCTATTATTTTTCATTTCAATCCTACTAGAACTTATATATATAGGATGAACAAAAAGTAAGAAACTAAAAATCAAGTGTATCATTAATCCAATTTAATTAATGTATAGCAAATTTTTAATAAGAAAAATATTTTTGCTATAATTGGAATAGACAAACCAAAATGAATATTAACTCGAAATCCAAAAAAGAAAATACATTTGATGCTATTGTTGTTGGTACAGGAATTAGCGGTGGATGGGCTGCTAAAGAGCTAACCGAAGGTGGTTTAAAAACCTTAGTTTTAGAAAGAGGGAGAGATGTAAAACATGTAAAAGACTACCCAACAATGAATAAAAACTCTTGGGAACTTCCTTATAGAGATCAACTTACAGCTAAAGAAAGGAAACATTACAAAGTACAATCTAGAACAGGATATACATTAAAACAATCAACTAAACATTGGTGGATAAAAGATACAGACCAACCATATAATGAAAAAAAAGGGTCTTTTGATTGGATAAGAGGTTATCATGTTGGTGGTAAATCAATTATGTGGAGTAGACATGTATATAGGTGGAGTAAAATTGATTTTGAAGCTAATGCAAAGGATGGAATAGGAATTGATTGGCCAATTAGATATGAAGATATTGAAAAATGGTATGGGCATGTCGAAAATTTCATTGGAGTAAGTGGAATGAAAGAAGGGTTATCTCAACTACCTGATGGTAATTTTTTACCGCCTCTTGATATGAATTGTGTTGAGAGAGATTTTAAAAAGAATTTATTTGATAAGTTAGGTAGAACATACACATCTGGTAGAGTAACAAATATTACAAAAAATCATAATGGAAGAGGGAAGTGCCAAAGCAGAAACTTATGTATAAGAGGATGTCCTTATGGAGCTTATTTTAGTTCAAATTCATCAACATTACCAGCTGCTGATGCAACTGGGAATATGACTCTAAAAGCAAATTCTATAGTACATTCTATAATCTATGATAATGAAAAAAATAAAGCAACTGGAGTTAGAGTTCTTGATAGTGAAACTCTAGAAATAAAAGAATATTTTGCTAAAATAATTTTTCTTAATGCATCAACTATTAACACAACACTCATTATGCTAAATTCAAAATCTAGAAGATTTCCAAACGGATTTGGAAATGATAGTGGTGAGCTTGGTCATAATATTATGGACCATCATTTTAAGGCTGGAGCTAGAGCACAAATAGATGGATATGAAGACTATTATTATTATGGAAATCGACCAGCAAATGGATATCTGGCAAGGTTTAGAAATTTGGGAAATGAAAGCATGAATTATCTTAGAGGTTTTGGATATCAAGGAGGTGCAAAAAGAGGTGGTTGGGCAAATTCTGGAGAAGGAGCTTTCACAGGTGAAAATTTAATTAAAAAAGCATCAACCCCAGGAGGTTGGACAATGAATCTACTTGGATTTGGAGAAATCCTTCCTTACCATGATAATAAAATGTATCTTGATAATGAAAAGTTAGATAAATGGGGAATGCCAACTGTAGTTTTTGAAACTTCTATAAGAGAAAATGAAAAAAAAATGAGAGAAGATATGAAAAACTCAGCAGCTGAAATGTTAGAAAAATGTGGATTTAAGAATGTTAAAGGTTATGATAATAAATACAGTATGGGAAATGGAATTCATGAAATGGGAACAGCAAGAATGGGAAAAGACCCTAAAAACTCTGTTCTAAACAAATGGAATCAAGTACATTCAGCTAAAAATGTATTTATAACAGATGGAGCTTGTATGACCTCAGCAAGTTGTGTAAATCCATCAATAACATATATGGCACTAACTGCTAGAGCTGCAAATTATGCAATAAGTGAATTAAATAAGAGAAACCTATAATGAAAAGAAGAGAATCATTAAAAAAAATATCTGCTTTACTCTATGGTAGCTTAATTATACCTAGCTCCTCAATTGTAATGAATTCATGTTCAAGTTCAACCAAAGAACTCAAATGGGAACCTGAATATTTTGATATTGATAATGCATTCTTCATAAATGAATTGACCAATACAGTTATTCCTAATACAGAGTTTCCTGGTGCTTTAGCATTGGGAGTTCCTCAAGAAATTGAAAAATATATTTTTAATGTTTATGATGATAAAAAATTAAATAAATTTTTATCTGATCTTATTGTATTTAAAGAATATCTTATCGAGAATAATTTTTATGAATCTACTTTATCTGAAAAAACTGTTATTTTGAATTCTATCCAAAAAATGAAAAGAAGTAATAAAATTAGAAGAATATACATGTCATTTAAAAAAATAATTATTGAATCTTACTTTTTGACTGAGGTTGGTTCCACAGAAGTTCTAAAGTATAATGGTCCATCTGTAGTCCTAGGTGAATATAAGGGTTGTGTTCCATTCAATGAAATAGGAAAAACATGGGCAATTTAAAATGATTATTTATGAGTAATATATTAAAATCACCATTAGAAAATTTTTTAAAATGGGAAAGATCAAAGAAGAATGAAACTTTTTTGATTCAACCTATTAATGGGAAAAATTATGAATTTTCATGGGAAAGAGTTGGAATTGAAGCAAGAAAAATTTGTAATTATATTAAAAGTTTCAATTTTCCTAAAAATTCAAAAATTGCTATTATATCTAAAAATTGTGCGCATTGGATAATTACTGACTTAGCTATAATGATGAGCGGAAATATCTCAGTTCCTATTTATGCTAACGTTAATGGTAAAACAGCAAAGTATATATTAGAACATAGCGAATCTAAAATGATATTTATAGGAAAACTAGAAGAGTCTGATTGGGATCAAATTGAAAATCATATCCCAAATGAAATAGTTAAAGTTGACTTTGGTTATTATGATCTAAAATGTGATTTTACAAAATGGGATGAAATTATTCCAAAATATGATCCTATTGATAAAATTCATAATATTAATTTGGATGATATAATTACCATTATTTATACATCTGGTACAACTGGAATTCCAAAAGGAGTAGTTTTAAACTATAAAGCAGCAGCTACTGCTACAAAAAATTTACATTTACTTTTCCCATTAAATGAAAATGATAGGTTTATTTCTTATCTCCCTCTTTCTCATATTGCTGAAAGAGCATTAGTTGAGCATGGCGGTATACTGTCTGGTGGTAAAATATTTTTTGTTGAAAGCCTTGATACATTTGTAAATAATTTAAAAGACTGTAAACCCACAATTTTTTTTGGAGTGCCAAGAATTTATACAAAATTCATGACAAAAATATTATCTATTTTCCCTCAGTCAGCAATAAATTTTATTATGGGGACACCTTTACTTAACAATATATTCTCATTTATAATTCGAAAATCATTAGGTTTAAATAAATCTAGAATATGTATTACTGGAGCCGCATCAATACCTATTTCAACTTTAGAATGGTTTGACAGATTTAAAATAAAAATATATGAAGCATATGGAATGTCAGAAAATTCTGCATGCTCTCACGGAAACTATCCAGGTAATATCAAATTTGGAACAGTTGGAAAAGCAATGCCTGAAACTGATATAGTAATTACAGAAGAAGGAGAAATAACTATGAAAAATGATTGTATTATGCAGGGTTATTTTAAAGAAGACAAACTAACTAATGAAACAATCAAAAATGGATATTTACATACCGGTGATAAAGGTGTAATTGATAAGGATGGTTATCTTACCATTACAGGAAGAATAAAAGATATTTTCAAAACATCAAAAGGGAAATATGTTGCACCAAATCCAATAGAGCTTAAATTAAGTAAAAATAGCTTTATAGAACAAGTTTGTGTTGTTGGTGATAATCTAACTCAACCAATAGCTCTTGTTATTTTAAGTGAAGGCAAAAAAATTGAATCTGAAATAAAGAGTAGCTTTGAAGAGTTAATTGTTTCAATTAATGACCAGCTAGAACATCATGAAAAAATAAAAAAAATAGTTGTACTAAAAGATTCTTGGTCTATTGAAAACAATATTTTAACTCCTACACTAAAAATTAAGAGAAATATAGTTGATGAAAAATACAAAGAGTTCTATGAGAAATGGTTTAATTCAACAAACCAAATAGTCTTTCAATAAATCATTCTTTTTGTAATCCAATATATGGATTATATCCGTTTAATTCCTTTTGATAAAACCCTGTTCCATTAAACTTTCTTATATCACCATTTTTTAAACAATCTTCTGAGCAACAACCCTCATATTTTTTTGCTCCTTCATCGCTAAGTGGGAAATGTTTGTTACATAAAACATTAGCACAATTCACCATTCTATCTGTTTTTTCTCCAGTGACATAACATTTACCAATAATGAGAGGATTAATTTTATTTACATCTTTTACAATTCTATTATCAAAAACATAACATTTACCCTCAAAGTTTTTACCTTCTTCTTGAAGTCCATATTTAATAATCCCTCCATGTAGTTGGTAAACATTTTCATAACCATTTTCTTTTAGAAAAGCACTAGCTTTTTCGCACTTAACGCCTCCTGTACAATAGGTTATAATTTTATTAGACTTTTTAACTTTTTTCTTAATTTCAGATATTTTTTCAGGAAAATCTCTAAAATTATCAATATCTAATGTCATAGCATTTTTAAACTTACCTATATTATGCTCATAATTAGATCTAACATCTAAAATTGTAACATCCTTAGGAGTATTTTCTATAATTTTTTTAAATTCAGATGGCTCAATGTATTTTCCTTTTTTATTAAGCAACTTTTTTTTAGTTAGTCCTGAATTTACAATTTCATCTTTTATTCTAACATTAATTTTATTAAATACATTTTTATGATGACTTTCAATTTTAAAGTCTATATCACTAAATATTCTGATACTATTTAATTCATTAATATATTTTTTACAATCTTCTATAAGTCCTGAAACAGTTCCATTAATACCTTCTGAAGAAATTATGACTCTTCCCTTTATATTATTTTTTATGCAGAATAAATGGTGCTTATTTTTGAAGCCTATTAAATCTTTAATAACCGAATAGGAATAAAAAAGTAATATTTGATATTTATTTTTCATAAAAAACCTTTTTTATTCAGAATTGACTTCATTTGATTTTGATATTCTAATGCTTTATTTCTTACTTTCCATTCAAAAGAAGTTGATGAGTCTGAATAAATTATATCTCTAGAAACATTAACTATAATTCCACAATTATCATTTATAGAGTTTAAGCTTATTTCTTTAAGATCATTACCTTGTGTTCCCACTCCAGGAATTAAAAGAAAATTATTAGGAACAATTTTTCTAATGTCCTGAATTTCTGACACTCTATTTGCTCCTACAACATACATTGTATTTTCTTTATTTGACCAATTTAAAGAATCTTCAATAATATGATGATATAATTTTTTATCATTATTATTTTTAAAATGTTGAATATCTATGGAACTATTATTTGAGGTAAGAGCTAATAAAATTATCCATTTGTTATCATAATTTAAATATGGTAGGGAGGAATCTTTACCCATATATGGAGATAAAGTAATTGCATCAAAATTATAAGTTTCAAAAAAAGATTTTGCATACATTTTGGAGGTATTTCCAATATCTCCTCTTTTAGCATCTGCGATTTTAAGAATATTATTTGGAATATATTTTAATGTTTTTTTAAGAGATGCTAAACCATTTATACCTTGAGATTCATAGAAGGCTAGATTAGGTTTGTATGCGATAGCTAAGTCCTTG
Organism: uncultured Marinoscillum sp.; assembly: GCA_902634135.1. GTDB lineage: Bacteria > Bacteroidota > Bacteroidia > Cytophagales > MED-G16 > MED-G16. The sequence goes on along the minus strand of CACPJB010000001.1, from coordinate 70,554 downwards.
GTTGCATCAATTATCCTTTTATTAAACTCAAAAATTGGGTCCTCTAGTTTTTTTAGGTGATTAGGTATTTTTTCTATATCTGAATCTAAACCTATACATAGATATGACTTTTTATTTTTTATTTGGTTTACAATATCAGAAAAATTCATTTTTTATCTAAAATCAATTACTTCAATTTCTGGATATGATTCAATGTTAAATGTAAAAAGAGAATTATCTAAATCTTCCTCTAAAAAATCTTTAATAGAATAAATAAAAATACTATTTGATTTATCATAAACAGTAAAGCTAGATAATTGATTATTACTAAGAATTTCAAATGAAATTTTAAAATAAGATTTGTACTCATCTTCAGGATAAATTTCAACTATATTTTTTCCATCTTTTTTTCCAATAAATTTATGTTTATAACCTTCTTTATATATCTCAAATACATTATTAATTGAAATATCTTGCTCAGAAGGATCAAAATCGGAAATTGTTACTTCATTTAATTCTTCCAAATAAGTCCAAATTGTTTTAGAATCATTTATTATTTTTTGTCCCTCAATAAATAAGACATACTTATCATCTTTTACGGAAATTTTTCCTGAAAATGAATCTGATATATCTTCAGTTAAATTTTTCATTGTATATGTAAATGATGAAGTGAAACCTTTCATTTTCTTATAATTGTCACTCATTGAATTTAACATATTAAGTGCTGTTTTATCTTCTTGAGAATAAGAAAATAATGAATTGAATAAAACTAGATAAAATGATATTAAAAAAAACTTCATACTTAAAACTAACTTAATATTTAATGTAAAGTTAATCTAAATCGTTAAGTATTGTTAACCTAATTCATTAAGTAATTTTTCAAGACTATATTCATCTTGAACTAAAACTTGTCTAGGTTTACTTCCTTCTGAAGGGCCAACAATACCCGCAACCTCAAGTTGATCAGTTAATCTTCCTGCTCTATTATAACCTAACTTCAATTTTCTTTGCAAAAGTGAAGTACTTCCAGTTTGTGAAGAGACTACAAGTCTTGCTGCATCCTCAAATAAAGGGTCCCTATCAGATAAATCGATGTCTGCTATCTGTTTTTCATTTTCATCAATATATTCAGGAAGTAAATATGCAGAAATATATCCCCTCTGATTTCCTATTAATTCACAAATTCTTTCAATTTCAGGGGTATCAACAAATGGACACTGTAACCTTATTATGTCTGATCCAGAAGAAAATAACATATCTCCCATTCCAACAAGTTGCTCAGCTCCTTTTGTGTCCAATATAGTTCTTGAATCCATATTAGAAGTAACTTTAAAAGACAATCTCGTAGGAAAATTAGCTTTAATAACTCCTGTAATAACATTAACAGATGGTCTTTGAGTTGCTACAATTAGATGAATTCCAATTGCTCTTGCCAATTGAGCTAATCTGGCAATTGGGTTTTCAATTTCTTTTCCAGCTGTCATCATTAAATCAGCTAATTCATCAATAACTAAAACAATATAGGGTAAATATCTATGACCTTCATTAGGATTTAACTTTCTATTTATGAACTTTTTATTGTATTCTTTAAGATTTCTGGCTTGTGCATCCTTTAGCAAATTATATCTCACATCCATCTCAGTACATAGAGAGTTTAATGTATGTACAACCTTTTTAGTTTCAGTAATTATTGGTTCTTCTGAGTCAGGGAGTTTTGCAAGGAAATGTTTTTCAATTCTATTATATAATGATAATTCTACCTTTTTGGGGTCTATCAATACAAATTTTAAAATAGATGGATGTTTTTTATATAATAGAGATGACAACATCACATTTAACCCGACTGATTTTCCCTGACCTGTAGCACCTGCAACTAAAATATGAGGCATTTTGGTTAAATCAGCTAAATAAACTTCATTTGAAATTGTTTTTCCTAAAATCAGAGGAAGTTCATAATCACACTTTACAAATTTTTCTGTACTCATTACAGACCTAAGGCTAACTACCTCTCTATTCTTATTTGGCACTTCAATTCCTATAGTTCCTTTTCCTGGAATAGGTGCAATAATTCTTATTCCTAATGCCGAAAGACTTAATGCAATATCATCTTCTAAATTTTTAATCTTTGATATTTTCACCCCAGCCTCTGGTACTATTTCATATAAAGTAACGGTAGGTCCAATAGTAGCTTTAATTTTGGCTATTTCAATTTTAAAGTTTTTAAGAGTTTCAATTATCCTATTTTTGTTTGATGTTAATTCATCCTTTGAAACCTGTATCTTTGTATTAGTTGTATCATTTAATAAATCGATTTTAGGGTACTTATAATTAGAAAGATCTAATTCAGGGTCATATACATCACTTATGAGATTAGTAGATTTTTTTTCATCAACCCCTTTTTCAACTTTTAAATCTATTTTTTCTTTGTTCTCATCGAGTTTATATACTTCCTCTTCTTTTTCTTTATCTGAATTATCAACCTTTAATTCATCTATTGTAGATTCTATTTTATTTTCTTCTTCATATAAATTAATATTTTCAATTTCCTTATCTTCATCAATTTCATTATTGAATGAATCTTGGCCTATATCATCAACAAATTCATCTGAGGATCTATTTTTTTTAAAAGATAGAGATGGAATAGAATATATATTATAAAAGAAGATAACAAATAAAAAAAGAAATAGTAATAGAACAATAATTGATGAAATACCTAATAAATTATTCAAGAAAAGGGATAAATTATAACCAATTCCTCCAGTGTAATTTACTAAATAATAATTTTCAGGAAATATATTTAGGAAAAACCCCATAATAGAAGAAACCCATACTATACCAAAAAAAGTAAAAATAGATATTTTAGTTAATGAGTATATTTTGGAATTAAAAAGTAATCGAAAAGCAATTACTAATAATAAAGGAACTAATAAGAATGAAGATATACCAAAAGTTATAAATATTAAATAATAAGAGAGAAATGCCCCAAATACACCCAACCAATTCTTAGATTCATCACCTAATACTGAAAAAGACAATCCAGAATCAATTAAACTTTGATCTGCTTCACCAGTAAAAAAATAGGATACAAGAGAAAAAAATATTATTAAAGAAAAAGTGAAAGATATAGCTCCAAATGAAATTTTTAATTTTTCAATTATTGATTTTTTATTTTCTTCTTCTTCGTAATAATCGTTATTATATGAGCTCTCTACCATTTATCAAATTTAATAATAGATAATTACTTAATAATTCTCTTTTTCTAATTTTAATAATGAATTATTAATTTTTTTTATCATTGATGGGCCTTCATATATCCAACCAGTATATACTTGGACAAGATCAGCTCCAGATTTAATCTTATCATGTACATCTTCAAAAGTAAATACACCACCAACACCAATAATCACTAAATTATTTTTTGCGTTTTTTTTCAAATATTTAATAATTGAATTTGACTTTTCTGATAAAGGTTTTCCACTTAAACCACCTTCACCAATATTTTTTATTTTATTTGATTTCAATCCTTTTCTTGATATTGTGGTATTAGTAGCTATCACTCCATTAATACTATTTTTTATGGATACTTCAATTATACCATCAATTTCAGAGAGGGAAAGATCAGGAGCAATTTTAATAAATACTGGTACAGGTTTTCCATTTGATTTATTTTCAAGTTGTATTTTTTCTAAAATAAAATCTAAGCTTTCTTTATTTTGAAGTTTTCTTAATCCAGGTGTATTAGGTGAACTGACATTTATTACAAAATAATCAACATAATTTCTAAGTTTTTTAAAACAAAATAAATAATCATCTATAGCTTTATTATTATGGGTTGTTTTATTCTTTCCAATATTAGCACCTATTATCAAATTACCCTTGTATGATCTTATTCTTTTAAGGATAATATCCACACCATCATTATTAAAACCCATTCTATTGATCAGGGCATTTTCTGATGCAAGCCTAAAAAGCCTAGGTTTAGGATTACCATCTTGAGGTAACGGAGTAATTGTTCCAATTTCTACATGACTAAATCCGAAATACTCTATTTGATTTAATAATTCAGCATTTTTGTCAAAACCAGCTGCTAATCCAATTCTATTTTTGAACTTTTTTCCAATAAGATTTACTTCTAATTTTTTATTTTCTAAAACAAAAAGTCTTTTTGATAAAAATTTAATTAAAGGAATTTTAAAAATTAATTTGATTGAAAAAAAAGAAATGTTATGAATAAACTCTGGCTTAAAAAGAAAAAGTATAGGACGAATTAATTTCTTATACATATTACAAATATAATTATAGAATTAACTCCTTGGATGAAATTTGTTTACTACTTCTCTAAGGTACTCTTTATTTAAATGTGTATATATTTCTGTTGTAGTAATCGATTCATGGCCTAACATTTCTTGAATAGCCCTTAAATCTGCTCCTCCCTCAACCATATGGGTTGCAAAAGAATGCCTGAATGTATGTGGGCTAACTTTTTTATTAGGAAATATTTTTTTTGAAATATTTCTGACAATAATAAATATCATATTTCTTGATATTTTAGATCCTCTCCTATTTAAAAACAGGTAACCTTCATTTCCTTCTTTAATTTTCATCTCATTTCTAAATTGATCATTGTATTTTTTTATATACTTTATTGCTGATTTCCCAATTGGAACAAGCCTTTCCTTTGAAGCCTTTCCAATAACCTTAATAAAACCAATATCTAAAAATAGATTTTGAAAAGTTAGGTTTATAAGTTCTGAAACTCTTATTCCACAACTATATAAAGTCTCTATTATAGCCCTATTTCTTAGACCTTCAAATGAATTTAATTCAATTGATGATAATATTTTTTCAATCTCTTCTATATTTAAAGTATCTGGAAGTTTTTTTAATAATTTAGGAGATTCAATCAATTCAGTTGGATCAATTTCAATTTTTTCTTCTAATAAAAGATAACCAAAAAAAGATTTTAAGCCAGAAATTATCCTTGCTTGAGAATATGAAGATGTACCTGAATTATATAAATCTTCAATAAAATCTTTTAGTAAATTTGAATTTACATCTGAATATTTTATTTCACCTAATTTTTTTTTTAATATAAATGAAATAAGTTTATTTATATCATTTACGTATGCAGCAACTGAATTATTAGATAATGACCTTTCTAGTTTAAGATAGTTTTTAAACTCAATTATCTCATGTTCCCACATAAAATCTTATTTTTAAGCTAAATTTATATAATCATGAAGTTAATTATTATAAATGGTCCAAATTTAAATCTCTTAGGTATAAGAGAAAAAAAAATTTATGGTGAAGAGTCTTTTGAAAGTTATTTTAAAGAATTAGAAAAAAAATTTAATAAGATAAAACTTGAATATTTTCAATCTAATCATGAAGGTGAATTAATTGAAAAAATCCAGAAGGTTGGTTTTAGCTATAATGGAATTATAATTAATGCAGGTGGATTTACTCATACTTCTGTTGCTATAAGAGATGCAATTTCATCTGTCAAATCCCCAGCTGTAGAAGTTCATATAAGTAATATATTATCTAGAGAAGATTTTAGAAAAAAAAGCTATTTAAGTGATGTATGCTTAGGTATTATATCCGGTTTAGGACTTATGGGTTACGAAGCTGCAATTAAATACTTCATTGAAGAGAATGATTAAAATATACACTGATGGTTCAAGTAGAGGTAATCCAGGTCCAGGAGGTTATGGAATAGTTCTACTATACAAAGAAAAAAGAAAAGAACTAAGCCAAGGCTATAAACTAACAACCAATAATAGAATGGAATTAACAGCAGTTATAAAAGCTTTAGAAGCAATTAAAAACGATACATTAGAAATAAAAATTTTTTCAGATTCAAAGTATGTTGTGGAATCAGTTGAAAAAGGTTGGATATGGAATTGGGAAAAGAAAAACTTCAAAAAAAAATTAAATTCAGACCTATGGAAAATTTTTATTCCATTATATAAAAAATTTAAAGTAAAATTTCAGTGGGTAAAAGGACATTCAGGAAATATTGAAAATGAACGTTGTGATGAATTAGCAAACAAAGCACAAGAGAGTAATCTTATAGAAGATGTTGGTTATTTAAAAGCTTCAACTAGCTGAAAAAGCTGCACCTATAATACCTGCATTATTTCTGTTTTTAGCTTGAATTATTTCACAATTTGAAATTAAATCTGATTTATATTGATCAAAATATTTACTAATACCTCCTCCCAAAATTATAACATCTGGTGAAATTAATAATTCAATATATGCAATATATTCACTAAATCTAGCAGTCCATTCCTTCCAAGTTAGATTTAACTTTTTTCTAGCTAGATTAGATGCATATTTTTCCGCACAATCACCATACATTTTTAAATGACCAAATTCAATATTCGGTACAAGTTTTCCATTGACAAAAATAGATGTACCGAGTCCAGTACCAATAGTTATAACCATTATAGTCCCTTTTTTAGGAATTTCATTATTTAAATTAATTTCTGCAATTCCAGCAGCATCTGCATCATTTATTGCTTTACATTTCAAGTTGAACTTTTGTAAAAAAAATTTTTTGATGTTTACTCCTACCCATTTTTTGCTAATGTTAGCAGCTGAATGCACTTTATTTTTAATTATTACTCCAGGAAAACCACAGCCTACTATTCCATTCCAATTTAATTTTTCAATAAAATGAGATTCTATACCACTAAATATTTTTTTAGGAGATCCAGATTCTGGAGTTTGAAATCTTATTTTTTCTGATAAGAATCTACCATTATTTGTATCAACTATTGCTGCTTTTACTCCTGATCCACCAATATCTATTCCAAGTACTTCCATTATTTTAATACTTTCAATTTAGCAAAATTTAATAGTAAAGTCTTTTCTCCAACATTTTTAAAATTAATAATTGCTTTTTTTTGATTTGAGTGAATATCGATTTTTTTAATTTTTCCTATTCCAAAAATTTGATGTCTTACGTTCATGCCTTCACTTAATTCATTAATTTCATTGGAAGAAATTATATTATTACTTTTCTTGGAAATTTTTGTCATTGGAGAAAGGTTTCTTTTTTTCTGTTTTAAAACATTTGAAACTAAAGATCTATTAGTATTAAAAGTTTCTGAATCTAAATATATAGGACTTATTTCTTTAATAAATCTACTTTTTTCACAATCTTTTAACATTCCGTATCTATATCTTGTGCTAGAATAAGTTAAATAAAGTTTCTTCATAGCTCTGGTTATAGCAACGTAAAACAGTCTTCTTTCTTCTTCTAAATCATCCCTGGATGATATCATCATTTGTGATGGGAAAAGATCTTCCTCAACTCCAACGATAAATACTACAGGAAATTCAAGACCTTTGGCCATATGAATTGTCATAAGAGAGATGTATTCTTCATTTTTATCCTCTTCTTTATCATGATCTGTCATTAATGATATTTCTTGTAAAAAATTTTCTAGTAATTTTTCTTTATTATCTTCATTATCAATAAACTCCTTGATTGAATTTAAAAGTTCCTGAACATTTTCAAACCTACTTATTCCTTCAACACTTCTATCATCCCATAATTCTTTTAAAAGCCCAGAATTAGAAGCTATATGAGAAGCTGATGAATACGCATCATTATTTTTAGAGAAATTAGAAAAGGAAATAATTAAATCCTTAAAAGGAATTAATAATTTATTAATTCTTGATCCTAATAATTCAGATGATCTTTCTAATACATCCCATAAACTAATATCCTCCTTATTAGAAATTGTTATTATTTTATCAACAGATGTTTGTCCGATTCCTCTCCTAGGATAATTTATAATTCTTCTGAATGATTGTTCATCATTTTGATTAATTGAAAATCTGAGATAAGCTAAAAGATCTTTAACCTCTTTTCTTTGATAGAATGAAACACCTCCAAAAACTTTATATTTTAGACCTATCCTTCTTAATGATTCCTCAATAGATCTAGATTGGCTATTTATCCTATATAATATTGCAAAATTTGAATTAGTTAATTGATTTCTATTCTTTTCTTCGAAAATTAAATTCGAAACAATTTTTCCTTCTTCATTATCAGAAAATGATTTCTTAATAGAAATTAATTCTCCTTCTTCATTATTAGTCCAAACTTCTTTACTGATTTTAGATTTATTTTTTTCAATAACTGAATTTGCCGCATTTACAATATTTTTTGTAGATCTATAATTTTGTTCAAGTTTTATTGTATTTAACTCCTCAAAATCATCCTCAAATTTTAAAATATTTCTAATTTCTGCTCCTCTAAATGCATAAATTGACTGAGCATCATCCCCCACCACAAAAATATTTCTGCTTACAGCAGCTAATCTTTTTGTTATCAAATATTGACAATAATTTGTGTCTTGAAACTCATCTATTAAGACATGTTTAAATAACTGTTGATATTTGTTTAAAACATCAATATGATCTGAAAATAGGATATTAGTATTATATAATAGATCATCAAAATCCATAGCTTGAGATTTAAAACATCTATCATTATAAATTTTATAGATATCACTAATCATAGGTCTTAAAGATGAAGCATCTTCCTCTTGAAGAATAGGATTATTTTTATATTCTTTAGGAGATATTAATCTATTCTTAGCATTAGAAATTCTATTAAAAACAACATTTTCCTTATAAATTTTGGGGTCAATATTTAATTCTTTTACTATAGATTTTATAAGAGATTTAGAATCTTGAGTATCATAAATTACAAAATTAGGTGGGTAACCAATTTTATGTCCCTCTGATCTTAAAATTCTTGCAAATATTGAGTGGAAAGTTCCCATCCATAAGCTTCTAGCATCTGTTCCAACTATTTTTTCAATTCTATTTTTCATTTCTTTAGCTGCTTTATTTGTAAACGTTAGAGCAAGAATTGAAAAAGGATCTATTCCCTCCTTTATTAAATGAGCTATTCTGTAGGTTAAAACTCTAGTCTTGCCCGAGCCTGCTCCTGCAATAACCAAGCAAGGTCCTTTTTTATGTAGAACAGCTTTTTTTTGGTTAGAGTTTAGGTCTTCTAAATATTTCATAAAAAAATAAGTAGATGAATCTAATACTTAATTGATGAAAAAATTACTTAGTTTTGAAAAAAATTGTAAAGATGGAATATAATACAACTAGAAGTAATTTAATATTAAGAGAATATGGAAGAAACTTTCATAAGCTTGTTGAATATGTTGGAAATGTTAAGGATAAAGAAAAAAGAAATAAAATGTCTAAAACATTAGTTGAAATGATGAAAATAACTCAACCTAGTTTTAAGGATCAAAGTGAAGTTGAAGCTAAGATGTGGGATGATTTATATATTATGTCTGATTATAATATAGATATAGATAGCCCATATCCAAAACCTAAAAGAAAAAGTAAATCAGATAAATCTAAAAGACTTAATTATCCAAAAACCAAAATTAGGTTCAGACATTATGGAAAGAAAATTGAGTTATTGATTGATGAGGCTTGCAAACTAAAAAAGGATGATGAAAAAGAGGCTGCAATTATTCATATTGGAAAAATCATGAAATCATTCTTCGGAATGTGGAATAAAGAATCTATTGATAATAAAGTAATTGTAGAAAACATAAAAGAATTATCAAATAATAAATTATCCATTGACTTAGAAAAAGTTAAAGAATTGAATCTCTTTTATAAGGTTACTAAAGAGAGAGGATCAAAACACTATCATTCTAAAAAAAAGAACTACAAATCAAATAGACCTTTCAGAAAAAGAAGAATGTAATGGGGTCATTCAAAATTAATGGTGGTAAGAGCCTTAAAGGGATTATTCATCCACAAGGAGCAAAAAATGAAGCTTTACAAATCCTTTGTGCAGTTCTTCTTACTGATGATCTTGTAACTATAGAAAATATTCCTAATATTAAAGATGTAAATCTACTAATAGATCTATTAGATGGAATGGGAGTTGAAGTTGAAAAAATTAATTCTACAAAATATACATTCAAAGCAAAATCTATTGATATTAATTATACAAAATCCGAAGAATTCTTTGAAAAGTCATCAAAAATAAGAGGTTCAATAATGTTGATGGGACCTCTTGTAACACGATTTGGAAATGCATACTTAGCTAAACCGGGTGGTGATAAAATTGGGAGAAGAAGAGTTGATACACATTTTATTGGTATTCAAGAACTTGGAGCAAGATTCACTTTAGAAAAAGATAACACATTATTTAAAGTTTCAAGTAAAAAACTAAAAGGAAATAATATTTTACTTGATGAAGCATCAGTAACTGGAACAGCAAATATTGTAATGGCCGCTGCTTTAGCTGAAGGAAAAACTACAATTTATAATGCAGCATGTGAACCATATTTACAACAGTTATGTAAAATGTTAAACTCAATGGGGGCAAAGATTAAAGGTGTTGGTTCAAATTTTCTAAAAATTGAAGGTGTATCGCAGTTATCTGGGACAAAACACAAAATACTTCCTGACATGATTGAAATAGGAAGCTTCATTGGATTAGCCGCCATGACAAAATCTGATTTATTAATAAAAGATGTGAACATTGAAAATTTAGGTATAATTCCTAAAACCTTTCAGAGACTTGGTATCAAAATGAATATTAAAAATGATTCAATACATATTCCTGCTCAAGATCACTATGAAATAGAATCTTTTATTGATGGTTCAATTATGACTATATCTGATGCTATTTGGCCAGGATTTTCTCCAGATCTATTAAGTATAGCTTTAGTAACATCAATTCAAGCTAAAGGTACAGTTCTTATTCATCAAAAAATGTTTGAAAGTAGATTGTTTTTTGTAGATAAATTAATTGATATGGGAGCCCAAATTATTTTATGTGATCCCCACAGAGCTACAGTAATTGGATTGGACAGAAAAATTCCATTGAAAGGAATTCAGATGACATCTCCAGACATAAGAGCAGGAGTATCTCTTCTTATTGCAGCACTTTCTGCAGATGGAGAAAGTATTATAGATAATATTGATCAAATCGATAGAGGATATAGTGATATAGATAAAAGATTAAGAAACTTAGGAGCTGATATTGAAAGAATTTAAAAATTTTTTCTAAGATTTGATAAAGAGTACAAAGGGCCATCTACTATAAACATTTCAACTACAAAAGACGGAATTTTTTCAATAACTGCATAACTCTGTAAAGAAACTTTAGTAGTATTTGAATTTATTTTGAAAAGATTCCATGTAGATTTTGAATCATGAATTCTAATCAAATCCTTTTCTAAAGGAATATAATTAGGAGATGCGTTTAAAGTAATAATAATATTATTATTACTATTTAAAATTTTCACATCTGAGACTAAATCTCTTTTTTTAAGAGGCCAACTCATTTCCATTTTGAAATAAACATGATATAATGAATCATTATTTTTCTCTAAAATTTCACTTGACTCAAGTTTGTACATCCATTTATATGAATTATCAAAATCTAAGATAAAATCTAAAATCGAATTAATATCAGATTCAATAATAGTTTCTGCTAAATACTCAGAAACATTTTTATCATTTTTTCTTAAATATACTTTAATATTATTTTCATCTTTTTTTAATTCCCATTCTGTGGAAAAAAAATAAGAACAATATAGACTTATAAGGAGAATTAAAACATTCATTATCTTATTTGATAAAATTTATTAAATTAAATTACAAATAAGTTAATTAATAACTATCTATAATTAGAATGAGAAGGTTAGTATTATTTTCGTTTTATCTAATATTTCAACTTATTTTTTGTAAAAACATATTTGGCCAAAAAATTGACCCAGACTCAACTTATAATTTAGACTCTGGTTTATTAGAAAAATGGTTAAAGGATGAAAAAAAACTTAAGAAAGACTCTGCTAAAAAAGTAGCTTTAGATGACAAGTACATTAATAGTATAAAAACAGACACTAATGAAGTTCTAATTTCATTTAAAATAATCAATCTAAGAATAAATAATAAAGAGTTTTTTAATAGGGAAAACTTAATTAACCAATCAAATATAAAAATAAATGAAAGAGATACTCTTTCAATGATAATTCAACTAAATGGAAATGGTAATGAAATCATTTTTAATTATTACTTTAATGATAACCCTAACTTCCGAAAAATTGAAAATGGAAAAATAATTTATGATAAAAGTAGTAAGAGAATCTATTTTGAATTTATTCCAGATGATAATCAGGCTCTAAATAAATTTATTACTTGGAATTTATTTGCTTATGAAAAAGAACTAGAATTGATGAGATATGATTTTCTTATTGAAATCAATAACCTTGAGTACCCTCCTAAAATTATTAATAAACAAATTGATAAAATAATTAGACAAAATTATTCTTTCAATTATGTGCCTATTATCAATGATGGAGATAATGGTATTCTATTTGAATTAAAAACTGATGCTCCAATTGATAATTTTAACCCTATTACTGGAAATATAGATTGGAGAATAGATCCCAATAACATTGACGAACTAGAAAAGACTTTCAATTTTATACTTAAAGTATATAAAAAGAATAAACCTGAACTTTTTGATGTTGATACATTTAAAATTATATATTCAGAAAATAATTATGCTCCAGTATTTGGTAAAACATCAAAGTGGATAGTTGAAGAGGGTAGCAAATATGAATATAAAATTCCTGTTGATGACCCTAATGTAAATGATTCAATTTTTATTGAAAATATTGGAGCTCAATTGCCGCGAGGTATGACTCTAGATAATAAAAACAAAATTATATATTTTGATGTAGACTATAATCATGTAGAAAGAACTAACTCAACGCAAAATTATAATCTTGAACTAAAAGCATCTGACATATCGGGACTATCTTCTCAGATATCACTTGATGTTGTAGTTATGAATACAATTAATCCTCAAAAAGTTAAAGAAAAAATATCAGAGTTAATAAGAGAATTAGATTCACAGCAAAAAGGTTTGGAAGAGATTAATGAAAATCTGAAATGGATTGAAGCCACTTCAAAAAATAATAGAGTTATAAGAACTTTTTCTGCTGCAGGAATAACATTTCTAGGAGCTGTAGTAGGAGTTATATCTGCCAATTCAGAGGGTTCTAGGAAAGCAGTGCGATTAGCAGGACCAATTATTGGTGCTAGTGGTGCTGTTCTATCTGTAATAAATGAAGTATTATCAAGAGATGACAATGAAATTAAAAATCTTCTCCAAGAAACTATAAAGCTTCAATCAAATGTAAAAGCAAAGTATGACAGATTAAGTTTTTATAATAATTCTCAGAATACAAGTGATTTTCAGAATCAAGAAATTGATTTATTAATAAGAACAATTGAGAGTGATAGGGAAAGCTTAAATAAAAATTTATTCACAATATCAGAGAATTATAAAATAATTATCTCTGAGAAAAGAATTAAAAATATGATTAATAAAAAGAAACAATATCAATAAAAATCTGAGAATAATTAAATTTTATTATACATTTAGGTAAAATACTTTTAAAAAAACATGAAATACATATTTAATTTAACAATTATATCCCTTTTACTTTTTTCTTGTGACAATACACCAACTAATTCAAATGATCCAGTTGTAATAGGGTCATACAAAAATGACGCTGGAAAAATAGTACCAATTACAGTAGGTGAAGTAACAAATCAACAAATTTGGCTAGATTATATCAAAGCTCACAATGAGAAGGATTTAGAAAAAATAGCAGAAATTAATGCTGAAAAATGGGAAGGATATACTGCAGATGGGAGTGTTGGTAAAGGAAATGATACTCACATAGCAATCTTAGATAACTGGTTTAAAAATGAAAGTCCTAGGTGGGAAGTGAGATGGATGATTGCTAACTCAACAGAAAATGAAGACGGAGAGATAGAAGAATGGCTTACTACTGGAAATGATTTCTATAATGTTGATGCTGATGGGAAGAATATTTTTGAATATAACGTGCATGATGTACAATTTAAAAATGGAAAAATTGTAAGAGTAAATGTTTATTCTAGAGCAAAAGAGCAAGGATTGATAGAATATAATTATCAGCTTAGAAAACTAGATTCAAAAGAATTTTCTTATTAATTGTGAAGAGCCATATTTTAAGCAGGATGTAATTTCCTGTTTTGCAAATGAATAGGTTTGTCTAGTTTTCATAAGGTATTGCCATTTCATTTAAATTTTGTGGAGTCGGCGGGATTCGAACCCGCGTCCAGCTATGGAAACCTTATTCTGTCTACATGCTTAGATAATTTTTAATTTTAGAGATAGAGCAGGAAAATATCAACCAACATCTATCCTTACCTACTAAATTTCCAATATATAATTGTAGGAAAAAATATAAAGTAGATCTCCTCATGACACCATATTAATTAACCGAAGATCACCAGCTAAATTATGATGTGGTAATTTAAATTCTTAGAATTTAAACCGCCATAGCGTATTCGTATTTACGTTCGCCGTTTAAAATTTGTAGCATTTGATTACGGATGTTACCATCACCCGACATGCAAAAATAAAATTTATCATACTGTCAATTCCAGTCGACCCCAAAAAACAAAGAACAATATTGTTGCGCAAATCTAAATTATTTAATTTACATCTGTGGAAAAATATGTTGTATCAGCAAGAAAATATAGACCTATAAAATTTGATGATGTAGTTGGTCAATCTCATGTAACAACAACACTTGAAAACGCAATTAAAAATAATAAAATTGCTCAATCAATACTATTTTGCGGGCCAAGAGGTGTTGGGAAAACAACATGTGCTAGAATATTAGCTAATGAAATTAATGGATTCAATATTGAGAACCCTCTGGAAGGTTCCAATAATCTTAATATATATGAATTAGATGCTGCTTCCAATAATTCAGTTGATGATATAAGAAATTTGATCGATCAGGTTAGATATGCTCCACAATCAGGAAAATACAAAGTATACATAATTGATGAAGTTCATATGTTATCAAATGCTGCATTTAATGCTTTTTTAAAAACATTAGAAGAACCACCATCTTATGCTATTTTCATACTTGCAACTACTGAAAAAAATAAAGTTATTCCTACAATTTTATCAAGATGTCAAATTTATGATTTTAATAGAATTGAAATTATAGATATAAAAAATAAATTAAAAGACATACTATCTCAAGAAAAAATTGAGTTTGAAGATGAGGCCCTACACATAATTGCTCAAAAAGCTGACGGTGCAATGAGGGATGCCCTATCTACCCTAGATCTTATTAGAACTTTTTCAAAAGATTCTAAAATAAGTTTAGAAATTGTCACAAAAAACTTAAATATTTTAGATAGTGAATACTTCTTTAATGTTAGCAGTCTTTTATACGAGTCAAAATTTGCTGAAATAATTCTGATACATAATGAAATTCTACATAAGGGGTTTGAGAGTTTTAGTTTACTAAATGGACTTTCTAATCACTTTAGAAATTTACTTCTATCAAAGAATGAAAAATTAGTTGAAATTATGGAGGTGTCAGATTCTGAAAAATCTAAGTATATAGATCAATCTTCTAAAATAGAAACTGAATTCATTGAAAATGCTTTGGAAGTTTTAAATAAATTTGAAATAAATTATAAACAGTCTAGTGATAATAAGATTCATACAGAAATTGCATTAATTAAAATTTGTTCTCTATCAAAAAAAAAAACACTAAAATATAAAAAAGAGGAGATTGATACTCCAGAAAAAAATGAAGAAAAAGTTAAAGAAATAATTGAAAAGCCTAATTCAGAAAATGATATTATTAATAAAGACACTCCTAATCTGAAAAATTTATTAAAAACAAAAGTTGAAAAGGTAAAAGGAGAAAATGAATTAAAAAATAAAGAAATTGAATTAAATGAAAAAGTTTCTTTTTCTAAAGAAGAGTTTAATATACTTATAGAATCATTCATAGATTCTCTAAAAGAAAAAAAATCTGAAGTAGCCGTACTTAAGAAACAGAAAGTAATAGAAGGAACTTCAATAACTTTTCATTTTGACAATGAATTAGAAGGATCAATTTTTGATAGTATTCTTAATAGATTAAATGAAAAACTAAAAAATAGATTTGTTGAAAAAATAATTTTAAATAAAGAAATTAATCAAACTGAAAAAGAAAAAACAATTTATACCAATAAAGAAAAATTTGAGTATTTAGTTAAAAAAAATGAGAATCTAAATCAACTAAAAAGAAAACTTGGTCTAGATTATGAATTTTAAATTTCCCAACCCTTTCTATAATCTCGGGTAACAAATTTATTTGCATTATTATAGTTAGTAATTTTCATAGCTCTACCATCCCACAATAATTTTCTTCTTCCTGGATAATATGCATTACCTTTTTTATTTCTTTTCATTTCCATATAACTCCTGATAGCAATATTACCCATTAAAACCGTCTCAGTCATTGGACCAGAATAATCAAAAGATGATGTTAAAGCCTTATGCTCAGAGCTATTAAATCCAGCTTTACAGGCTTTAATCCACTTGGTTTGATGTCCAAATTCATTACCAGGTTGATTAGAAGTATCAAATTCAACCATTTCTTCACCTTTTCTATATAATTTAGGAGTAAAACCGTAAACTCCTGTTGTTATTATACCTTTTGAACCTATCATCATTACTCCATTTGCACTATTTGGAGTTCCTAAAGGATCACTAGCTGGAATTAGATCTGGATGAGGTGGTCTTAGTCCACCATCAAGCCATCTCAATTTTAAAGGTTTTTTATTTTTATCAGTTGCTCCAAAATCTAAAGTTACAGAAGATGATGGAGGACATCCCTCTGGGATATATTCTGGACTCCACATTTTAATAAATACCTGTCCTACACTGCATTCAACTGCTTTGGGATATTGCAGACCTAAGGTCTTAAATGGAACATCAATAAGATGACAACCCATATCACCTAAAGCCCCAGTACCATATGCCCACCAACCTCTCCAGTTAAAGGGATGGTATGCATTTGTATATTCAACTTTTGGAGCTGGACCTAACCACAAATCCCAATCCAAACCTTCAGGGACAGGGCTTCCGTCTGACTTAGGAACTGGAATTCCTTGAGGCCAAACTGGTCTATTTGTCCAAACAAATACTTCATCTACCTCTCCAATTAATCCAGCATCAAACCATTCATGAACTTTTCTCATTCCAGAGTTTGAAGCTCCTTGGTTTCCCATTTGAGTAACAATCTTCTTTTCCCTAGCAGTTTCAGTAAGCATTCTAGCTTCTTTTATATTATGTGTCAAAGGTTTTTGCACATATACATGTATACCCTCATCCATAGCAGCCAAAGCTTGTATTGCATGAACATGATCCGGAGAAGATATTGTAACTGCATCAATATCTTTTTGCTTATCAAACATAACTCTAAAATCTTGATAAAAGTTTGCTTTTGGGAATCTATCCCTTGATTTCTTTGTGTATTCTCCCATATCAACATCACAAAGAGCCACCACATTCTCTTTTCCCTCGTCAGAAGCGTACCAAAGGTCTGATGTCCCCTTACCTCCTACACCTATACCAGCAATATTAATTTTATCACTTGGAGATGTATATCCATTTCCTCCAAGAACATATCTTGGCACAATAAAAAAACTTGATGCAGCTAAAGTGCCCTTTTTTAAAAATTCTCTTCTACTATTTTTTTTAGAATTATTATTTTTCATAAGAATGGTTTATAAGGTTAGTCTGTTTAATATTGATATAAAATCACATTAATTTAAAAATTTTTTTTTTAACTTAATAATTGTTGACAGGAATAAACCAAACTAACTATGAAAAACTTCAAACTTTCTACTATGATGTTTCTCCAATATTTTATTTGGGGAGCATGGTATGTGACTGCTGGAACCTATATGGCAAAAATTTTAAATTCTTCTGGAGAAGAAATCGGTTCTGCATATAGTGCATTCGCAATTGCAGCAATTTTTTCACCTTTTTTTGTAGGATCAATTGCTGATAGATATTTTTCTGCTCAAAAAGCTATGGGTGTCTTACATATAGTTGGTGGTTTATTATTAATTTATGCTACTGAGATATCATCATCATTTTTGTTTATTATAACTGTACTTATTTACTCATTGATGTATATGCCAACAGTTGCACTTTCAAATAATATAGTTTTTGCTAATGTAAGTGATTCAGGCAAGACTTTTCCTGTAATTAGATTCTTTGGAACATTTGGATGGATAGTTGCTGGTTTTATTATTGGAAATCTTCAACTTGAAAATAATGTATCTAGTATTGCATATACATTTTATATAGCTGCAGGAGCCTCTATACTCCTTGGGTTATTTTCTTTTTCTTTACCCAATGTTCCACCAAAGGGTAAATCTGATGGTTCTCCTCTTGGATTAGAAGGTCTAGTTTTACTAAAAGACAAATCTTATCTTATATTCTTTATCTCTGCTGTTTTAATATGTATTCCTCTTTCTTTTTATTATTCATTTGCGAATGTTTTCCTAAATGATCTGGGAATGGAAGGTGCAGCTGGAAAAATGATATATGGTCAAATCTCAGAGGCTATTTTTATTTTAGCTATACCTTTTCTTTATTATAGATTAGGTGTTAAAAATATTCTTATTATCGGTATTGCTGCTTGGGCTCTAAGGTTTTTCTTTTTTGCTAATGGTGATTTAGAAGCATATTATTGGATGATTATTTCAGGTATTTTACTTCATGGTATTTGTTATGATTTCTTCTTTGTAACTGGTTATATGTATACTGAAAATAAAGCTGGAGAAAAAATTAAAAATGCAGCACAAGGATTATTTACAGTTGCTACTTATGGAATAGGTATGACTATTGGCTCATGGTTTTCAGGAATAATAACTGATAGTAATACAATAGAAGGAATAAAAAATTGGGGAGATATATGGATGGTTCCAGCCTATATTTCTGGTGCAGTTTTACTATTTTTAGTTATATTTTTTAAAGAAAAAAATAAATAAGCCATGCAAAAAATTTCAATGTTAGGATCAGGTTTTATTGGAAGGTTTTATACTGATTCACTTCATGGTTATAGAAATAAAGATAGAGTAGTCTCCATTTATTCAAGAAGAGAAGAAAGTGCTAAAAAATTTGCTAAAGATTATAACGTACCACATTGGACAACAGATATGGAAGAATCAATTTCTCATAAAGACGTTGATGTCGTTTGTATATCTCTTCCAAATAATTTACATGAAGCAGCAGTTCATCTATGTTGTAAACATAATAAAGCGGTAATATGTACTAAACCTCTTGGTAGAAATGCAGATGAAGCAAAAAGAATGGTAGAAGCGGTTGAAAAAGCTGGAATATTTGCAGGATATCTTGAAGATCTTTGTTATACTCCAAAGTTTTTAAAAGCTGTAGAGAGTGTTAAATCGGGAAGTTTAGGTCAGATTATTTGGACTAAATCAAGAGAAACTCATCCTGGACCTCATAGCGAATGGTTCTGGGACAAAGAACAAGCAGGTGGTGGATGTATTTTAGATCTTGGATGTCATTGTATAGAAATTAGCAGAAATTATATTGGTAAAGATATTAAACCAATTGAAGTTATGTGTTGGGGTGATACCCAAGTAAAACCAATTGATGCTGAAGACCATGCAATAGGACTTGTAAAATATGAAAATGGTGCTATCGGACAATTTGAAGTGAGCTGGACATTTAGAGGTGGATTAGATCTTAGAGATGAAGTAATGGGTACTGAAGGTACAATATGGATTAATTCATTTTTAAGAACAGGATTTGAAATGTTTACTACAGGAAAAGGAAGTGATTATGTTGCAGAAAAAGCTGAATCTGATTCTGGATGGATTTTCCCTGTTGGAGATGAATTAAATGAATTAGGTTATAATCATATGTTTGCCAATATGTTTGACTCTTTAGAAAATGGAGAGAAACCTTCTGAGACTTTTTATGATGGTTATATTGTCAATACCATAATTGATGCATCATACAAGTCTATAAAATCAAAAAAATGGGAAAAAATAGATTTAGAAATTTGGAGAGGAAAAGAAGGAGTAGATAAAATAAGTACTCTTGATAGCTATGACAATAATTATTATCTCGTTAAAGAAGAGATTACTCATTATGGAGATAAAAAATTAATTCTTAAAGGAAAAAAAGACGGAAAAATTATTGAAAAAATAGTCAAAGAATAGACCTTCTCCTCATCAAAATTTTACTAGTATTATTTTCCTTATTTATCTTTCTCAAAGAAGAAAGTTGAACACCGAATAATTGAGAAATTTCCCATAAAGATTCCTCTTCTCTTCTCAAATATAATTGAACCCTACCCTTTCTTCGTTTTTTTGATAAATAATATGGTATACCAGGAATTATTTTATGATTTGTTTCAATATCATTATATGCTAAAAAATTCTTTTTTGAAATTTTATATAATCCTGTTATTTCATTGATATTATCTGATGAGTCTGCAATAAAGGCTGGTAAACCATTTAAAAAAATTGTTCTTCTAGATATAACACTTAAAATTTTTTCATCAATTGGTGAATTATATTGTTGATCAATCAAATTATTAACTTTTTCAGATAAAACTGAAGCAGTTCTTTTAAATATATTCTCCTTTTTTTCAGGTATAAGAAAAGAGTAAATTTTATCTTTTGGTATTCGATCTGTTTTAATCCATGAATTAAATGAAGATAATTTACCCTTATCAATTGATAAACTTTTTGACATATCTTTTATTGAACTAAATGATCTGTTTTCATAAACTGAAAAATTATTATTGTAATTTATTTTATCTACATAATCTTCAAAAGCAATTTTATATCCTAAAAATTTAATAATATACCAGTGTGTACTCTCATCAATAATCATTCTTTTTGATCCATATAATTGCGGATCAATAACTTCTTTTGCTCCATTTAGCCCTTGATAATATGAATAAATAGAAAAAATCCAATTCTCAAAAAGATAATTACTATTCTTTATGTACCTAGAAGCGGCTCTTGTTGAAGATATAATATTTTTTCTTTCATCAATCTTTTCATTTACTATTAAACCATAATCTTCAGCAGTTTCTTTCTTAAACTGCCAAAACCCTACTGCATCAGAGGAGGAAACTGCATCTGAAATAAGTGCACTTTCTTGAAGAGCTAAATATTTCAAATCATCTGGCATTTCTTCCTCTGCTAGAATTCTTTCTATAATTGGAAAAAAAATATTTATTCTATCTACATAAATTTGAAAATATTTTTCATTAAGATGAAGTGCATCAACCTCATTTTGAAGAACCGGAATCACATCACTAGAAATGCTTAATACCATATTATCAATTCTTATCTTTTCAGGAACTCTTGGGGAATTTTGAGAAAAAGATTCAGTTATAAATAAAATAAAAAAGAAGAAGAGGACTGTTAGATTAATTTTCATTTTTTATGATAAGTGTTAGTCCATCTCTAACTGGCAAGATCAGTTTTGTAACTTTTCTATTTTTTTCAATATATTCATTAAAACCATTCATATATACGGCAATTTTATCATTTTGATTCTTGGAAAGATCAGTAACTTTTCCTTTCCATAGAACATTATCTACAATGATGACTCCACCTAAACTTAATTTATCAATTACATTATCAAAATAATTTTTATAATTTTTCTTGTCAGCATCAATAAACACTAAATCAAATGTTAGATCAATTTCTGGAATTACCTTTAACGCTTCTCCAATTTTTTGTTCAATTTTATCTGCATAATCAGAACTACTAAAAAAATCATTGACTTTTTCATATAAACTTTTATCTCTATCAATGGTAATTAATTTACCATCATCTTTTAAACCTTCAGCTAAACAAAGAGCAGAATAGCCTGTATAAGTACCTATTTCAAGGATATATTTTGGGTTTTTAACCTTTGAAATAAAACTCAAGATTCTTCCCTGTAAATGTCCAGATAACATATTTGGTTGATGTGCATTTTTGAATGTATATTCATTGATTTCTTTAAGAAGAGGAGATTCTTTGTCAGATAAAGCTTCAACATATTTCTCGATATTCTTATCAACAAAATCCATAATAAGCAAATTAAAAATTTATTAACAATTAATGTATCTTTAAGACAAAATAAAGCTAATGAGATACAAAATAATTGATAATTCTCTTTTTATTGATAATAGAAAAAACTTTTTAAACAAAGTAGATAAAAATTCAGTATCAGTATTTGTTTCGAATGATTTTATGCCTACAAATGCTGATGAAACATTACACTTTGTCCAAAATACTAATCTTTTATATTTAACAGGAATTGATCAGGAAGATACTTTTTTAATATTAGCTCCAAATTTCCCAGATAAAAAAATGAGAGAAATACTATTTATCAAAGAAACTAGTAAGGAAATTGCTATTTGGGAAGGAAATAAATTAACTAAAGAGGAAGCAAGGAAAATATCTGGTATTGAGACAGTTATGTGGAATGATAATTTTAAAAACGTATTAGACTTAATATTAGCTCAATCAAAATCTATTTATTTAGAAAAAAATGAACATATAAGATCTAATACTAAAATTGAAACTCCTCAAGAAAGATTTATTAATGAAATTAAAAGATCCTACCCAACTTATGAAATTCAAAGATCTTACCCTATTCTTAGTGAACTGAGAATGATAAAAAATAAAACTGAAATAGATTTAATTCAGAAAGCCTGTAATATAACAGAAAAAGGATTTAGAAGGGTCTTAAGTTATATAGAACCTAATATATGGGAATATGATATTGAGGCAGAATTTATTCATGAATTCATCAAAAACAGATCTAAGGGATTTGCATATCAACCAATAATTGCTTCTGGAATAAATGCTTGTTCTCTTCATTATAATACTAATAATTCATTATGTGTGTCTGGTGACCTAATATTAATGGATGTTGCAGCTGAATACTCCAATTATAAGTCTGATATGACAAGAACAGTACCAGTAAACGGAAAATTCACAAAAAGACAATTAGAAATATATAATGCCGTATTAAATGTTAAAAATAAAGCTACTAATATTTTAAGACCAAGTATTTCAGTTAATGAATATCATAAAGAGGTTGGAAAAATAATGGAGAGTGAACTAATTAGAATAAAGTTGATTGATAAACACGATGTAAAAAAACAAAATCCTAAAAACCCTGTATACAAAAAATATTTTATGCATGGAACATCACATCATCTAGGTTTAGATGTGCATGATGTTGGTAATTTCTATGTTAATTTATCTCCTGGAAATGTATTTACAGTTGAACCAGGTATATATATCAGAGAAGAAAACTTAGGGGTGAGACTAGAAGATAATATACTAATTGGAGAAAATCAAAATCATAATCTAATGGAGAATATTCCTATTCTTCCAGAAGAAATAGAGGATATTATGAATAGTTAATTTAAATTATCCTATTGATACTCTTAGAAACTTATCTACTTTTAAGTCAGATGAGAATGTCCCAAGATAGGATTCAATTGTCATAGAATTATCTTTCACAAAAGATTGACTCAAAAGAGTATTTTCCTTGAAAAATTTTTGAAGCTTCCCCTGAGCAATTTTTTCAACAATATTTTCAGGCTTTCCTTCTTTTATTGCTTGCTCTTTACCAATTTCAATTTCTTTATCAATTACAGATTGGTCTACACCATCTTTATTAAGAGCAATAGGATTCATTGCAGCAATTTGCATTGCAATGTCTTTACCTGCAGAAACATAGTCAACTGAAGAGGTATTAACTAAAGAAACCAATACACCTAATTTATTACCAGCATGTATATAAGGAACAATTTTTTCTCCTTCTAGATTTTCATACTGTCTAAGTTCAATTTTCTCTCCAATCTTTCCAATGAGGTTAACTATTTCTTGCTCTATAGTCATGGAATCTAATTTTGAGGATAATATTTCCTCTACAGATGAAAAGTTATTTTCAAATGCTGTATCTAAAATTCTAGATGCTAGTTCTTGAAAATCTTCATTTTTAGCAACAAAATCAGTCTCACAAGTAAAGGATAATATAGATGCTTTTTCTTCATTGGAGCTTAATTTATATATTACAATTCCTTCAGAAGTTTCTCTATTTGACCTTGCTGCTGAAACTTTTTGACCTTTTTTTCTTAAAATATCAATTGCTTTATCAAAATCTCCACCTGCCTCAACAAGTGCTTTTTTACAATCCATCATACCTGAACCGGTCTTTTGCCTTAGTTCATTTACTTCTTTTGCAGAAATATTTACTGACATAATACTTGAAAATTTATTTAGTTACTTCTTTCTTAGAATCCTTAGCTTTCTTTTCAGCCTCTTTTTTTTCTTTTGCCTCCTTTTCAGACGCTTCTTTTTCTTGTTTAATTCTAATTTCTTCTTTTATTTTTTCTCTCTCTTTAAGTCCCTCAGCTATAGCTGCAGAAACATAATCCATAATTAATGAAACAGAAGTAAATGAATCATCATTTGAAGGAATCTCAAAATTAATTGAATTTGGATCAGAGTTTGTATCAACCATCCCATAGATAGGTATATTAAGTTTCTTAGCTTCTTGAACAGCTATCTCTTCATGTTTAATATCAACTACAAATAATGCAGCTGGGATTCTATTTAATGAAGAAATACCTCCAAGAGCTCTTTCTAATTTATCTTTATCTCTAGAAATCATTAATCTTTCCTTTTTAGAAAAGTCTTGAGTATATGTGTCTTGACTTTGCATATTTTCAAGAGATGAAAGTTTTTTTAATGATTTTCTAATTGTAGAGAAATTTGTTAACATACCACCTAACCATCTTTCTGTAACATAAGGCATATTAAGTTCTTTAGCTTTCTCAGAAACATAAGTTTTAGCCTGTTTTTTTGTTGCTACAAACATTATCTTTCTACCAGACTTAGCAATATTTTGAAGCGAAGCTGCTGCAGTATATGCACAATCTATAGTTTTATGGAGATCAATTATATGAATTCCATTATTTTCCATGAAAATGTATTCCGACATTTTAGGATTCCACTTCCTAGTAAGATGTCCAAAATGCACACCAGCTTTTAATAATTCTTTATGTTCTAATTTTTTAATCATATTATATTATCTCTTAACCCACTGGAACGCCCTTCTTGCTTTTCTTCTTCCATATTTTTTTCTTTCTACCATTCTTGGATCTCTAGTAAGAAATCCTTCTTTCTTTAAAGTAGGTCTAGTTTCATCATCATTTTTTACTAAAGCTCTAGCAACAGCTAATCTAACTGCCTCAGCTTGTCCTTTTAAACCTCCTCCATACAGGTTAACCTTAAAATCAAAACTCGAAGCAACTCCAACTAATTTAAGAGGCTGTTCAACAATTAATCTTAATAATTCAGATGAAAAATATTTATCTAATTTTTTTCCGTTAATCATGAATTCTCCTTTCCCTGGTTTCATATATAATCTAGCCACTGATGTCTTTCTTCTTCCTAATGTACTTATATATTCCATATTATATATTTAGTTCTTTTGGTTTTTGACCTTCATGAGGATGATTTGAGTTTTCATAAACAAAAAGATTTCTAAAAAGTTTTCTTCCTAATCTATTTTTAGGTAACATGCCCTTTACAGCTTTTTCTATTATGAATGTTGATGATTTTTTTTCCTTAAGTTCTAATGGATTAGTAATTTTTTGTCCTCCTGGATAACCACTGTGAGAAACATATTGTTTTTCTCTCCATTTTTTACCAGTTAATTTTATACCATCTGAATTTAAAACAATTACATAATCCCCACAATCCATATGAGGTGTGAATGAAGCTTTGTGTTTACCCCTCAAAACTTTTGCTACTTCTGATGAAAATCTACCTAATGTCTTTCCATCAGCATTTACGATAAACCAATTCTTTTGAATTGATTCTTTATTTAAGTATTTAGTCTTGTAACTATTTGAATCCATTTGCTTCTAAAAAGTGAGCAAAAATAGATTTATTAATAAATAAAAACAATATTTATGATGTAAATATTATATCATTTCAACCTTATTCTTTTTCAAGATTTTTTTAAGAGATTTTCTTCTCTTAGAAGATTTAGGAGCAAGTTTTAAATTAAATGAAAAAATTGAACCTTTATTTATCTTAGATTTTAATTTAATTTTCGTTTTGTGACCTTCAATGATATGTTTAACAATTGCAAGGCCTAAACCTGTACCACCTTTCTCTTTTGATCTACTTTTATCTATTCTATAAAATCTCTCAAATATTCTTCTCCTATGATTTTTAGGGATCCCTTTTCCATTGTCAATTACTTTAAGATTGATCACTTTTTTTCTTTTTTCACACTTAATAGTAATAATTGAATTATCATTTGAGTATTTAATACTATTAGATATTAAATTTTTAAGAACTTGAAAAATCCTATAATAATCAGCAATTACTACCACTGATTTGTTATCTAAAAATTCAGTCTCAAGACTTATTTCTCTAGTTTTTGCGAGAGGCTCCAATTGCTCAACTGTCTCATTAACTAAACTAATGATATCAAAAGCTTCCATTTTCATTTTAATTTCTCCTGACTCCATTTGAGATATTGTTAATAGATCTCTAACAAGTAGATCAAGATAATCTAAGCTCTTGGCTGCCTTACTCAAGAATTTTTTTCTGATTTTATCATCGGCATTCATATTGTCAAGTAATGTGTGAACAAAACCTTGTGCTGCAAAAATTGGTGTTTTAAGTTCGTGGGATACATCCTGTAAAAAATCCCTTCTGAATGCTTCTAATCTTTTCAACTCATCAATTTCTAATTGTTTCAAATTAGCATAATTGTATATTTCTTCATT
Source organism: uncultured Marinoscillum sp. (assembly GCA_902634135.1). Classification (GTDB taxonomy): domain Bacteria; phylum Bacteroidota; class Bacteroidia; order Cytophagales; family MED-G16; genus MED-G16. The sequence continues at coordinate 43,834 of CACPJB010000001.1, read as the reverse complement.
TATTCCTTTTAAAGGATTAATTTTTCTAAGAAGAGATGTATCAACTTCTATTCTTTCAAATTCTTTATTTCTTATTCTTTCGAACGATTTATATATCTCTTTAATTTTCTTATCAAATAAATTTTCAGTAATGATCGCAAATAAAAGTGTCGAGGAAAAAATGGATATTATACCCGCTGTCAATAGCTTTTCTGCGTCACTAACTCCAAGTAACAACGCTGTTGTTAATGATATAATTCCAACAATTATACCAAAAAGAACAGAGATAGATTGAGAGTTATTCATGAGTTAAAATTACTTTTAAAAATTTTAATTAAAATTAAAACTCTAAATATTTCAAATTAAAATTCATACTTAATATTAAAATAATCTAGAATCTATTTTAACAACATAAAGGTAACTTAGAATTAACATAAAATATATTATTTTATAATATCTAGATAAAATTATCATCATATCATGTTTAAATACAACTAATATTTTTGGTTTTAAATTTTTTATCAATAATAAATTATAAATCATGAAAAAAATATTAGGATTATTTGTTCTAGGTCTATTTATTCTCACAGCTTGTGAAGATGATCCAGAACCAGTTACTCCGGTTTTTGATGCTCCAAGCATCACAGCACCAGGAGTATCATCAGTAGAGGTTAATAGCGCTATTGATGTAAGTTTTACAGTTTCGTCACCAGGAGGATATGCATCAAGTGCATGGGCTTTTACTGGAGGATCAGCTACACCTAAATCAGAACCAGATGCCGGTGCTACAAGTGGTAATGTTGTTGCTACTTTTACTGCTGGAGCAGAGGCTGGAGCAGCATCTCTAACTCTTACAGTAACAGATGCACAAGGAAAATCAAGCTCTCAGACAGCAGTTATTGATGTAACAGCTGAACCGGTAGTTGTAACTCCTGATCCAGTACAACATACAGGTATTATTGAAGCTGATGAAACATGGACTTCTGACAGATTTCATATACTTAATAACAAAGTATATGTTGCTGATGGTGTTACCTTAACTATTGAGGCAGGAACTATTATTAAAGGTTCTCCAGGAACAGGGTCTCTAGCATCTGCTCTAGTAGTTGCTATGGGAGGAAAAATTAACGCAGTTGGTACTGCATCTTCTCCTATTATCTTTACTTCAACTTCAGATAATATCGAGTTAGGATCAACTTCTGGTACTAACCTAACAACTGATGATTCAGGATTATGGGGTGGATTGGTTGTATTAGGAAAGGCTAAAATATCTGCATCTGACGATGATGGTATTGATGTTGTTAGTGCTCAGATAGAAGGAATTCCTGCAGATGTTCCATATGGCTCATATGGTGGTAACGATGACGCAGACAATTCTGGAACACTTTCTTACATTTCAATTAGACATGGTGGATCTCTACTTGGTGAAGGTAATGAAATCAATGGTCTGACATTAGGAGGTGTAGGATCTGGTACTTCAATTTCATATGTTGAAGTTGTTGCTAACAAAGATGACGGTATTGAATTCTTTGGTGGTTCAGTTGATTGTAGCTATTGCATGACAGCTTTCCACGATGACGATGGAATTGATATTGATCAATCATACTCTGGTTCAATTACTAACAGTGTATCTCTTCAAGGACCTGGTTCTGATCATGCTCTTGAAATTGATGGTCCTGAAGGTTCTATGGAAGCAGGATATACTTTGGATGGAATCACTCTTATTGGTAACGGTGGTACTGCTAAAAGTGAAATTGCTGACTTTAGAAAGTCTGCTTTAGGAGCAAATAAAAATGTATATGCATACAACTTCCCACCTGCAGGTGACGGAGATTTGTCATTAAGTTCTGGTTCAGATGCAACTTATGCAGCTGGTACGCTAACATTTGAGAACTGGGAAATTGTTTTGAATACTGCAGATACTGATGTTCTAAATATTATGCCTGAGATTAGTGGTACAAGAACAATGATCAACAATCCATCAGGAAGTGCTGCCGTAACAGTTGTAACTGCTGGAAGTCAGACTGTTGGTGCTACCTTAGCTGGATTTGATTGGACATGGTCAAAAGCAAATGGTCTATATTAATTAAAGATTTAATAACAAATAGTTAATATAGTAATAGCCCGGAGTTTTCCGGGCTATTTTTATTTTAGCTAAAATATTTTTTATGGTAAGAATTATTACAATAATAATATTATTCTTTATACCCGAATTATCATCAAGTCAAAATGGAATTATAAGGGGCACATTAAAAGATAAATCATCTCAAGAAGGATTGCCTTTTGCAAATATAATTATCAAAGAACTAGGGACTGGAACAACAACTGATTTTGAAGGCAACTATAACTTAGAGGTACAGCCTGGAACTTATTCTATTGAATTTTCATATGTTGGATATGAAAGTATTTTAGTAACAGATATAGAAATCATTAAAGGATCTATTTATCCACTATCAGTTAGTTTAGAATATGAGTCAGAGTTACTAGAAAGTGTAGTTGTGACAGCAGAAGTAATCGCAAATAGTGAGTCAGCGCTTCTAACTGTACAGAGAAAATCTCCTAACCTTCTGGATGGAATAACTGCAGAAAATTTTAAAAAAATTGGAGACAGTGATGCTGCAGCAGCTATAAAAAGAGTTCCCGGTGTTTCTATTCAAGGAGGAAAATATGTTTTTGTTAGAGGTTTAGGAGATAGGTATACAAAAACAATTTTAAATGGATTAGATATTCCTGGATTAGACCCTGACAGGAATACCCTTCAAATGGATATTTTCCCAACAAATCTTATAAAAAATATTGTTATACTAAAATCATCAAGTGCTGACTTACCAGCTGACTTTACTGGAGGCATAGTAAATATTGAAACACAAGATTTCCCTGAAGAGAAAGAATTTAATATTTCTTTTAGTGGAACTTATAATCCATCAATGCACTTTAAAGATAACTTCCCTTATTATGACGGAAGTCAAACAGACTGGTTAGGTTTTGACAATGGGATGAGAGAGGTACCAATAGACAGAAGAACTGTTATCCCTCAAACAGTTGATCAGGATCCAAGTCTCACATCGATAACAAACTCCTTTGATCCAAATCTTGCATCTAAAATTGGAAATAGCTTAATGAATTTTGGATTTGGTATAACTTACGGAAATCAGTACAATTTAAAATCAGGAAACACTGTTGGTTTAATAAGTTCATTTAATATCAAAAATGATTATACTTTTTATGAAAATTTTGAGAACTATTGGATGAGAAAACAAGTTGATCCAAATATTTCTGAATTAGTTATTGATAGATATCAAATTGGAAGTCTAGGTAAAAGAGAAGCATTTATTAGTGGATTAGTTGGAGTTGCATATAAAACAAACCAGTCAAAGTTTAAAATTAACCTAATGCATCTTCAGAATGGTGAGTCTAGAGCTGGAAGTTTTTTTCAGGAATATCTGTGGGAAAATTCAGTTGAGTTATATAAAGATAATTTAGAGTATACCCAAAGACAGATTTCTAATGTATTATTAGAAGGAAAACACTCTAATTCTTCTGGTAATTTTATAGTAGATTGGAAAATATCTCCAACTCTTTCTAAAGTAACAGATCCTGACTTACGACTTACACCTTTCAGGTGGGATGAACAAAAATATACAATTGAACCAAGTGAGTCAGGAGATCCTACTCGTATTTGGAGATATTTAGATGAATATAATCTTACTGGTAAAGTAGATTTAACAAAAAATTATTCACTTTTTAATAGAGAGTCTAAATTCAAAATTGGTTCCAGTTATACCTTTAAAGAAAGAGATTTTGAAATTCTTAATTACAGAGTTTATATCAGAAAAGAATACCTATACAGTTGGTCTGGAGACCCAGATGAAATTTTATTTGATGAAAATTTATGGACTATTAATTCAGGTCAAGGAAGTTATATTAATGGTAACTATGAGATATCAAATACCTATAATGCAATTCAATCAAATTTATCTTTTTATCTATCAAATGAATTTTCTCTTTCAGATAAATTTAAAAGTATATTAGGCCTAAGAGCTGAAAATTATAATCTATATTATACAGGTCAGAATCAACAAGGAGATATTGTATATGAGGATGAAAATATTCTAGGTGAACTAGATTTATTTCCATCAATAAATCTTATTTATGGACTTAAAGAAATGTCAAATTTAAGATTTTCACTATCCAGAACAATTGCAAGACCTTCATTTAAAGAAAAATCTATTGCTCAAATATTTGATCCAGTAACTTCTACTACATTTATTGGAAATATTGATATTCTACCTACAAAAATTTTGAATTATGATTTAAGATGGGAATTATTTCAAGAGGATGCTCAGATGTATGCTATCAGTTTGTTTTATAAAGACTTTACAAATCCAATAGAACTTGTTGTTTATAATGGGGCAAGTCCAAATGACTATACTCCTAAAAATGTTGATGAAGCAATAGTTTATGGGTTGGAACTTGAACTTAGAAAAAATCTTAAATTTTTAAGTGAAAACTTATCAAATTTTAATTTAAAATTTAATACATCAATAATAAGATCAGAAGAGATAATGGATGAAAAGGAATATGAAGGAAGAACAAAGTCTGCAAGGTCAGGAGAAGTTGTAAGTAGAAAAAGAGAACTTCAGGGACAATCACCCTATCTAGTCAATCTAGGGTTAAACTACAATTCAATTAATAATAATTTTGAAGGATCATTAAATTATAACGTTCAAGGTAAAACCCTTCAAATAGTTGGTGTTAATTATGTTCCAGATATTTTTACAGAACCTTTTAATAGTCTTAATCTAAATTTCAATTACAAATTTGGAACAACAGATAATTTAAAATTAGGACTTGGAATCAAAAACCTCCTAGATGAAAAGGTTGAAAGTTACTATTATACAAATGATATTAAATCAATTTACTCTAGTTTATCTCCAAGGAGAGAATTTAAGCTAAGTATAGGAATCAATTTTTAAACTTATATCCAACACCTTTGATTGTATTAATAATACCTTGACCTAATTTTTCTCTTATTTTCCTGATATGAACATCAACTGTCCTTGCAACAACATGAACATCTGTACCCCAAATATTTCTTAGTAAAGATTCTCTGCTAAATACTTTTTTTGAGTTGGTTGCCAAAAAATGTAATAATTCAAATTCTTTTTTTGGAAAAAATATTTCTTTATCATCTAATTTAACAACATAACTATCTTTATTAATAGTTAGATTATCAATTTTAACTAAACTATTTTTAGATTCAATTGATGATTTTCTTTTATAAAAAGAATTTATCCTACTTATCAGAGCTCTAGGCTTTATTGGTTTAGTTATATAGTCATCACCTCCAGCTTCAAAAGCCGCAACCTCAGAATACTCCTCTACTCTAGCCGTTAAAAATAAAATGAAAATAGATCGAAATTTTTCTATTTCTCTTAATTTTATACACGTTTCAATGCCATCAATTTCTGGCATCATTATATCAATTAGTACAAGGTCTGGATTCATTTTATTAGCAATTTTTAGACCTTCTTTACCTGATATGGCAGTTTTTACTACATAACCTTCTGATTCTAAATTGTATTTAAGAAGTAATAGTATGTCCTTCTCATCATCAATAGCTAGTATTTTAAAATCTGATTTTGACATATTGCAATTTAAGCTGATTTAAAATATTTAATATCAAAATTTAACCAAATTTTAAATTATTAATTTATTGGTTATATAGAATTAATTTTTATTTAACATTAGAGTAATCTGACACTTCAATTACGAAGCTTCCAAAGTTCATTTTAGCTTCTAACTTCAAAGGAATTTTTCTATTATCATCGGTTAACCAAAATTTTACTGCGTCTTCCTCCTCAAATAATTTATTTTTAGGTATTACAGGAGCAAATACCAATGAATTATAGTTACCAATCTTTGTTTCTATAGTATCTCTTCTCAAGAATTTCATTTGATAACTAAACTTCTCATTTTCTTCAAAATAAGGAATCTCAATTAATTCCCTGGACAATGTTTCCGAATAATCTAATGATCTCAAGTATGCTAAACTTGCTATCCAGTAATTCATAAAGTAAGAACGAATTATTTTTTTAATATCATCTTCAAAATGCAAATATTTATGCTCAACAAATTCTTTTGTTTCCTTATCTAAAATTTCAATTTGAACACTATCAGAATTTTCAACAAAATTTAAAATCTCATTCTTTCTATATTTACCTTCTCTAAGATATTTATAGAATTTTTTTGGCTCCAATTCATTTTTTGTAATGTAAACACCCCATTTATCTCTAACTGTTGTAAATAAATCAAAGAGACCTATAGATTTACCTGTCACATCAATTTGAATGGTTTCTTCATTACCTACCGAATGGATTTTAGTATCGGTCACCATAGACGCTTCTCCAGCATTAAAAATTCCAAATGTGACAAGAAAATCCACCTTTTCTCCTGGAATGGTATTATAATCTTGTGACAAAATAGTATTTGCCAGAAAAAACAGAAAAAGAAATATTAACTTATTATTCAATTAAAATCGTATTATAAGTAGCAAAAATATTAAAATATGAGAATCTAACTACGTATATTTGGAGATCTTTAAGTTAATTTTTATTAAATATTACTAAAAATATTAGTATTTTATTTTAATACTACTTATTTTAGCAAAAATTAATTACAATGAAAGAAACAAAAGAAAAATCAAAAGCTCTCAGTTTAGCAATCGAAAAACTAGAGAAGACATATGGTCAAGGCACCATAATGAAATTAAGCGATGAAAATATTGTTAAAATTCCTAGCATACCAACAGGATCATTAAGTTTAGACATTGCATTAGGAATTGGGGGATTACCCAAAGGAAGAGTAGTAGAAATATATGGACCTGAATCTTCAGGTAAAACTACACTATCAATGCACTGTATTGCGGAAGCACAAAAAAAAGGAGGCATTGCTGCATTTATTGATGCTGAACACGCATTTGATAAGATATATGCAGAAAACCTTGGAATAGATACAGAAAATTTATTGATATCACAGCCAGATAATGGGGAACAAGCTCTTGAAATTAGTGAACAACTTATAAGATCTAATGCTATAGATATAATAGTTATTGATTCAGTTGCTGCACTAGTTCCAAAGGGGGAAATAGAAGGAGAAATGGGAGATAGTATGATGGGACTCCAAGCTAGGTTAATGTCTCAAGCACTAAGAAAACTAACAGGTGTTATTCATAAATCAGGTTGCATATGCATATTCATTAACCAATTAAGACAAAAAATTGGGGTAATGTTTGGCAACCCAGAAACAACTACAGGTGGAAATGCACTAAAATTTTATTCTTCTGTAAGATTAGACATAAGAAGAATCGGACAAATAAAAGATAGTCCAGACAGTATAAATGGCAATAGAACAAAAGTAAAAGTTGTAAAAAATAAAGTTGCTCCTCCTTTTAAAGTTGTAGAATTTGATATTATGTACGGAAAAGGAATTTCAAAATCAGGTGAAGTTTTAGATTTGGGTGTTGAACTTGAACTAATACAAAAATCTGGTTCATGGTTCTCATACAAAGGAGAAAAGTTAGGACAAGGAAGAGACTCAGTCAAATCAATACTTGAAGACAATCCAGAATTAATGGGTGAGCTCGAAGGTTTAATAAAAGAGAAACTATCTAGTTAGATCTAATCGCCTCAACTGGATCAAGGTTAGAAGCAAATAAAGCTGGAAAAAAGCCTGCAAGAATCCCAATTATAGAGGATATTGATACTCCGACAATAACATTTTTTAAAGATATTACCAGGTCAAACGATCCTAAATCTGGTAATGTCAATAAAAAAACAAAGAAAATTCCAAATAAACCACCAAAAATGCTAAGAAAAGATGATTCAAATAAAAACTGCATTAAAATAAAATATTTTTTAGCACCAAGGGACTTTTGAAGACCTATTATAGGTACTCTTTCTTTTACTGAAACAAACATAATATTAGCTATTCCAAAACCTCCAACTAAAATTGAAAAACTACCAATAACCCATCCAGCAATACTTATTGTACTAAAAATTGCTGAAACAAATGAAGCCAAATATTCTGGTCTATTAATAGCAAAACTATCTTCTTCAATTGGTTTGATTCCTCTCTTAGCTCTTAATAAACCTTTAAGTTCATACTCTAAATTAATAAGACCAGGATCTTCATCGCCCCTTCCCTTAACCCTTAATACGGCATTAGAACCTTTTTTACCAACCTTATATATTTTTTTGAAGCTATTAAATGGAATAAATATCTGTCTATCAAATGAGTCTCCTGCACCAAAAGATTCTCCCTGCTCTTTCGTAACTCCAATTATAGTATATGATTTACCTTTAATTTTTAGTTGCTTACCAATAGCAAATTCCGAAGTTTTAAATAAATCTTCCATGATTTTATAACCAATAATAGCGGCATTTGAACCAATTAAAGTCTCATTCTGAGTAAAAAACCTTCCCGAAACGAATTCCCAATCACCAAAAAATTGATTTTCAAAAACAACACCATTTAAATTATCAACAAATGAGCTATTGTTATTAAACTTAACATTCACACCCCCTCTAGAAGTTAAAATTTCAACAGCTTCAGCATTAATAAGATTTTCTTTTAAAAACTCATATTCTCTGTAAGTAGGTTCTGGCCTTCTAAAAAACTTCCACCATTCATAGCTGGGATTATTAAAATCCCACGGCCATTTTTCAACTCTTAAATTATCAGTACCTAGAAAGCTTAGATTATCCTTTATACTTCTTTCAAGAGAATCAACTGTAGAAAGAACTGCTATTATAGTAAATATTCCAATAGTCACACCTAAAAGCGATAAGACTGTCCTAACTGGATTAGCAACTAAAGCATTGAATGAAAAGACAAAGCTTTCTTTTAATAACCTTAAAAATAATTTCATAAATTAAAAGTATGTTAAACTAATTAATTAGTTTTGCAGACTCCAAAACTAAGATAATTTTATTAAAGAAATATGAAACTTTCTGAATTTGATTTTAAGTTAGCATCAACTAGAACTGCCTTACATCCTGCAGAAAATAGAGATGAATCTAGACTCATGGTAGTTCATAAAGAGTCTGGAAAAATAGAACACATACAATTTAAAGATATAATTAAATATTTCAATGAAGATGATGTACTTGTTCTTAATGACACAAGAGTTTTTCCAGCAAGATTATATGGACAAAAAGAAAAAACTGGAGCAAAAATTGAAGTATTTCTTTTGAGAGAACTTAATCCTGAACTTAATTTATGGGACGTATTAGTAGATCCTGCTAGAAAAATAAGAGTGGGGAATAAACTATATTTTGGAGATGGTGAATTGGTGGCAGAGGTAATTGATAATACAACATCAAGAGGAAGAACAATTAGATTTATACCTGAAGACAGTGAAAAAAACTTCTATGATATTATTCATGAATATGGAGAAACACCTCTCCCCAAAGAAATTAAAAGAAAGGTTGACAAAAAAGATGAAGAAAGATTCCAAACAGTATATGCAAAAAATATTGGTGCAGTTGCTGCACCAGCAGCTGGACTTCATTTTACAGAAATTTTACTTAAAAAATTGGAATTAAAAGGTGTACAAATAGTAAATATCACTTCACACACAGGTTTAGGAACTTTCAAAGATATAGACGTAGAAGATTTAACAAAACATAAAATGGACTCAGAAAATTATTCTATTCCAGAAGAAACTGCAATAGCTGTAAATAATGCTCTCAATAATAATAAAAGAGTATTTGCTGTTGGTACTTCAAGTATGAAAACCTTAGAGACTGCTGTAACTGCAAACGATAGACTCAAATCCAAAGGAGGATGGACTGATAAATTTATTTTTCCACCTTATGAGTTTAAAATTTGTGGTGGCATGATTACAAACTTTCATTCTCCGAAATCTACCTTACTTATGATGGCAACTGCATTTGGAGGTTTCGATACAATAATGAAGGCATACAAAGTAGCTATAAAAGAAAAGTATATGTTTCATACATATGGTGATGCTTTATTAATAATCTAATATATAGATGGAAAAATCAATAATCTTGATGGCAGCAGGAACCGGAGAGAGGATGAAATCAGATATACCCAAACAGTTTTTAGAAGTTAACGGATTACCAATTATTATACATACCTATAATGTATTCAAAAAAATTGACCACCTTAATATATACATAGTTTTACCTAAAACAGACTTCAAGAAATGGAGTAATTATATAAATAAATTTATTGATATAAATGACATAATAGTTATGGGTGGAGACCATAGAAATATATCTGTTAGGAATGGAGTCAATGCTATAAAGTCTAAAAATGGCTTGATTGGTATTCATGATGGTGTAAGACCATTTCTTTCTACAGAATTAATAAATAGTTTATTTATTGAAGCTGAAAAAAATGGGAATGCAATTCCTTTTACTCAAACAATAAATTCCTTAAGAAAAATTGATGGTAATAAAAATTTTTCTGTTGACAGATCTAAATATGTACAAATACAAACGCCACAAATTTTTGAGATAAAACTTATTAAAGACTCTCTAAATAGTATTGAAAAAATTAGCTACACTGATGAAGCCAGTTTAATTGAAGAATTAGGTTTAAATATTAATCTAGTTGAGGGAGAGGAAGAAAATATTAAGATTACAACAAAGAAGGATCTTAATTATTTTAATTAATACTCGTCTTCATTAAAGAAGAAATCATCTTTAGTAGGATAATCAGGCCAAATTTCTTCGATGCTTTCATATGGAGCACCATCATCTTCTAGTTCCTGTAAGTTTTCAGTTACTTCAGCAGGAGCACCTGTACGAATAGAGAATTCAATTAACTCATCTTTAGTTGCTGGCCAAGGGGCATCTTCTAAGTGATTAACAAGTTCTAACGTCCAGTACATCTTAATAGATTTAAATTATTCGCAAAAAGAATACTTTTATAATTAAAAAATCAAATAAAAACGATTTTTTTTTCTAATAAAATATAAAATACTTTTACATATAAATTTTAAAAATTAATGAACATTATATTATATCTATTCCTAGCATATCAAATTTTAATAAATTCTTTCAATAATGAGACCATAAAAATTATTGGAGTTGGAGATATGATGATTGGAACAAATTACCCCAATAATTCATATTTACCTAAAAACAATGGAAATAATATATTAAAAAATGTGTCAGCAACAATAAGAGAGGCTGATATAGCATTCGGAAATTTAGAAGGTACAATTCTTTCTAAAGAAGGAGAAGTAAAAAAATGTGGTGATCCAAAAAAATGTTACGCTTTTAAAAGTCCAGACGAATATGCTAAACATTATAAAAATGCAGGATTTAATATACTTAGCTTAGCAAATAATCATATTAACGACTTTGGAAAGATTGGAAGGTTAAACACTCAAAGAGTTTTAGAAGAAAATAATATTTACTTTTCAGGAACAATTGAAAAACCATATTCAATTTTTACTAAGGATAATATCAAATATGGATTTGCATCTTTTTCACCAAATAAAGGAACTATTCAAATTAATAATTATGAAAAAGCTGAAGAAATAGTAAGTCTCTTGGACTCTTTATGTGATATAGTTATTGTTTCATTTCATGGAGGTGCTGAAGGATCAAAATATAATAGAGTTACAAAAGAAATAGAATATTTTTTAGGTGAGAATAGAGGTAATCCTCATGAGTTTTCAAGGATTGTAATTGATTCAGGTGCTGATCTAGTATTTGGACATGGACCTCATGTGTTAAGAGCTATTGATTTGTATAAAAGAAGGTTTATAGCATACAGTCTTGGGAATTTCGCTACTTATGCTAGGTTTAATCTATCAGGGAATAGAGGCCTAGCCCCTCTTATTGAAGTCAATATTAACAAAAAAGGTGAATTTTTAAGTGGAAAAATTATATCTGCAAAACAGATAGGTTTAGGTATACCTGTTCTAGATAACAATAACGAAGCAGCAAAAGAAATTAAAAGATTAACAAATTTAGATTTCCCAAACTCAGACCTAAATATTAATAATTTTGGTGAAATATCATTAAATAATTAATTTTTAATATTAGAATAAAAATCCTCTAGAATATTTGAGAATGTTAAAAAAAATATATTTTTGCACACGAAATTAATATTATGGCAAATCATAAATCTGCAATTAAAAGAATAAGATCTAGTGAAACTAAGAAACTAAGGAACAAGTATCAACATAAGTCCACAAGAACTGTTATAAAAAAATTAGAGCAACAAACTAAAAAAGCTACAGCTGTAAAAAAATTACCTGAAGCTGTTTCTATGATCGATAAATTATCTAAAAACAATATTATTCATAAAAATAAAGCTGCTCACTTAAAGTCAAAGCTTACAAAAAAAGTTAATAGCTTAAAATAATTATCCTTGAGGGGAATAGTTCCATTAATAATAATATCCATTTTCTTATCAATTGCATATTATCTATACAATTCAAGTCTAGAATATGATCAATATTCAATTATTCTAGAAGAATATAGAAAAGAAAGAAATGATTTTTTGAATAATTCATCGTCTTCCCCACTTAAAGGATCAGAATATAAATTATCATATTATGATCCAAATGTAAATTATAAAGTAATTGCTACTGTATCTCAAAATGAAGAACCTGACACTATAAAACTAGCAACTTCAACAGGAAATGTTGAGAGGTTTTTAGATTTTGCATATCTAGATTTTAAATTAGGGAGGTCAAAGTACTCTTTACCAGTTTACAAATATTTAGATGGAATAAATCGAGGTGATTTGTTTTTTTGCTTTTTAGATCAAACCAATAGCACCTCAACATATCCAGGAGGAAGATATATTGACATTGAATTTGAAAATGCAAAAAGAATTGAGTTAGACTTTAATAAATCATACAATCCTTACTGTGTCTATAATGAGGAATATAGCTGCCCTATACCTACAAGGGAAAACTATATTAATATGGAAATATTAGCTGGAGAAAAATTAACTAAATAAATACCATCTTCTCCATTATTAAAATCAATTTTCTCTAATTTTATTTATTAACTTTATTGATAATGAAAATATCTCTTAACTGGTTAAAAAAATTCATAGAAATAAGTGAAAATCCTGAGGATTTAGAATCAATTCTTACTGAAGTTGGACTTGAAGTAGATGAAGTCATTTGTTTTGAACCGGATAAAGACTTTTTAAGTAAATTAATAGTTGGCGAAATAACTAAAATAGAAAAACACCCTAATGCTGATAGGTTAAATATAACAAAGGTAAATACAGGTAATGAAAGTCTTTCCATAATATGTGGAGCTAAAAACATTGAAGTTGGACAGAAGGTTGTAGTTGCTAAATCAGGAACTAAAATTAAGAATACTGAAAAAAAAATACTTGAAATTAAAAAAGCAAAAATTAGAGATATAGAATCTAACGGAATGATATGTGCAGAGGATGAAATTGGAATTGGAAACTCACATTCTGGAATTATAGTATTAAAAGATAAAGCTAAAGTTGGAGATAAAGCAGTAAACTATTTCGATTTAATTTCAGACACAGTCTATGATATCTCACTAACACCAAATAGGGCTGATGCAGCATCACATCTTGGAGTAGCAAGAGATATTAAAGCATCACAAAAAAGAGAGATTATTTTACCAGACGTAAAAAAATTTAATTTTTCAAATGATAAAAAAATTGAAATTGACATACAAGAATCATCTGCTTGTCCAAGATACGCAGGTGTTGTTATTGGTAATATTAAAATTAATGAGTCCCCATCTGAAATTAAGAACTTACTTGTATCAATAGGTATTAATCCAATAAATAACGTAGTAGATATCACAAACTATGTTTTACATAGCCTTGGACAACCTCTTCATGCATTTGATTTTGAGAAAGTATCAAAAGAAAAAATAATAGTTAGATACGGAAATAAAAATGAAAAATTCATTACTCTCGATGGAGTTGAAAGGAATCTTAAAGAAGATGATTTGATGATTTGTGACGGGGAAAATAAGCCCATGTGCATTGCAGGAGTATTTGGTGGAGAAAACTCAGGCGTGACTGAAGAAACAAAAACTATATTTTTAGAGAGCGCCTATTTTAATCCTTCAGACATAAGAAAATCTAGTTTAAATCACGGCCTTAAAACAGATGCATCTTACAGATTTGAAAGAGGAATTGATCCAAACATTACAGTATTTGCTCTTAAATTTGCTTCTATTCTTATTAATAAATATTGTGAAGGAGATGTTATATCTGAGATTTATGATGTTTACCCAAACAAGATAGAAAATAGAAAAATTGAGATTGACTATGAAAGAATAAATAACTTAATAGGACAGGATATAGATACAAAAAGAATAAATGAAATACTTACTCTTTTAGATATAAACATTGAAGATAAGAAAAATAAGATTCTAGCAGATGTACCTCCTTACAGAGTTGATGTTACAAGAGAAGCAGATATAGTTGAAGAAATATTAAGAGTTTATGGTTATAACAACATAAAAACATCATCTAAAAATCAAAGTAATTTCTTATCAGATGAGAGTACAGGATCATACGAAAACAATGTACTATCAAAAGTTATTAACATGCTTGTCGGTTCCGGATTTCATGAAATAACTACAAACTCTCTCACTTCACTTAAATATTCAAAAAATGAGTCGTGGGATGACTCAAAAACTATTGAGATGGTTAATAAACTAAGTGATGAACATGCTATTTTAAAACAAAATCTTTTGTTCACTGGATTAGAATCTATTCGCTATAACCTTAACAGAAAACAAAATAATATCAAATTTTTTGAATTTGATAAGGTGTATAATAAAGGAAAGGATAATAAATTCATTGAAACAAAAAAGCTTGGCCTATACATGACTGGACTTAATAAGGATGAACACTTTTACAGTAAATCTAAGGAAGTATCATTTATTGATATTAAAAATATTATAAATAAAATATTGATTTTGGGTGACATCAATAATTATAAAGTAAAAGAGCTGGAATCAAAATCACTATTTAATTGTATTGAAATAATTCAGGATAAAAAAGTAATTTGTAGAATAGGAGAAGTAAAACAAAGTCTCCTTAAGACTTTTGATATTGTTCAAAAACTATATTACGCTGAAATCTTATGGGAAAATTATTTAACATGTTTAAAAAAAGAATTCTCATTTACTAAAATCTCAAAGTTTCCTGAAGTAAAAAGAGACCTCTCAATTATTTTATCAAAAAATCAGAAGTTTTCAGAAATTGCTTCTGTTATTGATCATAATAGAAAAAAAATAATTAAAAACTATTCGTTATATAATATATATGAGGGAGATAGAATTGGTGAAAATAAAATTGCTTACGCATTGAGATTTGTTCTACATGATGATAATAAAACTTTAGAAGATAAAATTATTAATAGTACTATGGATAACTTGATCATGAGATTTGAAAAAGATTTAAAAGCAGAAATTAGAAAGTAGTATGCCAGAAAGTTTAAATAAAAAAATTATTGAACTAGAAAGTAAGTTTTCTATTCTAATATCAAAATACAAAAAACTTGAGGCAATTAATGAAAATCTTAAGAAGGAAATAACCAATAGAGAAATTGATTTAATCTTATATAAATTCAATAATGCTAATAATTCAAACTTAGAGATTCTCTCTTCAGATGAAAAATCGAAATTAAAAGATGATATAGACTCGACAATAGAAGAATTAGATACTATAATTAATAACCTTAAAGAATAAATTGGAAAATCTCTCAATAAAATTAGTAATTGGAAATAGGTCTTACCCTATGAAAGTTCCTATTGAAGATGAACAAAAAATTAGAAAAATTGGTAAAGATCTAAACAAGAGGATATCAGAAATAAAAAGTCAAATGAATATTGATGACTTACAAGATATTCTTGCAATGATCGCATTTAAACTTTCTGTAGAACTTGATGACAACATAGGCCAAACTTCAGAAAATAAAGATGCATATAAAAAAATCGAAAATATGATTAATGAAATTGATAAGAAACTAGAATAAATTATTCTGGAGTCTTTTCATTTGGCCATTCCTTCTTAAAGTCTACCCAATACTTACTAATCGTTGACTTCACTTCTTTTCTTAGCCATAATAATCCAATTAAGTTTGGAACAGTCATCAATGCGATAGTAATTAATGAGACGTTCCAAATAACTGTTGTATCAGCAAATGATGCAACAAAGAATCCGATTACATAAATTATTCTATAATATAAAACTGAACCCGCACCAAACAAGAAAGTCATTGCTCTATCTCCATAATATGACCACGATATAGCAGTACTAAAAGCAAATAAAAGAAGACCTATACTAACAATATAATTTCCATAATTACCAAAAAATCCTCTATCAAAAGCAATTGCAGTTAATGGTGCACTATGCACTAAAGATTTACCTTTTACGATTACATCATTTTGTACTTTTCCATCAACTACATCTAGAGTTCCATTGAAAACTTCTTCATTTAAATCATAAAATAAAATATCTTCAGCTATAGAACGGGCATGAAGAATAGATATTTCCTGAGAACACCTTCCATCATTTACATATAAGCTACCGTTATACATTGAAATATCACTATTTCCATTTAAATAATTAAATAGATCATTAACATCATTTTCATTATCCTCGCTATATACTTTATCTAGAAAAATAAGATCAGCCTGTGCAAATGTGTTTTCATGTTTTTCATTCCATACTCCAGATGATAATAAAACTAGACCAGTAATTGTACAAATAATTATTGTATCAATAAATGGCTCTAGTATTGCTACAAGTCCCTCAGATACTGGCTCATTTGTTTTTGCAGAGGCGTGAGCTATAGGAGCAGACCCCTGTCCAGCTTCATTGGAATATAAACCTCTATTTACTCCTCTTGATATAGCAAAAGAAATTGAAGCACCAAGAAAACCTCCAACCGCAGCACTTCCTGAGAAAACTTCAGAAAAAATTGAGATAAATGAAGGGACAATATTTTGATAGTTGAATATGATAACAGAGAAAGCTCCAATAATATAAACAACAGCCATAAATGGAACTAGTTTCTCTGTAATTCTAGCAATTCTTTTAATCCCACCAATTATAACAATACCTAAAAGAACAGCTAATATTCCACCTGTCAGCATTTTATCAATACCAAATGACGAAAACATTGAATTTGAAATACTATTTATCTGAGGTAAACTTCCTGTACCGAAAGAAGATAAAACAGTTGCGAAAGCAAATAGAATTCCAACCCATTTCAAGTTAATTTTTTTTCCAAAAAGTCTAAAATCAGCATTTTTCATGAAATACATTGGCCCTCCAGACATAGAACCGTCAGAAATTTTTTCCCTGTATTTGTGAGATAAAGTAACCTCAACAAACTTTGTTGTCATACCCACCATTGCAGTAGCTAACATCCAGAATAATGCAGCAGGTCCACCGAGGTGTATTGCAAAAGCAACTCCAGCAATATTTCCTGTACCAACTGTACCGGATAAAGCGGTAGTTAAAGCCTGGAAATGAGATGTGTCACCTTGATCATCTTTTTTATCAAATTTACCTCTTACTACTTTTAAAGCAAATCCAAAATATCTTATTTGTGGAAATCTTAGGTAGAAAGTAAAAAATACTCCTGTTCCAAGCAATAAAGGAACAAACCAAGATGAGCTACCTAGATACTGATCGATAAAAATTAAAAATTCATTAAATTCTTGCATGACTATAAAGTTATTTAAAAGTAGAAATTATAATTTATCTTCTACCAATTTCATTATTTTTTCTTTTTTCAAATGAGAATCTTTTAAAATTTTATATGCCTTTTTCATTATATCTTCTCCATCGCTTACATCTTTCAAATTAATTCTAACATTGAGATATGCTCCGTGTATAGCTGTATGCACACACAGACAAGCAACTCCTGAATCTGACAATGAATTTTGATTTCCCTCATTTGCTAAAAACTCAATTATTTCATAGGATTTATATGATTCTATCATAATATTCAAAGGAATTTGGGCAGCATACAAAGTAGCATCTTTAATTGATTTAGATCTAATTTGTTTATTTTCCTCTGAATCTTTAGGCAACTTATATGCTTCCATTATACTATTAAATGAGTGAGCATCTTCATCAACAAGAGATAATAACTTTTCTCTTAGTTGATTAATGACATGAGCCTTTTCGCTAAAAATTTCAACTTTATTTTCCCAACCCCTAGTATTACAAGATAAATTAGCAACCATCCCTGCTAATGATGCACCTAATGCACCAACATAAGATGAAACAGAGCCACCACCTGGAGCTGGAGTTTCACGAGATACTTCATCAGAAAAGCTTCTTGAAGACAGATCAATTAGCTTACCATTTTTATTAGTTATTTTATCTAGGTAGTATTCTATAATATTTTTAGTTGGATCAAAAGCCTTCACCTGATTAAGACCTAGAGATTCGATAGCAATCTTTATTATATCTTCCTCAGGAATACCAATAGACCTATTTTGTTTTTTTAGGAAATATTTTCCAGCATCAATCATAGATTTTAGCGGAATTAAACCGACTAATTCAGAGCCTGTCACACTAGCACCTCTTGCGTTAGCTTTTTTAACAACTTCTTCAAAAACAGTATGAATAGGAGTTTCAGTGATATTAGTTAGGTTCATTGATATCTGGGCAATACCAAATTCTTCAATATACCAACCAATTGCTTTTACATGTTTTAAAGAACCGGGAATAGTTTCAGGGTTTCCATCTTTATCATATACAATTTCACCTATAACAGGATGTCCTTTTCTTTTAATCCTTCCCTTCTCTCTTACATCAAATGCAATAGCATTTGCCAATCTAGTAGATTTAGTATTTAAGTTTATATTATAAGCAATAAGAAAATCCCTAACACCAATAGCTGTAGCGCCTGATTTTTTATTAAATGAATTTCCAAAATCTGGCTTCCATTCTTTACTATTAATTTTTTTATTTAAACCCTCATACTCACCAGATCTAACATTTGCTAAATTTCTTCTCTTATCTTCTCTTGCTGCATGTTCATACAAGTATATCGGTATGTTTAATTCTTCTGAAACTTTTTTTGCTAACTTCTCTGCATAAGGAATAAGCTCATCAAATGTTATATTAGAAACAGGAATTAATGGACACACATCTATAGCACCAAACCTTGGATGTTCTCCACTGTGCTTAGACATGTCAATTTTTTCACTTGCAGTCTTAATTGCATTAAAGGCAGCAGATATAACTGAATCTGGATCACCAACAAATGTCATTACAGTTCTATTGGTTGCTTGTCCAGGATCTACATTAAGCAGGTGCACTCCTTTTGTGTTGGAAATAGCTTCAGATATTTCATTTATTATCTCTTGATTTCTTCCTTCAGAGAAATTAGGTACACACTCTATTATTTGATTCACAATTTAAAATTAATATTAATTATAGATTTTACCTCTTTTACAAATAAAAGACGGCTTTAGTTTACCTTGATTATAAAGAATATCTCTAAAATCATTTGTTTCAAACCCAATCATATCTGCAATTTTTCCATTCTCAAGGGATCCTCTATCTTCTAAAGATAAAGCATTTGCTGATCTACAAGTAATCCCTGCAAGAACCTCTGCATTAGATAATTTTTCTATAGATCCCAAAAGAGAAGCCTGCATCAATAAATCACCCATAGGAGCAGAACCAGGATTCCAATCTGATGCAATAGAAACTTTACAATTATTATCTAAAAGTTTTCTGGCTGGAGCAAATGGGATTCCAAGACCAAGGCTACACCCAGGCAACACCACTCCTGTAGTATTTGATTTTGATAAGTAATCTATCTCTTGATTATTTATTACCTCGAGATGATCAACACTAACTGCACCGTTATCAACTCCAACTTTTAAACCGCCAGAAGTAAATTGATTAGTATGAGCAGTAATAAAGAAATCATCTCTCACCTTCTCCAAAAAGTTAGATGCTTCTATTACTGAAAAAGCTTTTTCTTCAATAAAAATATCTACCCTATTAGATAAATTATCTTTTTTTATTTTAGGGAGTAAATCGTTAAGAATAGAATCTAAATATTTTTTTGAGGATTCATATTTTTTTGGAGTTACATGGGCTGCAAGACAAGTTGAGATTAGATCTATTTCATTAGACCTATCAATTTTATTTATGATTTTCAACATTCTAATCTCATCTTCTAAGTTAGGAGCATACCCACTTTTTACTTCACAAGTTAAAACTCCTTCCTGAAAATGTCTTTTAAGTCTATTTAGTGTGTCATCTATTAATTGTTCATCAGTAGAGTTTGAGGTTGAATTCATTGTATTGTGAATCCCTCCTCCTTCTTCTAAGATTTGTTGATATGAAATTCCTGAATTTCTTTTTGCATACTCATCAGATCTATTTCCGTAATAACAAACATGAGTATGAGAATCAATAAATCCTGGAAGGAGTACACATGGATAATTAATTTCTCTAATATCTAAATCATTTTTACTTAATAATGAGAAATCACCCACTTCAATAATTTTACCATTTTCAATTACTACGCCACCATCTTCTATTATTTCTAGACTATTATCACTTATTGCACCTCTTTCTGGCAGATTTGCCATTGTAATTATTTGAGAAAAAGGGCCAATTAATTCTTTCAATACTAAATATCTAGATTAAACTTTTTTGAATGCTTTTTGGCAATATCATATCCCGCGTCATTATGTCTAAATACACCCATTGCAGGATCATTATATAACACTCTTTTTATACATTTTTCCGCTCTCTCTGTACCATCTACAAGTACAACCATACCTGCGTGCTGTGAATAGCCCATTCCTACACCTCCACCATGATGAAAAGAAACCCAAGTTGCTCCACCAGCAGTATTAGACATCAAATTAAGAAGTGGCCAATCTGAAACCGCATCAGAACCATCAAGCATACCTTCGGTTTCTCTATTTGGAGAGGCCACAGAACCACAATCTAAATGATCTCTTCCAATTGCTATCGGAGCCGAAACTTTTCCTTGCTTAACTAAATCATTAAAAATTAGACCTGCTTTTTCTCTCTCGCCCATACCTAACCAACAAATTCTACATGGAAGACCTTGAAACTGAATTTTTTCTCTAGCCTGCGTAAGCCAACTAATCATATCTTTATTTTCTGGAAAAGCTTCTATTAATGCCTTATCAGTTGTATAAATATCTTCAGGATCTCCAGAAAGAGCTGCCCATCTGAATGGACCTTTTCCCTCACAGAAAAGAGGCCTGATATAATCAGGAACAAATCCATTAAAACTGAATGCATCTTCCTCACCACCTTGTTTAGCAAATTCTCTCAAATTATTACCGTAGTCAAAAGTTATAGATCCCATCTCCTGCATTCTTAACATTAAAGAAACATGTCTTGCCATACTTTTAAGAGAAAGTTCTTTATAAAATTTTTGATCTTCAGATCTTAATTTTTCTGCCTTTTCTAAATTTATCCCATTAGGGACGTATCCGAAAACTGGATCATGAGCTGATGTTTGATCAGTTAATATTTCAGGTATAATTTCATCTTCAATTAACCTCTCAAGCATATCTCCTATATCACTCACTAAGCCGATAGAAATATTCTCTCCTATTTTCTTAGCATCAAGAGCCCAATCTCTAGCCTCAACATATGATTCTGTCATCTTATCAATATATCTTGTGTTGAGTCTCTTTTCAATTCTCTTTGGATCGATATCTGCACCTAGAAATGTCGCGCCTGCCATCGTAGCAGCAAGAGGCTGAGCTCCACCCATACCTCCTAATCCACCTGAGACTAGTAATTTACCTTTTAAAGATCCACCAAAATGTTTGTTGGCACATGCAGCAAATGTCTCATATGTTCCCTGAAGTATACCTTGAGTTCCAATATAAATCCAACTACCTGCAGTCATCTGACCATACATCATCAATCCGTCTTCTTTTAATTTCTCAAAATGCTCCCAATTTGCCCACTCTGGAACAAGATTAGAGTTTGCAATTAAAACCCTTGGTGCCTGATTATGAGTTCTTACTTTTCCTACTGGTTTTCCAGACTGGATCAATAAACTTTCATCATCTTCTAGGTTTAATAAAACATCAATTATTTTTTCGACGGAATGTCTGTTTCTAGCAGCTTGACCCGATCCTCCGTAGACTACTAAATTAGATGGATCCTCTGCAACCTCTGCGTCTAAGTTATTTAAAAACATTCTAAGAGGTGCTTCAGTTTGCCAGCTTTTTGCATGTAAAGTATTGCCTGTAGGAGACTTATAATTTGGATGATTAGCATACTTTTCTATAAAACTTTTAGTATCCATATTTCTAATAAGATAATTCAATTAATTTTTTTGACTTTATAATTATTTCTGCTTCTTTCATATCATCTATAAAAACTTTATCATTATCACAGTGAGATATTTTCGTACGGATATACTTGTGACAATCCTCTATTTTCTTTCCTGACGAAAGCGGTTTTAAAAAATCATATGCCTGAGATGAACATATCAGTTCAATACTCAGTATTTTTTCTAAATTTTTAATGACTTGAAGAAATTTTACAGCTCCAATTGAACCCATACTAACATGATCTTCTTGACCTAGGGAAGTTGTGATAGAGTCTGCACTAGCAGGATAACATAAATTTTTATTCTCACTTGTTAATGCTGCGGTAGTATACTGTAAAATCATAAATCCTGAATTAACTCCTATATTCTTAACAAGAAGCTTTGGTACTTTCTCATTTCCTTTAAGAAGTAGATAAACTCTTCTGTCAGAAATATTTCCAAGTTCAGAAGCAGCTATAATATTATAATCAATTGGTATAGCAAGAGGCTGTCCATGAAAATTACCTCCACTTACAATATTCCCATCCTTTAGCACAATAGGATTATCTGTTATTGAATTAAGTTCAATATTTACCATCCTTTCTAGATGATAAAAAGCATCCCAGCTAGCACCATGAACTTGTGGAATACATCTTATAGAATACGGGTCCTGAACTTTATCACAATCTTTATGAGAATCTAAAATTTCAGAACTTGATAGAAGATCTCTTACCTTACTTGCAACATGTTGAGCACCTTGAAATGGTCGAAGTTTAGATATTTCTTTACTAAATGGCACTACTGAACTAAGAGTTGATTCCACTGACATAGCTCCAATTATATCAGCATTTTCTAAACAATTTCTAAATCTCGTCAATGCAAAACATGTATATGCAGAGATAAACTGTGTTCCGTTAAGAAGTGCGAGACCTTCTTTTTCCTTTACATCAATAGGGTTTTTTTTCTCCATTGAAAGCATATCTGATGACTTAACCTTTTTATTTCTATAAATAACTTCTCCTTCACCTATCAATGGCAAGAAAAGATGTGCTAGAGGTGCTAGATCTCCCGAAGCTCCGACAGAACCTTTAGAAGGTACAACCGGAATAATATTATTATCTATTTTCCATAATATCCTCTCAATTAATTCAATTCTTACTCCAGAATAGCCCATACATAAAGAGTGAACTTTTAAAATCATCATCAGTTTTGAAATGATTTTGGGAATATCATCTCCTACTCCTACAGCATGGCTTTTTATTAAATTATTCTGAAGCTGACTCACCTCATCTTTGGAGATAATCGTACTGCAAAGAGCACCAAAACCAGTATTAATACCATAAATTTTTTGGCCGGATTCTAAAGCATTTTCTACATTTTCTCTAGAAAGTAAAATTGTTTTCTTCTGCGAATCAGATATACCAGCGATAATTTTACCTTCTGCAATTTCAAATGCTAAGCTATAAGTTAAAGTATCTTCTCCGTAATTAAATTTCGTTAATTTCATTACTTTAAAGTTAGTTTTTTTAGGGGAATAAAATAATCAAATAATCTCTTATTCGTTATATGATTTATCTAGCTCAGACTGTAAAATGTTATAGCATTTTTCCCTAAATGCATCTATATCCTTTGTAGTATAACCATCAGTATATATTGGTTTGTGACATATTATCTCACAAGGACTCCAATTTATAAAAAAAGAACCCTTCATAATTTTATATGCACCAAGTAAAGATACAGGGAGGATAGGCACTTGTTTTTCAAGAGCCATTGCAAATGCCCCGTTTTTAAATGGAGCCATCTTAGGAACTTTTTCTGTTTTGATACCTCCCTCTGGAAAAATCCCTATACTATAACCCTGATCTAATGAACTAAAACAATCGATATAAGTTTGTTTTCGACTTTCCTTACTATCTCTGTCAACCATTATGTGCAAATTCTTAAAAATATATCCTAAAACTGGAATATTATTGACTTGCATTTTTCCGATAAATTTGAAAGGTAAATTTAATGCAGCAAGGGCAGGTATATCAATGTATGAGAAGTGGTTTGCTATGATAACATATTGCTTTTTCAAGTCAACACCTTCCTCATAACTAATTTTCATTGGGATAAATATTAGAGTAAAAAAAGTTCTTGCTATTTTATGATGTGCCCAATAGGCCATTCTTTTAAGAGGCTTAAACCAAATTCCTAGTAATAGTGGTATCGAAAAGAAAATGAAAAGAGATGAGAAAACTAGAAGACCGTAAAAAGAATAAAGTATAGTAAATATTTTCATAGCTATTTAGCTGATGTAAGATAGTTAAAACGAAGAACATGGAAAACTGCTGCAATGGTTAATCCTACACTCAAACCTATCCATACACCAAGTAAACCATATTCAGAAATTATTCCTAAATAATATGAGAGAGGAATAGCAATCATCCAATATGAAATAAATGTAACTAGTGTAGGTATTTTTGTATCTCTAATACCCCTTAAAACTCCTAAACCTACTGCTTGAACTCCATCAGATAGTTGAAATAATCCAGCAAGAATGAGTAGAGATGATGCTAATATTATAACTTCTCTATCATCAACATAAAATGTTGGAAGTATATCTCTGAAAACAATAAATATAAAAGCTGATATACTCATAAGAATTAATACAAGAATAAAATTTGAATAACCTGATTTTCTGATTTCAGATTTATCGCCAACACCATAATAATAACCAAGAGATATCATTGAAGCAGATCCTATTCCTGAAGCAACCATATATGAAATGCTAGCTAGGTTTAATGCAATCTGATGAGATGCCAACTGAACTGCTCCAATAGATCCTATTATTACTGTAGCGACAGTAAATGCTCCTACCTCAAAAATATACTGCAAACCTGAGGTGAATCCTATTCCAAAAATTGCTCTAAAAGAATTATAATTAAATGAAATGTTTAAGCTAAAAATATAATCTTTAAATCTTTTACTTTTTAAACAATAAATTAATATCAAAATAAACATTAAGACTCTACTAATGAGAGTTGCATAAGCAGCACCTATAATTTCTAATCTAGGGAAACCTAATAATCCAAAAATTAAAACCGCATTTAATATTAAATTAATAATATTTGAAAATATAGAAATATACATTGCAGGTTTAGTAAAGCCCAGTCCTTCTATGAATTGTTTAAATGTCTGAAACAATATAAGGGGAATAAGAGAAATACATATTATGTCCAAATATCCAAAAGTATGGTAGAGAACTTCTTCATCTTGACCTAGATAATTCAGAAAAAATTTTGAATATATAGTTATAAAAACTAAAAGAATAGTAAAAATTAAATTTAGATACAATCCGTTATAAAAAATCTTAGAAACATAGCTTATATCAGATTTATTTGATGATATGATAGGTGTAATTCCATATGATAATCCAATACAAAACAAAAGAATAAAGCCAAAAATAGAAGTTGAAAGAGATACTGCTCCTAACTGAGGTACTGACACATTACCAATCATAAGACTATCAACAACACCAACAGTTATGTGGCCAAGTTGACTAATCATAATAGGAAAAGAAAGATTCAGATTTTCTTTAATATGTTGAGATAATTTCATGGCAGGCAAAGATAAAAAAAAGCCCGATTTCTCGGGCTTTTATATGAATTGTTGTTAAACTTTACTTAGTATGAAACTTGTCCTTGAATCATATTCTTGAATTTTTTCTCATCATTTTAGCTTTTTCCATCATCTTTTTCCTTTGCATTATTCTCTCAAATCTTACTTCTTGTTCGTCATCAAGTAAATACCTGATTTCTAGATTTCTACTAAATTCAGACTTCCTTAATTCCGCTTCTAAGTCAGACAAATCATCTATTAACTTATTAACTAAACTTATATCAATTTTATCTTCCATCTTTTCTAGCTGCATTTCTAATTTTTTCTTCGTCATCTCTTTTTTAATCTCTTGTACAACAGATAGATGTTTTGAATTAATTTCTTTAAATGATTTCCTTTGTTCATCAGTTAGATTCAATAAAATTAGAGGGTCATTTTCTTTATTTTGCATTGACTCCTTCCTCATCTCTAACCTTTCCTTTATCTGATCTCTGTCTATCATCCCCCTTCTTTGTAAATTATTTCCTCTTTGAATTTGAGAATACGATATATCTGAAATTAAAAGGCTCACTATAAATAGAAGTATTTTTTTCATAATTAAAAATTTAATGTTTTACTTGTCATATCTATTAGACGACATAGTTCTTAAAATATTGCATGAAGAATAAATATTAATTATTAAAAAATGTTAAATGCACAATATCAGTTCAAATTAGTAGAAGCTGGATGCGATGAAGTTGGAAGAGGATGTATCGCTGGACCAGTTGTAGCAGCTGTAGTAATACTTCCAACAAACTATAAGAACAAGTTTATTATTGATTCAAAAAAAATAAGTCAAAAAAAAAGGATAGAGTTAGAACAAGAAATAATTGATAATGCAATTAGTTGGAGTATCTCAGAGGTTAGTAATAATAAAATAGATGAGATAAATATTCTTAACGCATCAATATTGGCAATGCATAGGGCAATTGATAAATTAAAGGTAAGACCAGAATTCATTATAGTAGACGGCAATAAGTTTAAACCATATAATAATATTAGTCATGAATGTATTATAAAGGGAGATAATAAATTTCAAAATATTGCTGCTGCATCAATTCTAGCAAAAAATTACAGAGATAATCTTATGAAAAATTTATCTATTAAATACAATAAATATTCCTGGGAATCAAACTTTGGATATCCTACTAAAAAACATAGAGATTCCATTAAAAAATATGGAACTACTAAGTATCATAGGAAATCATTTAAACTTCTATAAATTAATCTTTAAAACTTATCTTTGAGCCATGAATATCAAAAGTTTACAAAACGAAAAATTTCACGTTGAAAATAATGCTAAAATGGTTCCATTTGCTGGATACAATATGCCTATGTGGTATTCTTCTATCGCGGATGAGCATAATTGCGTAAGGGAAAAAGTAGGAATTTTTGATGTGTCCCATATGGGAGAGTTTTTTGTTTCTGGAGAGATGGCAAAAGATTTTTTACAAATGGTTACTACGAACGATATTAATAAATTAACAAAAGGAAAAGTACAGTATTCTTCAATTCTAAATCGCTCTGGAGGTATTATTGACGACCTCTTAGTATATGACATAGGAGAAAATAAGTATATGCTAGTAGTTAATGCATCAAACATGGAGAAAGATTTTAATTGGCTAAATGATAATAATAACCTTGATGTTGAAATAAAAAATAATTCAGATGACTACTCATTATTTGCAGTTCAAGGTCCAAAAGCTGATAAAGTTTGTAGTAAAGTATTTAGTGAAGATCTCACAAATATTAAATATTATACATTTATAGAAAAAAAAACTAGTGACTTTGGAAATGTAATTATTTCAGCAACTGGATACACAGGTGCTGGAGGTTTTGAGTTATATGCAAAAAATAAATTTGCTAAATCCCTTTGGGATAAAATTATTTCAATAGGTAATGAATTTGAAATTCAACCTATAGGACTCGGTGCTAGAGATACCCTAAGATTGGAGATGGGTTTCTGCCTCCATGGGAATGATATTGATGATTCCATAAATCCAATAGAAGCTGAACTTGATTGGATATGTAAAAAAGAAATAAACTTTATTGGTAAAGAAATTGTAGATAGAGATAGATCAAATAAACCATCAAAAACTCTTATTGGATTTGAATTAATAGAAAAAGGTATTCCTAGAAAAGGATACAAAATATTTAATAAAGAAAAGGAACTAGTTGGCGAGGTAACTAGTGGATCAATTTCTCCATATACAAAAAAAGCAATCGGAATGGGATATGTAAGCTATAATGAAAATACTATTTCAGAAAAAATATATATAGAGATAAGATCAAAAAAAGTTGAAGGAAAAATAGTAAAAAGACCATTTATATGAGTTCAATAGAGGTTTGTTTAACTCACCAACAGCTTAATAATTATCACCACAAAGATAAAAATGTAGTGGTAATTGATGTGCTAAGAGCAACAAGTACAATTAATACCATTCTTTTCTCGGGAGCTAAATCTGTGAAGCCAATAGAGTCAATTGAGGAATGCATGAAACTTAAAGGAGATGGGTATATTGTTATGGCTGAGAGGATGGGTAAAAAAGTAGAGGGTTTTGATTTTGGAAATTCACCATCTAAAATTAAAAGAGAATTATTTGAAGATAGAAATGTTGGAATAGCTACCAGTAATGGGACTAAAGCAATTCTCAAGACTAAGGGTTCTAAAATAACTCTAATAAGTTCATTTCTAAATCTATCAACAGTTATAGAATATTTGAATACTAATAAAAGAGATACGCTACTCGTATGCTCAGGGTGGAAAGGAAGTACTAACCTAGAAGATACTATGTGCGCTGGAGCAATAATTGCAGGATTAGAAAATTATGAATACAAGTCAGATACCGTAATAATTGCAAAAAAATTATATGATGAATCTAAAAATAATATCCTATCAAGCATGAAAAAATCTTCGCATGCTAAAAGATTATCAGGTTACGATAACATTAAGGATATTGAATTCTGCTCAGAAATAGACAAGCAAGAAATTTTGCCTTATTTAGACGATGACCAGATAGTATTATTGTAGTTTCTTATTATTTAAGTGTCTCTCAGAGTCTCTTCTGTCTTTCTTTTCCATATTTTTTTTTAGAGCATCTGTAAGGTCTACACCTGTTTGATTTGCAATGCACATTAAAACCCAGAGCACGTCAGCAATTTCATCTGCTAAATCAAGATTTTTCTCACCCTTTTTGGTTGACTGCTCACCATACTTCCTTGCAATAACCCTTGCGAGTTCCCCTACCTCCTCCATAAGAATAGTAGTATTTGTTAATTCATTGAAATATCTGACACCTTTTTCTTTGATCCAGTTGTCAACAAGTTTTTGAGCTTCTTCTATAGTCATATTTAAATTTATAGTTATTTTCACATATTCTTTAATAAGAACAAATTTTTTGTGGAAGAACTAAATCAAGGATATTCACTTATAGAGAACAGGAGACTCGACATACTTGAACTGAGTACAATACTTTTAATCTTAGCTTCTTTCTTCTCCATTGTAAATCTTAGATTTTTAAAACTGCCGATGACTATAGGACTAATGATATTAGCTATAGCGTTATCTATTATCATCTTAATATTTGGATTTTTCTTTCCTGGATTTTATGACTTAGCATTTACAATAACTGAGAGCTTTGATTTTAACTTCATGCTAATGAATGTAATGCTACCCTTTCTTCTATTCGCAGGAGCAATGTCTATTAATGTACATATACTGAGGAAGGATAAGGTAACAATATTACTTTTGGCATCATTTGGTGTTCTTTTCTCTACATATGTTGTAGGAAGCTTAACATTTTACCTGGTAAACGCACCTATATTCGGGCTTTCCTATTTAGGAATAAGTTATATAGATTGCCTACTTTTTGGATCACTAATAGCTCCAACAGATCCGATTGCTGTTTTATCTGTTATCAAAAGAATGAAATTATCTCCTCTGACTGAAACTAGAATTGCTGGAGAATCTCTATTCAATGACGGTATCGGGGTTGTTGTATTCCTGACTCTTCTTGGTGTAAAATCTACTGGTGCACAAATAACATTTGACTCTGTAGGAACATTATTTTTTACTGAGGTAATTGGTGGTTTAGCTCTAGGAGCTATTATAGGATATTTTGGACTTAAACTAGTTAGATATATCGAGAATGAATACGTGGAACTAGAAGTTCTAATAACTCTTTCTCTAGTTTTATTTGTTTCTGTAATTGCAACTAGATATCATCTCTCTGCTCCACTTGGTGTTGTTATTCTTGGTCTATATCTCAATAAACATATCAAAGAGGAAGATGGTAACGGAGATTCTGAGCTGGCCATGGGAGACTACGTCTATAAATTCTGGCACCTCCTAGACGAAACACTTAACGCTATCCTATTCATACTGATAGGACTTGAGATAATTTTAATTTTCGATAGCTTCAATTTAGTTTATTTAGCATTATCAATAATAACAATATTCCTTGTTGTTCTATCTAGATATATTGGAGTATCAATTCCAGTTGTTATACTATCACGATTTAAAAACTTTGAAGAAAATACTGCTAAAATTATTACATGGGGAGGTTTGAGAGGTGGACTTAGTATAGCCCTAGCCCTTAACTTACCTGATGACATGGGAGATGTTAAATCTCTTATATTAATTCTAACATACGCAGTTGTTCTATTTACAATATTAGTACAGGGTCTGACTATGGAAAAGATTGTAAAGAAGAAGTAATATGAAAAAAATCAAACTAATAATATCATTACTAATAATAAACTTTAGTGTCTACTCACAAACTATCCCAACTGCTGATCAGTTTTTAAATTTTTTAAAAGAAAATAATTATACATGTAAGTCAATTGATTATGAGGAGGTCTACTCAAATTACGGATATGATGTTGAGGATGATGTTAGTGAATTGATAGATGCTATAGATTCTTACTGTAAATATTTAATACCAAATTATTTTGAAGAATTTCAAAAAATAAGAACGGCAAGTGATAATTTAATAAAAACATTAAAAAGCAATGATTTTAAATATTTAAATTATACTTCATTGTTAGCTTTTACTATTTTTCAAGATATCGGTGTAGTGCCAAATGAAGTAAAAATTGAAGCTGCTGATAAAACCAAACCGTGGTATTCTGTTTATTTCTCAAAAGAATCTGATGGTTTTATGGGAAAGATTCCTGGTGACAATAATAGCTATGATGGAGTATTAGGAGATGAATATCCTGGTTATTCTTTTTTTCAAACTTCTCATTATTTTTCTAAAAAACTAGATGAGTTTGAAGTAGGTGATAAAAGTAGGATTTTAGCATTTATAAACTCAAATGATGAATTAATAAAGCAAATAATTTATAACATTTATTTTGAAAAAGTTGATGATGATAGGGTATGGAAAATCTCTGATTTCGAAAAAGAAATAAGATGTAGGTTTGGTAAAGACGAATTTGGTAAATGTGTAGATAAGGTTGATAAATCTAATACCACTATTAAGGAAGATAAGGTTGATATCTCCGGTACAAAATTTAAGAGAGGTCAATACAAAGTGTTTTTAAATGAGATTGATGAACAAGCTGCTGCCGGGGCTCAAAATAAAAATGATTATGTAAATATTACTGAAATTATACTGAATATATCTGATGATATAAATGGTATTTATTCTTATACTTCCTGGGGATATGATAGCCAGAGCTGTGAGTTTTCTAGTGGCGAAATAAATAATGAAAATACAGTTGGATTTACTTTAGAATGTTTTAGTGAAGGAAATAAATATGATGCAGGCTCTTATTCTATTGAAATAATTGATGAAAGCACTTTAAGATGGAAAAGTGATGACGGAAGATTTGAAAAAGTTTTTAATTATACATTTATTCCAGAAGAATAATTTACTCTTTGTCCTTTGAGTCAATAATTATAGTAGTTGGTCCGTCGTTGACAAGACTAACTTTCATGTCGCCACCAAACTCTCCGGTCTGAATTTCCTTACCCAGACACTGCTCTAATATTTTAATAAATTTTTCATACATAACTTTTGCAAAATCTGGCTTCGCTGCCTTAATGAAAGAAGGACGATTCCCTTTCTTAGTTGACCCGTGGAGAGTGAACTGACTGATAAGAAGAATATCTCCAACTACGTCCTGCACACTTCTATTCATCTTCCCCTCATCGTCATTAAATATCCTGAGATTGACAATTTTTTTTGTCATCCACTCAAGATCAGTATTATTATCGTCATCAACAAAACTTACAAGAACCATGAGTCCTTCGTTAATTTCACCAATTACATCATCTGAGACCTTTACGTTTGACTGACTTACCCTCTGGACAACAACTCTCATTTTATCACTAATTTATCCATCATCTCATTTACTGACATATTTGATAAATTCTCCATATCTAGGAAGGAGTTTAATATATCATCTGATTGGTTACTAGGGTAATAACTTTTTATTGCGGCCTCAAATTTATTAAGTAGAAGAGGAATCCCCTCGTCTCTCCTATTTCTATGACCTACCGGGTACTCCACAGTTATTTTCTCTGACTTTGATCCATCATCAAAAGCTAGAGTGATACTGTTGGCAATTGATCTTTTACTTGGATCCAGGTAGTCACGAGAAAATTTTGGGTTTTCACTTATTATCATCTTTTCTCTCAACGAATCAATCATCGGATTACTCGCAATTTTATCTTGGTAGTGCTTAGCCTCAACCTCTCCGTATATCAATGCTATAGCAATCATGTACTGTAAGCAGTGGTCTCTATCAGCATAATTGTGTAGTGGCCCGGTCTTAGATATAATTCTTACTGCAGGCTCTTGGGTCTCCACCTCAATACTTGATATTTTATCGAGTTTGTCCCCATACTTTTCATGTAGAGATATTCCAGCCTCAACTGCAGTCTGCGCGTGAAATTCAGCAGGAAAAGAAATTTTAAATAAAATGTTTTCCATTACATAAGTACCATACTCTTGACTTCTTTTAATTGGTTTACTTTTAAAACTTACATCACTAAATCCCCATGTCTTTGCCGAGAGAGCACCTCTGTATCCACCTTCACCTCTTGTGGTAAGCCAAGCGAGATGAACTGCTCTTGATGTTGCGTCTCCCGCAGCCCAAGACTTTCTACTTCCCGTATTAGGAGCGTGTCTGTATGTTCTTAGACTACTTCCATCTACCCAGGCGTGGGATACGGTGTTACATACATCATCGTAATCGCCGCCGAGAAGGTATGAGGATAGAGCGCTTGACGCCACCCTAACAAGTAAGACATGGTCAAGTCCTACCTTATTGAAGCTATTGTCAAGAGCTAAGACTCCCTGTATCTCATGAGCTTTAATTGTATGTTCTAGTAACTCTGATACTTTGATTGGGTCCTGACCTTTACTAACTCTATTCAAACTTAAAAAATCGGTAATTGGAAGGATTGCACCCAGGTTGTCTGAGGGATGACCCCACTCCTGCGCTAACCACGTGTCGTTAAAATCTAACCACCTTATTATACATCCTGTATTCCAAGCCGCTCTAATTGGATCCAGCGTATAGTTTGTTCCAAAAACTCTTGCTCCGCCATCGATATTAGAACCCTCAAAGACTGGGCCTAATAAGTTTTTACATGATTCATTTTTTAGGGCTAGTATACCACAGGCTATACTATCTAGAAGTACATGATATGCTGTTTGCCTTGACAGGTCTGAAAAATTAGAGAAGTTTACAGTGTAGTCTGCTATCTCTTTTATCTCTTTATCGTAATCAGAAATAAAATTTTCTGAAACCTCATTTTTCATATTAATCTCTTTCGTTTATTGGGACAAAATCAAGCGGATCACTACCAACATATTTTGCTCCAGGCCTTATTAGTTTATTATCTGATCTCTGCTCAATGATATGAGCTGCCCAACCCGATACTCTTGAACAAACAAAAATTGGAGTGAAAAGCTTAGTAGGTATATCCATAAAATTGTAGGCAGACGCATGGAAAAAGTCGGCATTGGCAAAAAGACCTTTCTCCTCTTTCATTATCCTCTCAATTCTAGATGATATATCGTAAAGTTTTTCATTAGTTCTTCCCACTGAAAGTTTTTTTGACCACTTCTTGATTATATCATTTCTTGGGTCCTGTTTTTTGTATACAGCATGACCAAAGCCCATAATAAGTTCTTTATTTTCAAGCATAGAGTAGATAGATTGTGCGGCAGATTCCTCATCTTCAAATCTTGATATGAGTTCCATTGCCTTCTCATTTGCCCCGCCGTGAAGAGGACCTCTCAAAGTTCCTATCGCACCGGTAACACAAGAATAAAAGTCTGATAAAGTAGCTGCACATACTCTGGCGGCAAAGGTAGAAGCATTGAACTCATGTTCTGCGTAGAGAATAAGAGATATATTCATAACCTTCTCCTCTGTCTCAGTTGGCTTTCTTCCGTGTAAAGTGTGTAGAAAATGACCTGCAATAGTTTCAGAGTCATTTTCCTCTGAAATCTTATTTCCAGAATGCGAGAAATGATACCAGTAATTTAATACCGAAGGAAATATTCCGAGTAATCTCTCTGAGCAGTGCATCTGATTATCAAATGACTTCTCTGGCTCAATATTTCCTAAGAAAGAACACGCAGTCCTTAGCACATCCATAGGGTTAGTTTCTTTTGGTATTATTTCTAGTACAATTTTTAAAGGGTCTGGTAAAGATCTCTTAGAAATAAGATTATTACTAAAGCTTTTAAGTTGATCTTTATTTGGAAGATTACCATGCAGAAGTAAGTAACATACTTCCTCAAAAATGCAGTGCTCACTTAGGTCAACAACGTCATAACCTCTATAATGAAGATCATCACCAGTCTCCCCAACTGTACAAATCGAGGTTGTTCCCGCCTCAATACCTCTTAATCCTTTACTCATCTTTTTTATTTAAAATATCATCCATCTCCTTCTCATATTTATGGTAGGAAAGGTAATCATATAGCTCATCTCTAGTCTGCATCTCTCCTAGCATATGCTCCTGAGATTCTGTACTAGATAATTCCTTATATATCTTTTCTGCAGCCTTACTCATTGCCCTAAAAGCAGTTAGAGGATATAAAACCATAGATACTCCAGCATCATGTAATTCTTTTTTTGAGAATAAAGGAGTCTTCCCAAACTCTGTGATGTTTGCTAGAATTGGCACGGAGGATTCTTGAGCAATTTTTTTGTATCCATCTAAGGAAACTAGTGCCTCAGGAAATATCATATCTGCTCCAACTTCTATGTATGAATTGATTCTCTCTAGCAACATTCCCTCATTTTCTACAGCTAAGGCATCAGACCTTGCCATGATTACAAAATCATCTTCGGTCCTAGCATCAACTGCAGCCTTAATCCTGTCCTGCATCTCAGTGATTGAAACTAATTTTTTATTTGGTCTGTGTCCACACCTCTTGAGATCAACTTGATCTTCAATATGAATAGCTGCAACATTTTCTTTCTCTAGCAACTTGACAGTTTTTTGGATAGAATTTAATGAACCAAATCCAGTATCAACATCAACAAGAAGTGGTAAATCACACGCTGAGGTAATTCTTCTAGCATCCTCTACCACATCTTCTAGTTTGGTAAACCCAAGGTCTGGGAGACCGAAAGATGCTGCGGCGACACCGCTACCAGAAAGATAAATTGATTTTACACCATTTTTTTTTGCTAAAACAGAGGAATAAGCATTTACCGTACCAAAAATAGATAGTGGTTCTTTATTATTCTCAACAAGTTGTCTAAATAACCTGCCTCTCATAGGGTAAATAGTTATTGGTTGTTCTTACCAAACATAAATTAATTTTTTATAAGATGTGCAACTACTTTAAACTTTTCTCCCACTCTAGGAACTTTTCAATATCATCTTGGATTGACTCATATATCCAAGCAATTAAAGCTACATCATCAATTAATCCTGAGACAGGGATAAAGTCAGGGATTAAATCAACAGGATAAATAAAGTAAATTAAGCCAGCCACTATAAGACAAATTGTCTTCCAAGGAACATAAGTATATTCCTTTGAGGTGTAGGCGTTTATTATTCTAATAAATAACCTTAAAGAATCATTAAGTCTAGCTGATGTTTTTTTATCACTTGATATCTCTTTAAGTTTTTTTAAAACATCTTCAATTAGCTTTTTGAGCTTCTCATCATCATTGATGATTTTTTTTGCTTTGCTTATGTATTCTTTTATTGAACTTTCCTTACTCATATTTTCTATGAAGTTGTTTCTAAAATAAAACTTGAATTATCAACACTGCCTTCTATAGGAGGGTTTTTTTTAATTATTTCAAGTCTACACAATTTAATATTTTTTATCTGAGAATGAATATTACTTGATATTTTATGCGCAACTGTTTCTATAAGATTATATTCTTTAGACATCTCTTCTTCTATAATTGAAAAAAGATTAGAATAGTCTACTGTACCTTCAATGGAATCGTCATATATTATTTTCTTTACATCAATAGATACATTTATAACGAATGAATTTCCTTTTTCTTTCTCAAAATCAAAGAGTCCAATTTTTGATTTAAACTTTAGACCATTAAGTGATATTGTTGAATTATTAATTTTCATCGAAAGTATCAAAGAATGATTTTTGAGTATTATCTGACTTCTTTTCTTCAGTCTCATCTTTCTCATTCACTGACTCGGGTTCAGAATCAAATACTTCA
Organism: uncultured Marinoscillum sp.; assembly: GCA_902634135.1. GTDB lineage: Bacteria > Bacteroidota > Bacteroidia > Cytophagales > MED-G16 > MED-G16. The sequence goes on along the minus strand of CACPJB010000001.1, from coordinate 7,191 downwards.
TCTTCAGATTTAATGTTTTCAGTATCATCTAAAATAACTTCTTCTTTGATTTCTTCTTCGGATGTTTCGTCACTATTATTATTTTCTTGTCCTCCAAAAATATCATCTGCAGATACTTCATCTTCATTATTATCATCTGACTCTATCTCAAGCTTTTCCTCAGAAAATAAATCTGGAGTATCATTAGAATCATTTTGGACTGATTCCAAGTTCACTTCTTCTGAAGATTCAGATTCACTAAAACTTTCTTCAGATTCATCAGCTGGAGATTTTTCTTCTGACTCAGTTGTTAATTCATAAATATCATCTACTTGAGAATCAGGTAATTCTTCCTCATTTGAGTTATCTTCTTCAGATATACCTTCACTTGAATCATCTTCAATTTCATCATCTAATTTTCGTTCATCTAACTCTAATTTCACCTCATTTTCCTCTAATTTATCTACCAAAGACTCCTCTTCTTTTTCCTCATGAGCTTCTTCCTCTTTCTCTGAATTAGTAATATTTTCTTCTACAGCATTTATGCTTTCAGATATTTCATCAAAATTTGCCTCCTCTCCAATAATTTCGAGACCAGAATTTATTTTCTCTTTCAAATCATTAATATTCTGAATAGAATTATTTCTTAATGACTTGATACTATCATATTCTTCCTTAATTTTAGTTAACTCTTTTCTAGCATCGTCTAATATACCTTTCGCATCATCTTTTGCATTCTCAACAATATCCTTTCCTGTATCCTCTGCAGCTTTTAGTGTATTAATAAGTGATGATTCAACACTTTTAAACTTTTCATTCTCAGTTTTTTGGTCTGATATTTTATTTTCTAGATCAATAATTCTATTCTCTAAAATTTTAAATTCACTAGCTAGAATTTGGATATAACTATCAACTTGAGATTTATCATATCCACGAAAACCTGAATTAAAATTTTTATTAGAAATATCTTCTGAGTTGAACTGATTCATTGAGATATGAATTTAAATAAAATCATGCAATTATTTTATAATTTTATATTAATTAGATGTTATATGAGCATAATTAAAAAAATTTTAAATGGTGAATCCATTATTTGGATCTGGAAAATTGAAGAATCTATAGATGAATTATCTGTTTTAACAAATCAAACTACTGATATAAAAAATGAAATTAAGAAAAAAGAGTTTTATGCTTCAAGAATTTTAATTGAAAAATTGTGTGAAGAATTAAATATAATTTTTGAGGGAATAAAAAAAGATGATAACGGGAAACCCCATCTTATAAACTCTAATTATCATATTTCTATCACTCATAAATTCCCCTATGTCGCAGTAATTTTTGATATAAAACAATGCGGTATTGATATTGAGAGGATAGATGAAAAAGTAAGAAAAATTAAATCTAAATTTCTTAATGAAGAGGAAGAATTAGCGACTGGAAAAAACCTAAAAAAATTAGTAGAGTACTGGTCCATTAAAGAGACAGCATATAAAATAGATGGTAATACAATTCATCTAAAAAGTATAGAAATCAGAGAAAATGGACAAAACCTCTATTCTTGCTCAATAAATAAAAATACTATTGGAATAATTACTGAAGAAATTGATGGTCATATATTAAGCTATTCTACCTAATCTTCTTTCTGCTTTTTTAAATCTCTTTCGATTTTCTTTCTACTTTTACCTAAAGGCGCAAAGAAATGTTTTGGGTTTTCATTAATATGCTGTAAAAGTTTGTCAAGATCGTATGCAGTTTGATTTAGGTTATTATAAAGTGAGTCATCAGATAAAAGTAAAGCTAATGTTCCGCCTTCTCCAGACTCTAAATCATCAAATACTCCATTCATAGAAGTTAATAGAATATCAATTTGATTGAAAGTATTTTCAAAATTTACTTTATTAAGATTAGAAATCATATCATTTGCCCCTTCTATTATAGGATTTATATCTTCAAGTTTTTTAGAAAGATCAGAAGTTAGATTATTTAAGTTATCTAATGTATTAGATATAGTAGATTCATTTGATTCAATTAAATTATTTGTATTTGATAATACGTCATTTAAATTATCGAGAGTAGTTGTAATCAAATCACCACTTCCACGTAAGCTTGCTAAAATATCATTAAGTCTACTTATAGTTACACCAAGATTATCAGTAATTGGAGTAGCTTTCTCAAGTAGCTCAGAAAGTCCACCCGCTATTTCAGAATTAACAGTATCCCCATCATTAATTGGATTGGATATATCTCCAATATTTATAATAATTGCCTTACTACCTAAAAAATCATTACTACTCAAAGTAGCTAATGAATTTTTCCCAATAATTAAATCTTCATCGATGTCCATACTAACTAATATTTTATTATCATTCTCTTGTAAAATTTTGATATCACTAACTCTTCCTACTGTATAACCATTTACTATAACTGGATTAGCAACTATTAAACCATCTACATTTTCATATAGAGCATAGTATCTATTAATTGGTGAGAAGAAGTCTATTCCTTTGAGAAAATTTGAGCCTAGATAGAAAAACACTAAACCTACAACTCCAATTATACCTACCTTAATTTCCTTATTCATAGATCAAAATTAAACATTTGATTCTAAATAGTTTTTATAATCTCTAATTGCCCTAAATATTGCTGAAGCTATATATACTCTATGCATTTTATTATTTAATTTCTTTTCTTCCTCTGGGTTTGTCATAAATCCGGTTTCGATCAGAACACTTGGCATAGTAGTATTCCATAAAACTTGAAAAGGAGCTTGTTTTACACCTCTAGATCTTATACCTACCCTATTCTTAAATTGGTCTTGAATTAGATTAGCAAGTATAGTACTATTATCAATTTTAGCTTTTTGATTCAAACTTAACAACATTACTGACTCTGAAGAATTAGGATCAAAGTCTTTATATATATCTTCATAATTTTCTTCTAAAAAAATAACTGAATTTTCTCTTTTTGCTACGTTCATATTAGCCGAAGTTTTACTTAATCCCATTAAGTAAGTTGTTGCACCGTAAACAGATGATTTAGAGAAAGAGTCTGCATGAATAGAAATAAAAAGATCTGCATTAGCTTTATTAGCAATTTCAGATCTTTTATATAATGTCAAAAACTTATCTTCTTTACGTGTATAAATTATATTTAATGCAGGAATATTTTCTTTAAGAATTCTACCAAGCTCTAATGAAATCGATAGTGCGATATCTTTCTCCCATGATATTTTACCTCTTGCTCCTGGATCCTTTCCACCGTGACCTGCATCTATAACAATTGTTGAAAGTTTATACTGAGAAGGGTTGAGTGAGTTAAAAGAAGTTAAAATAAGCAATAAACCCAGTAGAAATGATATATTAATTTTTGTCATTATAACTTATTAAGTCTAGAGGCAATAAATTTGCAAACGTAAATTTATTAAAAAGTAATATATTTATAAAATTGAGAAAGATAGCAATATTCTTATTTCTACTTATTCCATTAATTACATATCCTCAACTGGAATCAGATTCTCTTTTTTCTCTTATGGCTAAGGATACTGTTATTGAGATAAATGAAGATACCGTTATTAATAGAAGTGAAATTGAAACAACAATAAATTACAGTGCTAAAGATTCTATATTTTATGATCTCAAAAGTCAAAAAATAAAATTATATGGTGATTCTAAAATTGATTATGGAGAAATAAATTTAGAAGCCTATGAAATATTAGTTAATTGGAATGATAAAACTCTTGATGCAAATTTTATACTAGATTCAACAGGAAAAAAAATAGGTAAGCCTATATTTTCTGAAGGAAATCAGTCTTATGAGACTGATAAGATTACTTATAACTTTGAAAGCAAAAGAGCTAAAATAAAAGGAATAGTTACACAACTTGATGATGCTTATATGCAGGGAGAGGATGTTAAAAAAAATGAAGATGATGAATTATTCATTAGTCACGCAAAATATACAACTTGTAATTTAGCTGAACCTCATTTTCATATTTCGGCTAATAAGATTAAGGTAATACCTGGAAAAAAAGTTGTTTCTGGACCATTTCATTTAAAATTTGGAGATGTTCCTACTCCTTTAGGATTTATTTTTGGAATGTTTCCTCAGCCTAAGAAAAAAGTTTCAGGTTTAATCATGCCAAATTATGGTGAGGAAAAAAGAAGAGGGTTCTATTTAAGAGATGGAGGATATTATTTTGCAATTAATGATCATCTAGATCTTCGAATTACTGGAGATATATACTCTAAAGGAAGTTATGGAGGAACAATAGCCACTAATTATAACAAAAGATATTCATATAATGGAAGTTTAAGATTTAATTATAATAAAAGTAAGTTAGGTGATTTTGAAAACCCTTCAATTTCAAATGATTTTTCTCTATCATGGTCCCATACACCTGACTCAAGAGGGAAATCAAGTAGGTTTTCTTCTTCTGTTAATTTCCAAACAAATTCATATAATCAAAATAAAAATTTGGTGTATTCAAATTTCAATGAAAGTATAAATGCACAGTTTAATTCAAATATTTCTTATTCTAAAACTTTCAATGGGCCTTTCAATTTATCAGCCAATTTACGTCATTCTCAAAATGTACAAACAAAAAAAGTAAACCTTACCCTCCCTGATGTCAGCTATAATATGAGTAGAATTTACCCTTTTAAAAATTTAGGGAAATTAGGAAAAACAGCATTAGGAAAATTAAGTATAAGTCACAGATTCACTGGTAAAATTGAATTAACGAATGGCTCAGTAGGCAGCTCGCTAAGTGGGTTAAATATAATTAACTCCACAAATAATTTTTCTGAACAAATTGATTTCAATGTTGATAATATTAATTCAATAATTGATAGATCAAAAATAGGAGGTAAACATACTATACCTATATCAACATCTTTTAATTTACTAAAATATTTGACTGTTAGCCCTAGTATGAATTATAATGAGTTATGGTATCTTAAAAAATTAAATTATTCATTTAACGAACAAGAAAATGGGATTCAGGTTGATACTACAAATTCATTCCAAAGAGCTTGGTCATATTCAACTGCTTTAGCACTATCTACAAGAATTTATGGTACGGTTTTCTTTAAAAAAGGAAAAATTAAAGCAATAAGACATGTTATTTCTCCTGAAATATCTATGTCATTTAGTCCTGACTTCACAAAACAAAAATTTGGTTATTATGAGAATGTTCAAATTAATAATGAGGGAGATACTAAACTTTTAAGTAAATACGAAAATTTTCTTTTTGGAGCGCCAAGAATTGGAAGCTCTGCCTCTATGAATTTTTATATTGGTAATAATCTAGAAATGAAAGTTATTGATAAAAACGATACAATAAGTGGAACTAAAAAAATTAAAATTTTTGATAATTTATCTTTCTCCAGTAGCTACAATTTTTTAGCTGATTCATTTGGTTTAGCTCCAATTAGATTTAGTACAAGAACATCATTTTTTAAAAGACTTATTAATCTAAGTATATCAGGAAATATAGATCCTTATAGTTTCATATTAGACAGTATTAATGAAAATGGAGTTATTTATCAAAGAAGAATTAACGAATTAGCATTGAAAAATAATCAAGGAATTGGTTCATTAGATTATATTAATATGGCTTTAGGATTTAGATTTTCTGCAAAAGACTTCAGAAAAGAAAGTGAGGATATTGAATCATCTTTTGGAACTCAAGAAGAACTTGATTATATAAATTCAAATATTGCAGAATATATAGACTTTAATGTTCCATGGTCTTTAAATGCAAGCTATAATTTAAATAGAAGGAAGATAGGTTTTAGAGAGCCAACAATTACTCAAACTTTAACTTTTTCAGGGGATATTAGTATATCAGAGAAAACTAAGGTATCATTTAGATCTGGATATGATTTTAAATTTAAAATGCTAACTCAAACCAGTATAAATGCAACAAGAGATTTACATTGTTGGAGAATTAATTTCAGTTGGGTTCCATTTGGTAGATTTCAGTCTTATAATTTAACTATTAATGCAGTATCAGCATTACTTCAAGATCTTAAACTAGAAAAAAGAAGTCGATTTTTTGATAATCTTTAAGAGTTTTCAGGTTTCATTTGAGGGAAAAATAAAACATCTTGAATTGAATCTGAATTAGTTAATAACATAGTTAATCTATCAATACCTATACCTATACCAGCAGTTGGTGGCATACCATACTCTAAAGCTGAAAGATAATCCTCATCAAGAACCATAGCCTCATCATCTCCCTTTTTTCCTAACTTAACCTGCTCTTCAAATCTCTTTCTTTGATCAAGAGGATCATTAATTTCTGAGAAAGCATTACAAATTTCTTTACCATTACATATTAATTCAAACCTTTCAACCAAGCCATCTTTACTTCTATGTTTTTTTGCAAGAGGAGACATTTCTATGGGATAATCCGTAATGTAGGTTGGTTGAATCAAATTTGGCTCACACTTTTCGCCAAAAATTTCATCAATAAGTTTTCCTCTTCCCATGGTTTTATCTGTTTTGACTTTTGTATCCTTACATAATTTTCTTAAACTACTTTCATCCATTTCTGATACATCTGTACCAGTAAATTTTTCAATTGCTTCATACATTGTATATCTTTTCCACTTCTTCCCAAAATCTATTTTATGATCACCACAATTTAATTTTGTTGAATTATTATTTATTTTTTTTACTATTCTTATAAACATTTTCTCTACAAAATCCATCATCCAGATATAATCCTTATAGGCAACATAAAACTCACATTGTGTAAATTCTGGATTATGAAATCTTGACATACCTTCATTTCTGAAATCTTTTGCAAACTCAAAAACTCCATCAAAACCCCCTACTATTAATCTCTTTAGATATAGTTCATTAGCAATTCTCAAGTAAAGTGGTATATCCAATGTATTATGATATGTTTTAAATGGTCTTGCTGAAGCTCCACCATAAATTGGTTGTAGGATAGGAGTTTCAACTTCTAAGAAATTATTTTCATTTAAAATATTTCTTATCTCATTTATAATTAATGATCTTTTAACGAAAATATCTCTCGATTCTGGATTTACAATTAAATCAATATATCTCCTCCTATACTTCATCTCCTGGTTACTAAACTGATCATGTTTTTTAGCTTCTCCGTCTTCGTCTTTTGTTTCTTTTACAACAGGTAATGGTCTTACTGACTTTGATAATACTCTCAATTCTTTAACATGAATAGAT